>NZ_CP127385.1:4955954-5262284 GCF_030378205.1 Bradyrhizobium sp. NP1
CCACTTTGTCAAGAACAAAAAAGAATTGTGAATCGCTATTCTACTTTGTAGTCTCCCAGTCGACCCTGCCGAAGGAGGCGCGAGTAATGCGCGTGATGGAGCTCAAATCCGATTGGGGACTTAAGAATTTGACAGCCGGCGAACGGCGCGCGCCGCCGCTGCCGGGACGGCGCGAGGTTCTTGTCGAAATGCAGGCCGCCTCGATCAACTTCCGCGATTACGTGATGGTCGCGGGCGGCTACGGGCGGCGCGGCGGCAAGCTGCCGATGGTCCCGGTCTCCGACGGCGCCGGCCGCGTCGTCGCTGTCGGTCAGGACGTCAGCACCTTGGCTGTGAACGACATCGTATGCCCGAACTTCGCGCAGACCTGGATTGACGGCGCCCTGCAGCCGGACACCTGGAAGGGAATGTTAGGCGGCTATTGCGACGGTGTCCTGCAGGAGACCATGCTGTTCCCAGAACACTGTGTGGTTCGTGCCGCCTCCCACCTTAGCGCGGTTGAAGCCGCCACCCTGCCCTGCGCAGCGCTGACGGCGTGGAGCGCGCTCACGACGGCCGGCATCAAGCCTGGCAGCACAATCCTGACCCAAGGCACCGGCGGCGTCTCGCTTTTCGCACTGCAATTTGCCAAGCAGTTCGGCGCCAAGGTCATCATTACCTCGTCGAGTGACGAGAAGCTCAAGCGCGCGCGCGAGCTTGGAGCGGACGAAACGATCAACTATCGGACGGAGCCAGCGTGGGAAAAACGCGCGCGCGAGATTGCCGGCCCGTCCGGCATTGACCTGGTCATGGAGTTGGCAGGCACGCTCACGCATTCGATCAAGGCCGTCAGGGAGGAAGGCACGGTCGCCATGATTGGCGTACTCGACGGGCCGTCAGCGACGATACCGTTGGGGCAAGTGGTGACGCGAGCGATCCGGCTGCAGGGCGTGACGGCGGGACCAAAGCGCGCGTTCGAGCAGATGATGCGCGCTGTCGATCTGCACAAGCTCAGGCCGATCTATCAGATATCCGGCCGTTCGCTCACCGACGCGCCATCGGCAATTGCGCAGATCGCGAAAGCAAAGCACTTCGGCAAGATCTGCCTCGAATTCGGGAGCAGCTTGTGATCACGCCGGACGTGCTGTTTGAGCGACGTGGACAGGTCGCGCAGGCCACGCTCAACAGGCCGGATTCGCTTAACGCCATCACGTTACCGATGATCGTACATTTCGAGGGCATCCTGGATGAGGTTGCAAGGGACAATGCGCTTTGCGCGTTGGTTATTGCGGGCTCCTCCCGGACATTCTCTGCCGGCGCCGACCTCACGGCATTGGCCGTCGACCAGGACGGAATACCAGTCAGTGGGCCCGATTCCTTTCCCGACCGGCTGATGCGCTTCCTTTGCAAGCTTGAGAGGTGCCCAGTTCCGGTGATCGCTGCCGTTCAGGGTTGGGCCCTCGCAGGTGGACTCGAAATTGTCCTTTGTTGCGATCTGGTTATTGCCGGAACGAGCGCAAGGTTCGGCGACGCTCACGCAAAGTATGGACTGCTGCCAAGCGGCGGAAGCTCAATCCGGCTTCCGCGACGGATCGGCGCGATGCGCGCCAGGGAGCTGATGTTCACCGGCGATTGGGTTACGGCAACCGCCATGCGCGAAGCCGGCCTTGTCACGCGCGTCGTCGATGACAGCGAAGTTGAGGCAGAGACGACCCGGCTGGCTGACACGCTCGCCGCCCGCAGCCCGTTGTGCCTGCGACGGATGAAATCGCTCCTCACGCTCGGCAGCCAGCAAGGACTGCAGGAGGGACTTGCGGCCGAGCAACGCGAATGGGCCGCCCATGCCGCATCCGAGGACATGCGCGAGGGATTGTCAGCCTTCCGCGAAAAACGCCCGCCGCGCTTCACTGGATTCTGACTGGAGGAAAAGCAATGCCACCGTCGAGACGCGAAGACTTCCGTATCGATCCCTTCCAAATTCGCGTGCCGCAGGAGGAGCTCGATGATCTCGGACGGCGATTGCGCTCGGCGAGATTGCCGCCTCGTACATCGGTTGCGCCCTGGTCGCTGGGCACGGATCACGACTTCATGCAGGAATTCCTGACGGAGTGGCGGGACAAGTATGATTGGCGGGAGGTGGAAGCGCGCCTGAATCGGCTCCCGCAGTTCACGACCGAGATTGACGGCTTCACCATTCACTTCGTTTACGAGAGGGGTAGCGGTCGCAGTCCCCTGCCGTTGATACTCACCCATGGCTGGCCCGGTTCATTCGTCGAGTTCGAGAATGTCATCGCGCCGCTGGCGCATCCGGAGCGTTTTGGTGGCAACGCTGATGATTCCTTCGATGTGATCGTTCCGAGCATTCCCGGTTACGGGTGGTCGTCTCCGCCGAGCGCGCCGATCACAACGCGAGAGGTTGCCGCGCTCTGGCACCAGCTGATGACCGAGACGCTCGGATACAACAGCTATTTTGCGCAAGGCGGCGACTGGGGCAGCCTGGTGGCGTCGTGGTTGGGTGTCGACCACCCCGACGCGGTAAAGGCAATCCACATCAACATGATGGGGCTCCGCCCCTATACCGGAAGCGGAAGCGCTCCGATCGATGCGGATGAAGCACGATGGCTCGAACAGGCGCGTGCAAGACTGCGCAAGGAGGGCGGATATCAGGCCATCCAGGGTAGCAAGCCGCAGACGTTGGCATACGGGCTCAACGATTCGCCGGTGGGACTGGCCGCCTGGATCGTCGAAAAATTTCATGGCTGGAGCGACAGCAGCGGTCGACCGCCATTTACGATGGAGCAGTTGATCACCAACATCATGATCTATTGGCTCACGCAGTCCATTCACACGTCCATCTGGCTCTACACCGCCGCAAGGCTCAAGGGCGGCATGGGCCTCGGGCCGAGAGAGTTCGTCGGCGTTCCCACTGGATTTCTGTCATGCCCGAACGACCTGTTCCCGCCGCCTCCCGACGCGTGGATCAAGCGGACTTACAATCTCGCAAGACGAACTAACTGGACCACAGGTGGTCACTTTGCCGCCTACGAACGGGGGGAAGCCCTGATCCGCGACGTTCGCGACTTCTTTGCCGGCTTCCGCGGCGACCTTTCGAGGCACTGAACCGAGAAGCAGAACAGTGCTCGCGATTGACTCTTGCAAGCTGGCTGGAGACTATGCAGATCTTGACTAACGACATTGTCAATCGGAGAGCCTTCGTGCATTCGGCGAACGCACGCCTAGCAATCGAGCAAGCTTCTAAGAAAGCGCCGAAACGCAAAGCACGGAGAACACGTGAGGAGCGCTCTGAGGAAACGCGCAGGAATCTCATCCAGGCCGGCGCCCGAACCGTGGGACGCTACGGCTACGAGAAAGCCTCTGTCGCCCGAATCACCGCGAAGGCGAAGGTTGCGCTCGGTACGTTCTACCGGCACTTCAATTCGCGCCAGGAATTTTTCGATCAGTTGTTGCCTGCGATGGGTGATCACCTGATGGACTTTCTCCGTACCAGAGTAGACCCCGGCGTCGTTGGTGCGGAGCGAGAGGAGCAGCGCCTGCGTGCGTATTTCAGCTTTCTAGAGGAACATCCCTGGTATCATCGCCTCCTCAACGAGTCGGAGGTGATGGCCCCGCGCGCTCACGCGGCCTATCTCGAATTGATGGCGGCTGGCCTGGTGCGGAGCTTTCATCGCGGCCAGAAGCGCGGAGAAATGGCGGCGTTCAAGGAAGCGGAGCTACGCACGCTCGCTTACATCGTCATGGCGTCGCGCGTTTATCTGGCCACCCAGTGGGGCGGATACAAAGGCAAGAACGTCACGCCCCCCAACGACGTCCTGAACACCTACACTAAGTTCATTCAGCGCGCACTGTTTGACTAGAAGGACCTTCATCCATTGATGACTGAAGACTCACTAGTTTGCCTTCAAGCTTTGGGCAGCAGTTGTCTGGTTGCGCACGTGGACATCAAGACCGTGAACGCGCTTGCGGAGACATCGCCTAGGCCACGCCGGCGCAGGTAACGACCGCCGTTCGCTGATCGACGATTTCCGGGCGCTTGTGCAGAGTCTCATCGTCCACCCGAAGGGACCATGGCAGGGCTTCGAGGGAAAGAAAACTAGCTGCGCTGGTAGGAGGACGCAACCAACAGCGCGACGCCGGCGATTGCGAGAACAAGGAACAGCTTCGTCTTTATCCGAATCTTATTGATCATCTGAGGCTCGCCGATCGAAGATGAACGCATCATCGCAAGGGTCAAGCAGCAGCCTGCGCAGCCGCTTGACGACGCGTCCGCGCGATGCGACCTCAGAACTTCACAGTTACGCCGGAATATACAGAGCTCTCTGTGCAACTTCCGTTGCTTACGCCAGGGGCGACATTACAGATCCGGCTGTTGGTATGATCCATGCCGTACTTATTCTGCCAGTAACGATAGGCGACCCAGACGTCGACGAGGTGGGTGTATTTCGGCCCCATGAACGCGCGACTGGCGTCAAACGTCAGACGTATTGGCTCGCTATTGAACTCGGTCTTGGTCTGAATGTTGAACGGGGGTGCAAACGGAAGCGGAGAGTTTTCAGGCCCCTTGGGGCCGTACCAACCGGCTCGACCGCTAATCGAGAAATACCGGATGGTCTCGGGAAGGAAGCCGAGGTCCATATAGTAGTTCGTTTCGAGCGCCCAGGTCCCTTTGTACTCGGTGTTTCCATCCGACAAACACACTGGCGAAACTGTAAAGCCACACTGAACGAACGCGTTGTGGTTGATCTCCTTATAATATAGCGGCGCAACGTTGAAGAAGCCGTGGTACGGCAGATCGAAGGCGAATTGAAGACCGGCGACGACGTCGCGCTTGGAGGGGGCCAGTGCGATGTTCTCGACCTGGGCATCAGCACCGATCTCAAACGAGATGTTGCGGAGTGGCCCAACGCTGAATGCCTTTGTTCCGAATATTTCATTGAACCCAAAGGTACTGCGGATCAGGCCGTAGACATCCGTCGCCCCAGCGCAACTCCCGTTGTTGAACACACATCCGTTCGCCGGATTGTTGTGATCCGACTTAAGCATCGAAATGGTGAAAAAGTTCGTGCCGTAGGCCCAGATGTCGAAGTGCGTGAACGAATAGACCTGCTTGGCGGTTTTGCCGTTGATCGTTCCGTTCGGCTGAATTGTGAAACTACCCGGGTCCGTACCCTTCGGAAGATACGAATAGGTGACACGGTTATCGATCAAGAGAAAGAACGGTTGGTCGGCCACCGGCTTGGCCTTCATCGCCTTGGTCGGAACGTCAGTATCGGTAGCGCTTGCCGGATCGAGCGAGCCGAGAGTCACAAGCGACAGCGCCCCGATTATCGTCAATGCACGAAAAGTAGTCGTCATCCGAAATCCCCCCTTTGCGGATCTGCATCGAGCGCGGCTCGAGTACAGAGCTCGCCCCAATTTCCCCCGATGACGATTCGATAACATCGAAGCACAACCAAATCAACTAGTATGATAGAAGTCTATCCCTTTATACGTTCGATAATTTAGCTGTTTTGAAGCCAGCTAAGTCATTCAAATTTCATTTGTTTTCTAAAGAATCGATGCGGATTGGATCTGGCCGAAAGTGTGCGATTTCTGGTTAGCGACGCTCGAACGGCGCACGTTCGGCGGCTCAACTTAACGCCTTGCAGCAAGTTTTTTGTCGCAGACGCTCAAGACGTTAGCGGTGATACCGGTGTAATTCGTCTGTTATTCGACCAGTCGATCTGATAATTCGGGTCGATCGCAACCGAGCGCTTTTGGAGTCGACGATGCCGTCTAAGAGTCCAAGCAATCCCGTCCGGCGGGAGCTTCAGGACAGGCGAACGTCAAGGGAAACCAACGATCGGAACCTGCGAAGCGGACTTAGGGTGCCCACCGTTCCCACGCATACGTCGTTGAACGAGCTAGCGACGCCTATCTACGTTCAGCTCGTCACTCTCTTTCGAAGAAGGATCGAAACGGGCGAGTGGCAGGTCGGCGATCAGATTCCCTCGCTTGACGAACTCGCCGAGCAAGTTGGAGCCGCGCGGGCCACTGTAAGGCATGCCATCGGTTTTCTCGAGATCGAAGGACTGATCGGCCGGTATCGCGGTCGCGGAACGTTCGTCCTCGAGAAACCGAAGGCCGATATTTGGCACGACATTCCGTCAGACTGGTCTGCATCTGTGGACCAGTCCTCTTCCTCCGAAACAAAGATGGAGTGGATCGAGTGCCGCCCTGCACTGCGGCTCCCGAATCCTTCTCATCCAGGAGGGAAGCTCGCTCCGGCTTACCAATTCCTGCGCCGCCTGCACCGGCGCAACGGAATTCCCTATCTTGTCGGATCGACGTTCGTCGAAAAGGAGCTGTTCGATCGCATTGGCAAAAAAAACTTCAACGATGCTCCTTTTCGCGTACTTCAGCGCGAATTGGGTAATCAAATCGCGCGCGCGGAACAAACGATCGTCGTCGGCACCGCCGACCTGGAGCTCGCCGACTATCTCAACGTGCCGGTCAATTCTCCTATCGTGATACTCAACCGTTCCGTGTTCGATCAATCCGGCGTCCTGATCTACGAATCCGTAGGCCATCACCGAGGTGACCTCGTGCGCATTCGCATGAAGCTTCGCTAGATGCTCCTGGTCGGTTCTGATTCTGGATCCACTGCGATTACGTCGAGCGCAAAGTAGGCGTTGCCGCCTGGCGCCGCATTCGCGTTCGCGATACAGACGGCGATGCGAGCTGGCGGATCTTCAGGGAAGGCTTCGACCCACGCCCGGTGAAACGGCGTTCGGTTCTCCAGATCCGACAAGTAGAGCGTCACCTTCACGACATGTTTGAGCGATGCACCCGAGGCCGCGAGTATGGCAGCGGCGTTTCTGAGCGCCTGGACCGCCTGCAAGTAGGGATCGTCTGACATGTTGTTGTTGTCGGGATCCCGCCCCCGGATGGCAGACAGAAAGAGGAATCCCCCCGCCCGCACTCCCGGCACCATTCCCGGCATTCTCTCGGGTGTGCCGGGCCCCCGCGGCATCGTCCTCCTATCCATTAAGGAAGGTCCTGACCAATTCGGCGCAACGCTCCGGCTCGTCGGTCTGGACCTGATGGCCAGCGCCCTCGACCCACTCGAAGAGCGCGTTCGGTAGCTTGGCGGCTACTGCTTGAGCGGTCTCCTTTGTAGCGAACGTGTCTGCGGTACCCCACAGGATGAGGGTAGGAATGTTCGCCGTCAGCACCGGCAATAGAGTCTCCCAACGGGTCTGTAACGACAGGATCGGATCCGTCCGCACGTATTCGATCGCTCTTCCCATCTCCCGAAAGGCTTCCAAGGCGCCCGGACGGGTCGCAGCAGCCTGTCGCTCGTCGACGAGTTGATCCGTTATCCGCTTCTTGTCGACGATGATCGCCTCAAGCAACCGCTTCATGCCTTGCCTCGTGCCGTCGTACCCGATCAACGCCTCCATCGCGGCGTTCGGGGCCTGCTTGATTCCGAGCGAGCCGGCGATCGTAAGAGAAGATACTATGACGATCTTCTCCACTCTGTCAGGATGCAGCATAGCGTAATAGCAAGCCGACCAAGCACCCTGCGAATTGCCGATGAGACTGAATCGCTGGAGGCCAAGGGCGTCGACCACGTCTGACGTATGATAGGTACGGCTAATCAGACCGTATGGAGTCGACGCCTTTGGATCTGTGAGGCCGAAGCCTCCGATCGAGTCCGGTGCTACCACGCGGAAATGCTCTCCGAGCAAGGGCATGACCAGGCCCATGCCCGAGGCACCCGAGGAGCCCGCTCCGCCGCCGTGAAGCGCGACGAGGGTTTTCTCTGCGTCGCCGGCCTCCGAGTAGTGCGTCCGAATGCCGTTGGCGACAATCCACCGGGAGCGAATCTGAGAAGACTGCATCATCTAAAACTCCGATCGTTATCAGGCTTCGGAAGCCAAGGCACTTCGTGCCGAGAAAGACAGAAGGAAGATTGCCAACCCCGCACACAGGACGAGCGGAACCATGAGAGTGAGGATCGTGCTTGCTGTCGCGCCGGCTCCGATCATCTGCCCTGCAACGATAGGAGCGACGATCGCGCCGATCCTGCCTGCAGCAGCAGCAGCGCCAACCCCGAAACCTCGTGATTCGGCCGGATAGATTTTCGGTGCTAGTCCGTAGAGAACGAATTGGGCGCCGAGAACCACAACTCCCGCCAGGAAAGACCAGGCCAGAATCTCGGAATAGTGGGTGGCGTTTCCGAGTCCGACCATAGTCGCCATCATAGACGTGTACACCAGAGCCATCGGCCATCTGGCTCCGTACCGATCGCACATCCAGCCAACAAAACTCGACCCCACCAAGCTTCCGACGTTCACGAATAGAAGTGCCGTAAATGCCTCGGCAGCCGAGAGTCCTTTCGCGATCACCAAGGTCGGAAGCCAATTCAAGAGAAGCGACAGCTGGAAGAGAGTGAGGGCAAAACCGATCCAGAGCGAAACGGTCGAGACGGCTCGTTGCTCGCTGAACAATGCCGCTGCAACACCGACATGCACGGCGTTGGCTTCGTTCCTGCTCCGCGTTTCCTTCAAAGCGAACGCCAGCACAGGGACGATCAGGACTGGAAGAACCCCTCCCACCACGAAGAGGCCGCGCCAACCGAGTTCCGGCAGCGCAAATCTTCCCAGCAACGAGATGATGACACCGCCAAGCGCCAAGCCGCAGGAAATTATTGCGACGAAGAATGTGCGGCGCTTTTGATGGACGGCCTCCGACACGAGCGCGATCATGTTGGGCAACGCTCCGCCCAAGCCTACTCCTGTTAGGAACCGCATCACCAACAACGACATGAAGTTGTCCGTCGCCGCAGCCCCTAACGTAAATGCACCCATCACCAGTATTGCGCCGACGAGCGTCGGTTTGCGTCCTATCTGATCCGCCAGTTTTCCGCCGATGAGAGACCCAATCGCGAGACCGACGAGGCTCGAGCTGAAGAGTTCGCCGATCTGCTGAGGCGAGAATCCCAGCGTCTTAATTAGTACCGGAGCGACAACGCCGATAATCTGAAAGTCGACTCCTTCGAGCAAAGCAACCAACATACCCAAAACAATAGTCATTTTCGCATGACCATTCGCGTCGATCGTTCGTTCGTCATTAAGCATCGCTATTTCCTCCTCCTCGTTCTTTTTTTAGCAAGTCCAGAGCTACGTCCGTGATCATGTCCTCTTGTCCGCCGACCATGCGTCTTGCCCCGAGTTCGACAAGAATCTTCCGCGTATCGAGATCAAATTCATGCGCCGCCCGCTCCGCATGCCGCAAAAAACTCGAATACACGCCGGCGTAGCCCAACGTCAGCGTCTCGCGATCTACGCGGACCGGTCGATCCTGCAGAGGTCGGACGAGATCGTCGGCAGCGTCCATGAGCCGAAAGAGGTCAGTGCCGTGCGACCAGCCGTAGATGTCCGCGCAGGCGATGAAGACTTCCAGGGGAGTGTTTCCGGCGCCTGCTCCCATTCCGGCGAGACTGGCGTCCACACGAATCGCGCCCGATTCCACAGCCGCAATCGCGTTGGCTACACCGAGCGAGAGGTTATGGTGGGCATGAATTCCGCGTTGCGTTTCCGGTCTCAAAACTCGATCGTAGGCCTGGAGCCGAGCGGCCACGCCAGACATCGTCAGGGCGCCTCCACTGTCGGTCACGTAGACGCAGTGTGCCCCGTAGCTCTCCATCAGCTTGGCCTGTTCGGCTAGCGCCCCTGGCTCCGCCATATGGCTCATCATGAGAAAACCTGAGACGTCCAGTCCAAGCTTTCTGGCGGTCTCGATATGCTGCTTGGCGACGTCGGCTTCCGTGCAATGGGTGGCGATCCTGACCGATCTGACGCCGGCCTCATGCGCTTGTTTGAGGTCGTGAACAGTTCCGATGCCCGGAATAAGGAGTGTCGTCAGCTTGCTGTATTGGAGCGTTTCCGCAACGGCGCCGATCCAATCCCAATCGGTATGAGCACCGAAACCGTAGTTGAAGCTGGAGCCGCCAAGTCCGTCACCGTGAGCGACTTCAACGGCATCCACCCGCGCTTCGTCCAGCGCCCGCGCGATGAACTTGACCTGGTCGAGACTATATTGGTGCCGGATAGCATGCATTCCATCACGAAGCGTGACATCTTGGATGTACAGCTTCTTGCCCGGGCTCGGAGCCTTCATTGTACTGTCCCCATCATCGTCCGGCCCGCGAGCTGCTCGCCGATGCGAAGCGCTGCCGAAGTCATGATGTCGAGATTTCCTGCGTATGCAGGCAGATAGTGCGCAGCGCCTTGGACTTCGAGAAACACGCTGATCTTCATTCCGGAAGACGTTGGATCAGTCTCAGGAATTCGCGTTTTCGACCCCAGCGATTCGATCTGAACCTTCTGTTTGAGCCGATAGCCCGGAACATACGACTGGACCGCGGTGACCATCCTCTCGACTGATTCCACGATCCGGTCACGATCGGCGCGGTCGGTGAGACAATAGACCGTGTTTCGCATGATCAGAGGGGGCTCGGCCGGATTGAGAATGATGATAGCCTTGCCGCGGCGCGCGCCGCCGAGGATCTCTATCGCACGCGACGTCGTCTCGGTGAATTCGTCGATATTCGCGCGCGTTCCTGGGCCGGCCGACCGCGATGCGATCGACGACACGATCTCGGCATAGTGAACCTTCGCGACGCGGCTAATTGCGGCCACGATCGGAATGGTGGCCTGTCCGCCGCACGTGACCATGTTGACATTCTTGCTGTCCAGCTGAGTCTCTCCGTTCACCGGAGGTACGACGAAGGGCCCGATCGCAGCCGGCGTCAGGTCGATCACCGTCTTTCCGTGTTCTCGCAGGATCCCATCATGTCGCTTGTGGGCCGAAGCCGAGGTCGCATCAAAGACGAGTCCGATCTCCGTAAATTCTGGCATCTCAAGCAGGCCATCGATGCCTTTCGTTGTGATCGGCACTCCCATCCGGGCCGCTCTCGCTAGCCCGTCCGACTTTAGGTCGATTCCAGCGAGTGCGCTGACTTCGAGGTTGCTCGAAAGCCGCATAATCTTGATCAACAGATCCGTTCCGATGTTGCCGGAGCCGAGGATCGCTACCTTGGTCTTAGCCATCGCTTTCTCCGAAGCTGGTCTCAACGGTCCCGAGGCCCTCGATCTCGGCCTCGAAGCGATCTCCCGGTTGCACCGCCACCATTGGCCCAAGTGCGCCGGAAAGGACTACGTCTCCAGCGCAAAGCGGATGACCTCGCCGCACCATGGTTCGGGCAAGCCACCGAAGCGAAGACAAGGGACTCCCCAGACAAGCCTTGCCGGAGCCGGATGATGCGGGGTCGTTCGCTCGTGACAGCTTCATGCGCAGACCCACGACGTCGATTTCCGACAGCCGACGCGGAACATGACCAAGAACAAAGAGACCAGACGACGCGTTATCGGCGACCGTATCAACGATCCGTATGTCCCAATTGGCGATACGCGACCCGACGATCTCGATTGCGGCGACGGCGTATTCGACCGCTGCCAGGACTTCCGCCGCCGTCACTTCGTCGCCCCTAAGGTCTTTTCCCAGAACGAACGCGACCTCCGCCTCTACCTTTGGTTGCAACACGTGGTGCCATGGCACTGTCTCACCTTCAGGGACATCCATGTCGGCGAACAACACGCCGTAATCGGGTTGGCCGACCCCCAATTGGCGCTGCACGGCAACGGATGTAAGCCCGATCTTTCGGCCGACTATCCGACCCCCTCGTTCTACGCGTGCCTTGGTCCCCAACTCCTGAACCGCGTACGCCGCATCGACGTCACCTGCCGGCAGAAGATCGCGTATCGGGCTACAGGGTACGCCGCTCCTCACTGCATTGCTCAACGCCATCGCGGCTTCGTTGATCTTCTTGGTCTCCAGCGTCATCAACTTCTTATCCTTCTCAACCGCAGGGCGCTCCGAGCATTCTTGCTGCGATCCACGAAATAGGCCCACGCTCGCTCCGATGGCACCTGCGCAAGAAGCGTTTCGTCGCTAGCCGCGATCTCGCCTTCCGAGAGGTAGCGCACTTCACCCAAGTGGCGGGCTTTCCAGTCCAGCTTTGCATTGAGCTGGAGATAGATAGCCGTTAGCACTGCGCTCTTGATGCTGTGACCCGTGACGACAGCGCCGTGCCCCCGCATCAGGATTGCGGTGGCATCCCCTAAAGCGCCGGAAAGATCCCGCGCCTGCGTCATGTTCGTGACAAGTAGCGAGGTGTCGCCGAAGCTGTCACGGATGTCCCAGATAGGCACCTCCTTCCCGATCGCACCGGCGACGTGCAGCAGCGGTTTGACCGGCGTGTTAGTGACACCAAAGGGAATGAGATCGGCGGAATGATTGTGCACGACGCTGTGGATGTCGTCTCTCGCTTCATAGATAGCGCCGTGGATGAAGCGCTCCAGGTATGGCTTTCTGTCGTCCGGTCCGCAGACAGTGCCATCCAGGTTGAACTCCATGATGTCCGACATGGAGACCAGAGCGGGGCTCCGCGAGCAGGACAGGAAGAAGCGATCGGGCTTTTGCGGATGGCGCACGCTCACGTGGCCGAACGCGTCCACCACGTTCTCGCTGGCCAAGACATGGTTGGCGGTCACGAGATCCATCTTGGTCGTCCGAAGGAGAACCTTCATAACCTTTGCTCTGCGATGATTTCGGTATGCGGGCCGAGAACAGCCGCGCGGGACAAGACACGCAACATCGGTCAGCCCAGGTGCAGATGGAAGAACCGGCAGAAGCGCGAAAACGTCAGCTCTGCGGCGGCTTTGTTGTAGCGTTCGAGCGTACTATCCATGTACGCGTGTCGAGCTCCGGCATAGATGAAGAACTCGATGGGGCCTGGCGCTTCGGCTTCGAGGGTCGAGCGGAGCGCGCGCGTCTGCTCCGCGGGGATCGCTTCGTCGGCGTCACCGAAGTGGAGCTGCATTGGACAGCCGATCTTCGGTGCGAGTGACAATCGCGACCGTTCGCGACCGTCAGGCGTGTAGGCTGCCGGGATGATCGGCAGCGCATAGAGTACCACGGCGCACGCCAGGTTGCTGGTGGCGGCCGCCCACGCGAGTATCGTGCCGCCACCCAGGCAGTATCCGAGCGCCCCGATCTTGTCAGCATCGACTCGCGGATACGCTTGAAGCCATTCGAGCGCGGCCTGGCAGTCGGGAACGGCCTGCTCATCGCGCGCAGCAATGAACGCCTTGCTTCTCCGCTCCTCGGCAGTCTTAAAGTCCTGCGGAGGGCGCCCGCCAATCCGACTGTATAAGTCTACGGAGAGGACGACGAACCCCTCTGCCGCGAGGCGCCGGGTTTCATCCTGCCGATGATCTGTCACGCCGAGATTTTCCGGAGCGCACACGATGGCACCCAATCGGTCTTCACCAACCGGTTCAGCAAGGTAGCCCCGTATGCGATCACCACCGCGGGTGAACTCGATCCATCGTCCTTCAACTATCCGGCTCATGACGCAACCTCGATGTCGAACAAGGAAACCTCGCTTTTCCGCTTCACTTCGACATCGAGAAGTCGCGCACACGAAGGACACGCATGCTGGACCACCTCGAGGTCCGAATGGATCCGGACCCGCGGACCAAGTTCGGACGGCTTCGCCGCCGCATGCCGCGCGTACTTTTTCCAGTTCTCGCTGGCTGGGCCTAGGGTCGTCCCGCAATTACAAGCGAAATAGTTGTTGCCGCCGTATTGGACGATCTTCGCAACGTCCCCGACGATTGCGACGACCTTTCCTTCGTCCTTCTTCGAAGGCAGGTCCATCGCGATCTTAGCAACGGGCCACTTCAGCCGCGCGCCTCTAATTTCCGCGCGAAGCGCTTTCGTCGCATCCGTGTCCGGCTCGCTATCTTTGAGAGCTACGCCAAATATCGTGCGTGCGACATCCGCAGAGAAAGCTCCCTTCCTGACGTCCGCTGCGACATCGGCAGGCGACCGATCGATCGGATCGCCCCAGCCACCGCCCGCAGTTGGATTGCACTCATAGACGTCGTTGTGTTTGATCTCGAACTCGGGAGGTTTCGCGGTAAAGGACGTCTCCTCGCCCTTTAGCTCATCAATTCGATCGGGGAAGACCCCGCGTCGCATCAACTCCCTGATGTTGCTGTTGCGGACGAGACGCCGATGGTTGCATCCGCTCGGAAATCCACCAAAGAGGCCGCGCGACGTAGGCGATTCGTACCCGTGGCAAGCTACAAGGGATTCAACCTCTTCGACGTCGTGCAAGACGAGGGCTGCGCCGGCGGATTGCCCGCCGATCTGCCGGCCAGGTCCAGAACTGTTCTCCACGATCCTTCGGTACAGGTAAAGCACTGGCAGCTTCAGCTCGGTCGCTTCGACATTGGGCGCCTTTCCGGCCGTGATGTTGCGTTGGCCCGACACATTGATCCCGTCGCGATGGGAATACGCTCCGCCTCCCGAAAGCATCACCTCGAGGATAGGCGCGGTGGCAGGCTCTCCGTATTGGTTCTTGCCATGGATATGGAACAAGTCGGGTCCCGACGCGGGCGCAGCCTGTGCCTCAGCGACAAAATCAGGATGCGTCGCCATCATCTTCGAGATCGCTTCGGTGGCCGTGACCTCCACCAGCCACATCGCGCCGAGCGGTCCCTGGCTGCAGGGAGCCGGAAACCTGCAGGACACGATCGAACCCTCACGCGCGATCACTTCGACAGGTCTGAAGATTCCCTCGTTCCATGGAAGGTCGTACGCGATGATGGGAAGGAGACCGGCGTAGATGCCGGCGAGCAACCCCGTCCGCGTCGCATTTACGAACCCGGGCGCCTGATCATCCGATTCGGAATAGTCGAACACGATGTGATCGTCTTCCTTCCGGAGGGTCACGTGAATCTTGTAGATCTTGTTGTCGAACCCGTCGTGGTCGAGAAATGCCTGGGCTCGGAACACCCCGTTGGGGAGCATCTTCAGCCGACTTCTCATCTTCGTTTCGGACAAATCCATCATTCCATCCATGACGGTGAGCACGATGTCCGCGCCGTATTTCGCGATGGTGTCGAGAATTCCCTTGATGCCGACGCGACTGGCGGCCATCAGACCCTTGAGGTCCAGATTGATGTTAATTGGCAGCCGCGACATGCCCGTGATGAATTCGAGGACGTCTGTCCGGACGATGCCTCGGTCGACGATCTTCACAGGAGGAATGAGTATTCCCTCTTGGCGGATGTCGCGTGCCATCGAGGCAAAGCTACCCGGGACCATTCCGCCGACGTCAAGCTGATGCGCGCATGCTCCGGTCCAGCCGATGCGCTTTCCGTCAACGAAGATTGGAGCGACGATGCCGACGTCAGGGCAATGCAACGCGCCCTTGTGCGGATGGTTCACGATGAACATGTCTCCGTCGTTGATGCCCGGCGATTCCGAGCAGTCCTGAACGACATGTTTGACCATCTGTGACAGCGAGGCAGCGTGGAAGGTCACGGTCTTTCCCATCGTGACCACCTCGCCGAAGGCCCTGTAGAGGCCGGTGTTGAAGTCTGTTGCCTCGTTTACCAACATGGAGCCGGAGACCGAGGCAAGGGTCGTCGCCTGTTCGTCCGTGATCGAAAGCAGGCGATGGCGAATAACCTCGAAGGTGATCGGGTCGACTTCCTTCGTGGCATACTTGTACACGTCGTTCATGTTCGAGGTCACTTTCATGCGATCTGAATGACGATGTTGCCGTAGGCTTCCATCTCGGCAGATTGGTTGGGGCCAGTCACGATCGTCGTATCCGGCCGCTCGATGATGCATGGGCCTTGCAGCTTCACGCCTGGTCCCACGTCTTCGATTCGGTAGATGTCGGTTGTTACGAAGCCGTGTCCGTAGAAAAAGACCTCGCGGCGATCGATCGGTCGGTTCGAACGATCTTTGGTGCCCATCTTGCGCGGCTCTGGTCGCGTTACGGGCGACGTCGCCTCCACACGAAGAACATTGAATTCAACGCCGGAGATTCGCAGCGCGGTATTTTCGCCGTATATCTTTTCGTACTGGGCTTCGAACTGATCGACGAGCTTGTCGATCTGCGCCAAAGTTACGGCGCCCGCTGCCAACTCGACGGCGATCTCGTGGACCTGTTGCCGGAACCTCATTCCGATAAAACGACGGATATGAGCACTGCTGCCGAGAGCCAATCGAGCGCGATCTTCGAGAGACTGCAAACCTGAATTCAGTGCGCTCAGGTCGATATGTTCAGACGCCTTCTTGAAGCGCGCCGGAGCGTGCTGACCAAATGCAAGGGAGAACGACCTGTGCCGGTCACCGGTTACGGTACCGTAGGCCGAGTGAGCCGGACCAGTCACCGGCACGACCACACGACTGATCCCTGCAACCTCGGCATACTGGTGGGCATGCGTTGCGCCCGCCCCACCATAGGCCATCAGAACGAAGTCGCGCGGGTCGTAGCCCGCTCGTAGCGTCACACGGCGAAGAAGGTCCGCCATCTGGTTGTTGGCTACTTCTCGAATTCCGGCTGCCGCCTGGGCAACATCGACGCCTAGCGGTTCGGCGACGTATTTTTTCACTGCATTCTTCGCCGCCTCGACATCCAGTGCCATGGCACCGCCGAGGAAGTATTTTGGGTCGATGATGCCGAGAACCACATCCGCGTCGGTAATAGTAGGCTCTTTACCTCCTCGGCCGTAGCAAGCGGGCCCCGGCGTCGATCCTGCGCTCTCCGGTCCGACCGTCAGATGCCCGTCCTGCACGCGCGCGATCGAACCACCACCCGCACCGATTGCGGTCACCTTGATCGATGGCAACGCGACATGGAAGCGCCCCTCCTCTCTTACGGTTTCGAGGAGCGGCTGACCGTTTACGATGAGGCCGACGTCGAAACTCGTGCCCCCCATGTCTGCGGTCAGAATATTTTGGTAGCCGAGGAGCTCGCCGAGCTTTTGCGAGGCGAGGACACCACCGGCCGGCCCAGAAGTGAGCAAATTGGCAGCCTGGAATGCGGCTTCAGATGCTGGAAGAACCCCGCCGCCAGATTCCATGATCGAGATTGGGCCTTCGAAACCGAGGCCTCGGATAGCGTTTTCGAGCCCGTTTACATATCTGTGAATCACGGGGCCCAGGTAGGCGTTGATCGCGGTCGTCGACGTTCTCTCGTACTCGCCGATGATTGGCACGAGTAGCGATGACGCCGTCACAAACAGTCCAGGCGCTTCCTCCTTGATAAGCTCGATCAGCCTTTGTTCGTGAGCCGGATTGCGGAACGACCAGAGTAGGCTGATCGCGATCGCCTCCACTCCTTCTTTCAAGAGCGCGCGAATCGCGGCGCGGGCATCCTCCTCGTCAAGGCGGACGATAACCTTCCCCTTGTAGTCGACGCGCTCGATGACACCCCTGATCAGCTCCGGAGGAACGATTTGGGTCGGGACGCGTCGCTTGGAGAAATGAGAGATTTCGTGGATAGGCAGCCCGATCCACCCCGCCATCGCGCGCTGGATGCGCAATGTGTCCTCGAAGCCGCGCGTCGTCAGCAATCCAGTTCGAGCGCCTTTGCGCTCGATGAAGGCGTTGGTGGCCGCCGTGGTGCCATGAGAGAAGTAACGCAGCTGTTCGATCAATGCCTGAGACGAAATCCCTTTGGCTTTGGCTGCCAGCTCAAGAGCATCGATCACACCGCGCGTACGATCGTCGGGCGTCGTGAGTGCTTTGAAGATTTCGGCCTGACCATCGTCTGAGAGCAGGACGAGGTCAGTAAATGTACCTCCGATATCTGTTCCGATATATGCCACTCGACTCGTCTCCGCGCTTGCGTTCGATCAAGCCTGCGGACGAACAACATCGGGCAATACCAAACGGCGCGCCGGTCACGTGACCGTCGACATCCATCCCTGGTGTTTCCCTGTCCCCCGCCAGCACGGCGTGATCCGGCCCTATCCGAGCCGCACGCGATCCCTATATGGCAAAATCGGTCCTATGTATAGGACCGTTTTGGCGGAGTGGTCACTTTTTTTCGGACCGCCGATTCTTGGTGGGTGTGGGACACTTCTCATCCGGATTGAACTCGGTGTGGATTTCCACAAAGTCGCCGCGGAATGTCCCCATCGACTCGTAGAGGAGGACACCAGACTTCGAAAGAATCGAACGCGTGACGATCATCACTGGAGCATGGGACGACAGCCCGAGCAGAGATGCGACTTCTGCCTCGGCGATTCCCGCGCGCACCGTTTGTTCGGTGTCGCCTATCTCGCCCTTTAAATGAGTGTCGATCAACCTGAGCGGAACAGGCAAGTTGAACGCATCGCGTCCAATTTTTTGAAAGAGGTTTTCTTCGACGTAGGTAGCGCCGATTCCGTAGGGAATATGGTGTCTCAGCAGTAGCCGACGCATGAAGTGGTAATCTTGAGCAACTTTGCCTTTCCCATGGAATGGCGACGGGGGATGTTCGGCGCGACGATCGATCAGCGAGACAATTTCAATGTCAGGCGTTGTTCCGACCAGCTTTTCCCACGTGAGCGGTATCCGATACCAAATCGGAGAGTCCGGGCGCTTTAGGACGTAGGTTCCGCTGCCTGGATAGGAGCCTATGAGCCCCTCCTCTTGCAGAAGGCCAATCGCATGGCGGACCGTAACTCGGGCGACGTCCAACTCGTCGACCAACTGACGCAACGTCGGAATGCGCTTCCCGACTGCCCACTCACCATTCTCAATCCGCCGGCGAAACACAGTTAGGAGCTGCGCGTAGAGCGGCAAACCCCCGTGAGTACGCAGCAATGTGGTTGACCAATCGAAAGTTTTTTCGTTCCGTCCGGACGCAGCCTTCCGCTTCGGCATTTCGACCAATTCTTTTACTTGAGCAATTTCGGGCAAATTCCCTGAAACAAAATGCACTTTCAGATGAAAAGCGCAACTCCGCGCTCGGCGGATGCTGCTCCACCGGTCGAAGTCGAACGGGAATTACTGACGCCGGTTTCGACGCAATTTTGGGAGCAGATTGATGCAATGCCGAAGAATAATTCAGCGGTCGGTTGACCGGAGCTGCGACCACCTTGGAAGCCGCGAATTCAGGCGACGCTAATCGGCAATTCCGGCTTCCCTGAATAAGGAGACGTAATCAATCTTCAGGAAGCCCGCGAAATTGCGAACCAGCAGGGCGTGAAGACCCCACATGTGAAGCTGAACGACATCGCGCCGCTCCAGTGCGTCGCGCTCTTCATCTGATAATCCGAAATCCACCTGCACAGCGCGCGGATCGGCGGCAAACTTCTGTCTGAGATCCGCGTCCTTGTCGTAGTGATAGAGAAACTTTTCGACCCCACGACGCCGACTCATTGCCCCAACTCCACCAGCCCGATGCCCGTCTTCCAGGCCGCCACAGGCTCGTAAGCAATTCGTCTCGCCATACGGTTGCCGGCCGCCGCAGATGCGGCCAACCAATTCCGAATCTCAGCTGCGCCGTTGCCGGCGTCGGAAATCACACGGTCCGATTCCATGCTCGCAATGGCTTCGAGATTGCCAGCCTCGAAGAGCTCAAGGAATGACCTATCGAAGTCCTCATTGATCAATCCGGACTTTGGCAGCCCTATCCAATGGCTCAGACCACCCGTTCCAACCAAGGCGACTCTTTGCGCGCTTTCTTGATCCCGCAGGACCTTACCGAGCTGCACGCCGAACGAGTGGCATCTCGCGTGTGTCGGGAGGGGCGGGACTGTACAGTTAATGTAGATCGGCAGAATTGGAATTTCCGTGTCATCCATAAGAAAGCTCAGCGGACACGCGAAAGCATGGTCTATCCGCATTTCGGCCATGAGACATACGTCGAAACCGCCTTCTATCATTCCTTCTCCGACGCGGTCGCCGAATTCGCCGATCCCTTTATAGGTTGTTTTCCTCGAGCCTGCCTCACCCCACGTCGGAAATGCCTCGCCGGTCCCTAGCGCGAACGTTGGAACGCCTTCATATGAGAAGGTCATCATGTGATCGGTGCCGATGATCACGAGAATATCCGGCTTCGCTTGTTTAAGAGTGGCCTTCAGGTAATCGAAGCCTGCAAAAATGCGCTTCGCTTGTTCACCCTCAGGGTCTCTGAGCATTGCAGCGGTGTGCGCGGTGCAGGCGCTCCATACGAGCTTTCCCATTGTTGCGTTTCTCCCTCGTCAACCATTGCCCTAGCCGCCCCCGTCGGCCGCCCTTCGGGGTATCTACCAAACGAAAACTCGAGGGTAAAGTAAAGATATAGAAGTCTATCCTTTTGTCACTTATCATGGACCATCGTGGAAATTGGTGGGACCGACAACCGGAACGGTGCCTGCGGAGATAGTGGAATTCCACCGCACTACGAGCGCTCCAGCTCAACTCCATGCGCATTATTGATGCATCTGATATTCCAGCGATTAACGATATTCTTTCGAGCGCCGAAACGGAGTCAGCTGTCTCCGAGGCGACAGACGTCACATCCTCGGCTTTAGACCTTTCCTGCTTTGCGTATCTGTCGCTTCCGCACAAGCCGAACGGCAAACCACATCTGATCTCAACATACCCAGTGAGGTGGACCACGCACTACATGCAAAATCACTATCATCGAATCAATCCGGTTGACCGTTGGGAAACAGGGAAAATGGGATCGCGTGGTCCTCGCGGCGCAGCGCGCCATTGCCGCTCGCGGTCCTTCCGTGCTCGGTCCCAGTTCGTACAGACGCCCCCCAACACTCTGTCCTGAGCAGCAGAAAGCGGGCAGTGAGATTCCCCGCCGACAGCTGGGCTGCTCTCGTAGGCTGTCGAATGGATCGGCGAAAAGACCGAAGAACGATAATATGATAGATGCCTTAGACGAGAGCTCACGCAAGCTTTGCGAGTGTCATCAGTTCGGCGGAAGCGGAGTCGAAGACGTAGTCCCAGTCCCCTGCGGCTCGGGGTCGGAAAAGGCGAAGCGATGGATACCAAGGGCTTTCGACGCGATCGAGCAACCACAGCCAGTGGGCTACGTGTCCGAGTAGGACCCAGACTCGTTTACCCATTGCACCGGCGAGATGTGCCACAGCACTATCGGTCATGATGACCAGGTCGAGCGCAGCGATGGCTGCAGCGGTGTCGGCGAAATCATCGATGTGGGGTGCGAGATCAATGATTGGGCCACCGTGCGGAAGGGCACGAAGCTCTTGCTCGGGCGGCCCCTTCTGCAAACTGTAGAGCTGGATTCCTGGTAGCGCGAACGCCTGTAGGAAACGCCGTAGTGGTTGAGCGCGCTCTGAGTTACGCTGGAACGTAACGCTCCCTGACCATACGATTCCGACCTTGACCTTCCCAACTGTCGGCTGAAAGATTGTTTCGAATTTCGCTCTCCGATCACTAGGCGCCTGGAAATAGGGAGTGGCAGGTATCGAGGCGAATTCATGCGTGAACAGCCCCGGCAGACTGCAAAGATAACAATAAAAATCTGCCTCCGGGAGCGGATGATCGCGCGGGATCAGCCGATCCACCGCTCCTAGGCCCTCGATTAGCGGAATGAGTTCGCTTTGGCATTCCATCACGAGCTCTCCGCCCAGCGCCTTGACTTTGGGCAGATAGCGAGCCGCCCAAATAGCATCGCCGAAGCCCTGCTTGACCACCAGGACGAGCCGTTTTCCTGCATAGGGCTCGCCGGCCCAAGGCTTCCCCGGCAGCTTCTTTGCTGGCAGTTGTCCAGTGAAACGGCGCATCTCATAATCTGGCCAAGCCTGCCGGTAATTGCCGAGATGGAGATAGCTGCAGCCGCGATCCCACTTTGCCGTCGATCGGTCAGGATCAAGCTGGATTGCCCTAGTGAAGGCTCCGATGGCCTCACCATGCTGGCCAGCTTCCGCTAGCGAAGCACCGAGATTATGCCAGAGCAGCGGATCATCCGTCTTCGCGAGCGCGATGGCGCGCCGATGAGCCATGATAGCACTCTTGAGGTGCCTTAAACGAGTGAGGCTATTGCCTAGGTTAGTCCAAATGCCAGCAGAAGTCGGGTCACACGCAATTGCATCACGATAGCAGCACACCGCATCGAACTGCCGATTCATCGCGGCGTACATCACGCCCCGTGCATTACGCAGTTCGGGATTCGTAGGATCGCGCGCAATCGCAGTACGCAATACGGATTCGGCCTCGTCGAACCTACCGGCATCATGCAGCGCGCTCGCCTGACGAAACGCTTCTGGCGTACTCGGAACAGCTTTCGTTGCAGCGCCGGTCAGCACGTCGGCGAGGCTAAAATCCTCAACCAGCACAGATCTTCACCAAGTCGTTTCCAATTCCTGCAAAGTCATAAACATAGGCGTGTGAAAAACTTCCTCGATGAACAGTGCTTGGCATCGCTTACGTCGTCTGACGCCATTTCGTTCATTCTAGTTCCTCACTCTCCTTCACAATTAGGAATGCCAAGCCGACGCAATTGCGCCTTGCAACGTCGTCTCGTTTGGCATCTGAGACGCGGCAGCCGGATCGAACCCAGGGTTGTTCGACTTGTACGTCGCCATCGCTTGTACAAGCTGAGCGACCTGAGAATCTAACTTCATGCCGCCGGCCGTGATTTCGTTCAGTTGGCTGCTCGGATTGCTGAACCAGCTACTTACGGTGACCGAGCTGTTAGTGCCCACCAAGTCTATCTGTAGATCATTTCCTGATCTCATAAACCAAAGATCATCGTCGGTAACTCCGGAGCCGAAATCAAGCTCGCTCGAAGATCCGGAGCCTCCCGCTATCTGAATCGTCGCGTTTCCATCACCTCTTGAGTAATCAAAGTATTCGGTGCCTCCTCCTTGCGAAGCTTGATCGATCATCACTGTGGAGCCGGTCCCTGCTACAAGGGTAAATCAAACGAGCGCGATCGCCGTCCCACTCAGAACGAACTGAATCGGTTAATCGAATACGCAGAAACTAATCCCCAACAATTCATCCCGCTCGAAAGAATTATTCGCTTTGCAGTAGCGACCGCAATGCGCCAGGCTGAGATCTGCCGGATAGAATGGTCTGATGTCGATATGTCGAAGCGAACGGTCACTATCCGCGATCGCAAGGACCCGCGACGAAAAGAAGGAAACCATCAGATAGTCCCCTCCTCAATTCCACGGGCTACGACGCATGGCAGATCCTTCTCGAGCAACGTATTGTTACGCGCGGCATCGGGCGCGTGTTCCCTTACCACTCGAAATCCGTTGGAGCTGCTTTCCGTCGATCGCGCAATGCTATTGATCTCGACGATTTGTGTTTTCACGATTTGCGCCATGAAGGCACAAGTCGCCTCTTTGAAGCGGGTTTCTCGATACAGCAGGTTGCCATGGTGACGGGCCACAAGGATTGGCGGATGTTACGGTGCTATACGAACCTAAAGCCCGAAGATCTGCACAAAATGCAGACCACTGCACAGCCTTCGCTGGAGCAATTCCTCGCAACACTGGTTGCGAACTAGAACAACAGGGAAACGATCTTCGGGAGCGGGGAACCCAATCAAGAAGAACAGGGAATATATTTCGAGCAGCGTCATGGGTTCGAGGCGAGATCACAATCCGAGTTCGGCCACGATTTCCGCCGCAGACTTTTTCAGGAGCGGCACGTAGCTCAAGGCTGTCTCAACGGACATGCGGAAGCTCGGTGCATGAATGGAAAGGGTGGCGATGACGCTGTTATCCGCGCGACGTACGGGAACAGCAACGCCAATCAATCCACGATGATATTCCTCCTTGTTGATCGAGAGGTCATTCTCGCGAATGATGCGGCACTCCTCCTCCATCTGATCAAGATCGACGATCGTATTGTCGGTGAATTTTTCCCGACGCACACTCCTTAAAAGCGCCTTCCTGTTCTTTTCGGACATCTGCGCAATAAGGAGCTTGCCGGATGCCGTGGCATGGATCGGAACGCGAGAGCCGGCGTGCAGCTGCACGCGTAACGGCCAGTCGCATTCGACACGCTCCAGATAGAGCACTTCCTGGTTTTGAAGGACGGCGAGATTGCAGGATTCCCTCACTGTATCCACGAGTCTCTGCATGATTCCGTGCACGATCGGCTGTCTTGCCCGCACGGCCAATGCATCGACCGACAGGCGCAACCAGGTAGCGCCGACGGTATAAGCCCGTCCGCTCAAATCGCGCTGGACAAATCCGACCTCCTCCAGCTGCAGCAGAAGCCGGTGAACGGTCGGCTTGGGCAGGGCAACCTGCTCGGACAGGTCGGCCAGCGCCGGCGGCTGGTCCGCCGAAACAATCGCCTGCAAAAGACGGACCGCCTTTTGAATGGCGGTTATCTTGGTGTCCTGGTCGTCATCCGGCTTGGTCAGCATGATCACCAAATCATTCAGCAGGCCGCCACGTGCTCAATTCAACTCGCTCCACGCCCCTACTCGCTCCAATGCGTGGGATCCGACAGCAGCCAAATCAATCTTGCGTTCAGTTTCGTCGAGAATAACAGACGCCCCATCGCATTTCAGCCTGGGGACGAGAAGCTGGACCGGGGTTTTCAAAAATCCATTCATTTCGCCTGCGGTTGAAACCATACCAATTGCGACACAAAGCTCCATCCAGCATCCGAGGTCTGTGGCGACGCCGTTGCCGAGTACTGCCTTCATGCCACGGTCGGCAATTCGACGGAGACCTTTGTCCAGGGTATCCAGCCTGCCAAACTTCATAAGCTTGAGCTTGATATAGTCGGCGCATTTCAGATCGGCAGCCCGGTCTATCTCGTCGAGAGAATAGATGGATTCGTCGAGCATCAAGGGCACCTTGCTGACGCTGACAAGCGCCTTCGCCGATTCCCAGTCGTCCGCCGCGCAGGGCTGCTCCACCAACTCTATGTCGTCCGGATCGAGGTGGCGCAGAAAATGAATCGCCTGATCGCAACTGTAACCCTGGTTGCCATCGATACGAAGCTTTGCCCGACCTCGTACAATCCGGCGAATTGTATCGACCTGCTTGAGGTCCGCGTCGGGCTCCCAGCCGATCTTGACCTTGAGAGTTTTATAGCCGCGGTCGAGCAGGTTCTGGATTTCCTGCTCGAGCTCGGCGCAGTGATCTGCCTTGCCGTTCACGGTTCCTAATAGATCGAAGCGGCCGGTCCGCTTCAGGATCGGGTGCCCATCCAACCAATCGAGCGCGGTGAGAAATGCTGTCGCGGTGAATGGGGCCTGACGAAGCAAGGCGTCGCATGCCGTCGTCAGTTCGCCAGTCGTCAAGCAGCGCTCTGTCAGCTCCTTCGCCAGCGACCAGCTCTGATCCATCGTTTCGTCGGTGTAGCCCGGAAGGATCGTAGCCTCCCCCCATCCAAAACCGCCGTCACCGCGTGCTGCCACCAGCAGAACGTCGAAATGCGTCTGCTCTCCGAATGCGAGCCGATACGGGACGGTGAGTGGAAGGCGCAATTTGGCGGCCGCGAGAGCGATCTTGGAATTCGGTCGGCTCAATGTCATCGTCCATCGTTCCATTTTCTTATATATTTCGTACCATTTTTTTGTAGACTCGTGTGATCTTTACTGTCAAGGTTGCGTCGAAATTCAAACCAAGCATCAAGGCTTGGACAAAAACCAAATAAAAACAGGAAGGTACGTCAATGAAGGGTTGGATCTGTGCGCTCGGTTTAGCGACCGCCGCGATTTTTTCGTCGTCACCGTCCTGCGCCGACAATTACCCGTCTCGACCCATCACCTTCATCGTGCCGTGGGGACCGGGCGGCGGCGCTGATCAGGTTGCCCGCATGGCCAGCAAGCTGATCGAACCGGAGCTCAAGGTCTCCGTCCCTGTGATCAACATGCCGGGCGCGACCGGTCAGACTGGCCTGACCAAATTGGTGACCTCGCCAGCGGACGGCTACAGCATCGAAGTCATGACGGGCGATACGTTCGCCTTGTTCGCCGCGGCCAATCCCCGGTTCAAGCTCGATCAGATCACGCCGATCGCAATCCTGATCCAGCAGCCATCGGGATTCTTCGCGAGCGCGAAGGGCCCGTATCAAAATTGGGATGAAGTCCAGACAACTGCGGCGACCAACGAACTGCGGATGGCTGTCACGGGCTACGGCAGCCCCGACGATCTGAGCGCGAGTTACTTTCGAACCCGAGGTTTCAAATTCCAGGAAGTCGCATTCGCCGAGCCCGGGATGAGATACGCCTCGGTCGTCGGCGGTCAAAGTGAGCTTCTTTACGAGCAGGCCGGCGACATCCGAAGTTTCATCGATGGCGAGCAGATCAAGCCGGTTCTATTCTTCAGCAAAAAGCCGGTCGAAGGCTTTGAGCACGTGCCGTATTCGGGCAAGCTCGGTTATGACGTGACACTTCCCCAATTTCGCGTGGTGATTGTCCGCGCGGGCACAGACCCGGCGATCGTCAAAAAGCTCGCGAATGCCTTCGCGGAAGTCGCGAAGACCAAGGACTACTCCAACTACCTCAAGCTGCAATATGCCAATGCCGACAGCTATCTCGGCCCGGAAGATAGCTTGCAGTTCATGAGGGAATGGCTCTCTGAAGCGGACCGGCTCTCGAAGCTGAACGCGTCCGCGGCGAGCCCCGGCGTCAATTCGAAGTAACGACACGCCGGAGCGACGTCATGGATCTTAGCAGCAAGTATCGCGGTGTATTGCCCTATCTGGTCGTACTCGGGATCGCAATCTGGCTCTTCTACGCAGCTTGCAATATCGCCTACACGCCGCTTCCCGACCAAATGGGACCCGATCGCTGGCCAAAGATGATCACGGCGATTCTCGCATTCGTGAGCGCCTTCGAGATCGTACGCCGGCTCGTCGCTTCGGCACCGGTCCAAATTGCGGCTGGGGAAGACAAGCTCAACGAAGATCTGCTTCATGCGAAGCAGACCCACATTCCCATGGTGCTCGGCACCATCATCGTTACCGTCGTTTACCTGTTGGCGCTGGAACGTTGCGGGTTTGCGCTTTCGACAGCGCTCTATTCCTCCTGCCTGATGTGGCTCGGCGGATTCCGGAAACCGCTTGTGATTATGATATGCGCCTGCGCGCTGACCGTCTTCTTCACGTTCGTCTTCATGAAGCTGATCTTTGTGGCTCTGCCGCTCGGTCAGGGCCCCTTCGAGAATATCTCGCTCGCCATCATGCGGCTCGTCGGAGTTCACTGAGGAGAGCGACATGGAACACCTTCATCTCCTAATTGCCGGCTTTGCCGAAGTCTTCAAATGGCAGGATTTGATCGCCCTCTGCATCGGCCTGCTCATCGGCATGGCAGTTTCGATCATGCCCGGTCTCGGACTGGTCATGGGCGTGGTGCTTGCGCTGCCCTTCACGTTTTCGATGGATCTGGAGACCTCAATCATTCTGCTCACCGCTATTTACATGGCGGGAACGTATGCCGGCTGCTTCACCACTATTCTCTACCGCATACCGGGTGAGCCGATGGACGTGCCGCTCCTTTGGGACGGCTGGGGAATGACCCAACGCGGTGAAGCGGCCAAAGCACTTGGCTGGGCGCTTGTTGCCGCGCTTACAGGAGGACTCCTCTCGTCGGCCGTGATGGTCAGCATGGCCGGCCCCCTTAGCAGCCTGGCATTGAGCTTCGGCGCGCCCGAGTATTTTGCTGCTGTCTTCTTTGGCCTGACGACGGTCGTTGCCCTCGCAGGCAAGTCGCTTCCAAATGCCTTGATCAGCCTTTGCATTGGACTGCTGGTCTCGACCATCGGCATAGATAGCACGTACGGCGCCGAGCGTTTCACCTTCGGATCCAACGTCCTCATCAATGGCGTGCCATTCGTGATGGTGCTCGTCGGAATGTTCGGCTTTGGCGAGATTCTCACAAAAATCGGCCAAGGGCCAAACCTCAAGCTCAGTTCATCGTCCGTTAGCACGAAAACAAGTTTCCCGACCTGGAGCGAGCTGTGGGCATTGCGCGCCACGTTTGCGCGCAGCTCCGTGATCGGGACCTTGCTGGGCCTTGTTCCCGGCGCGGGCGCAACAATCTCGTCGTTCGTATCCTATGGTGTCGAGAAACAGTACGGACGCCGCGGCAGCGAAATCGGCACCGGCATCCCTGAGGGGATCGTCGCTCCGCAGATTGCTTCGACGGCTTCCGTTGCGGGCCACATCGTTCCATTGCTGACGCTCGGACTTCCGGGAAGCGGCGCAACAGCCGTCATCCTTGCAGCTTTCCTGCTCCACGGTGTTCAGCCTGGTCCCTTCATGCTTAAAGACCCGGCATCGGCTCTGACCGTCTATACGATCCTCTCGTCGATGTTCGTGTCGGTGATCGGCATGTGTCTTCTGGGCTTTCTCTGGATCCGCCTGGTCGTCCGGGTTCTGACGATCCCTCAAGGCATTCTTGTTTCGATCATCGTCATGTTCGCCCTCGTCGGTGCATTTGCAGACCGGAACAGCATTTCCGACGTCTGGACAGTCGTCGTCTTCGGATCGATTGCGTGGACGATGGAGCGGGTGAAGCTGCCGACCGCTCCCATGGTTCTCGGCGCGATCCTGGGACCGATCGCTGAGGATTCGTTCACACGGAGCATGATCACTTTTCACGATGACTGGACGATATTCGTCAAGTCTCCGATCAGCGCGACACTGATGTCGCTGGCCATCGTTTCCCTGGTCTTCCCCAAACTTCGGCCTCTCCTGTTCCGCAAAACAGAAGCCAGGGACCACCGCGTTCGGGATATCGCGGTTTCGACCTCGCCGAATAGCTGACCTTTAAAGCATCCTATCGAAAGGCACGATTATGCCCTTGATCGACACTGACGTTCACGAAAGCTTTTCGAGCCTGAAAGACCTGGTTCCTTATTTGCAGGAACCGTACAGGGGCTGGATTGCAACTGGTGCGTGGCGTGGATTCAGTCAGCCATTTGCCTATACGTCACCGGGCCTCGGCAATCGCGCGGACGTCCGCAGCGCCGACGGTTCAGCGTCGGTATCTGACTATTCGCTTATGCGAGGGCAACTGATCGACGAATACGATCTCACCTACGCGGTGCTGACAGGTTACTTCTATCCGACCGGCTTGAAACTCCAATACGGATTCGCGACAGCTCTCGCCGCCGCCTACAACGACTACGTTGCAGAGCACTGGCTCTCCAAGGACGACCGTTTCCTCGGCAGCATTCAGATTAACGCGCGTGATCCGGAAGCGGCCGCGCGTGAGATCGATCGAATGGCCGCGCACCCGAAGATGCGGCAAGTCATGCTGCCTGTTGTCGATGACATTGCCTACGGTCATCCGATGTTCAAGCCGATCTTTGCTGCGGCCGAACGCAATCGTCTGAACGTTGCCTTCCACCACACCACTTTTGCCCAGGGGCCTTATGGCATGGGCCTGCACTACATGGAGCGGCACTGCCTGATTCCGATTTCGCTGATGCCGCAGATCATCAGCCTGGTATGCAACGGGGTCTTTGATGCCTATCCGAATCTGCGTTTCATGATTCTGGAAGGCGGCTTCAGCTGGCTGCCACACGTGATGTGGCGGATGGATCGCGAATATCGACAGGGCCGCATCGAAGTACCTTGGCTCAAAAAGCTTCCGAGCCAGCACTGCCGCGAACGGCTGCGGCTATCGACGCAGCCCACCGAAGACATCTCGACCGACGAGTGGATGAAGCTGATCGACCTTATGGGAACGGACGACATTCTCGTTTTTTCGACCGACTATCCGCATTTCGACTTCGACGACCCCAATGCGGCCATACCGAAATCGCTGCCGTCAACCACGCGGGAAAAAATCCTCTGGCGCAACGCTGCTGCATTCTACGAACTGAGCGACTGCAAGACGAGAGCCAGCGAGGCGGCAATATAAGTCATGGCGAAACACGTTGTTTGCAAACTCGAAGAGCTTGATGTCGGCAAGATTACCTCGGCCAGGATCGGGAGATCGCCGATCATTCTGTCGAAGTTGCCTTCGGGGGAAATCCGGGCTGTCGGAGGGCGATGCCCGCATCAGGGAGCGGACCTCAGCTATGGCTGCATCTCGGGAACGACCGCGAGCGATAGGCTGAACGAGATGACGTTCTGCAATTTCGGAGAAACCCTGCGTTGTCCCTGGCATGGCTTCTCGTTCTCGCTGATTGACGGACTTCCGGTGGTGAAGGACGCCACGCAGATGCCGATGAAACTTCGCTTCTACGACGTCAAGGTCGAGGGTGGCGATGTCGTGATCACGACATGATTCCGATTGAGGTGGTGGATCGAGGCGGTCGGCGCGCAACCTTCGTCGTGGAAGAAGGCCAACGTCTTCTTCATGCCGGTCTCATGGCGGGCATCGGCCTGCCGCACGAATGCGCGACCGGCACCTGCGGCAACTGCAAGGCGTCGGTCGTTGCGGGCGATGCGTTGCACCTGTGGCCCGCCGCTCCAGGCGCCAAGGTCTGCAGGCGACCTGGTGACGTCCTGCTATGCCAGACTGCCGCTCGCAGCCCGCTCGAATTGGCCTTGCCGTCCGCATTCATCCCGCCATGTCAACCGTCCTGCAGCAGAAAGCGCGGTCGTCTGGTCTCGACGCATATGCTGACGCCGGAAGTTGGGCTGTTCGAGGTCGAACTGAGCGAGCCTGTCGCCTACAAACCCGGCCAATTCGTCCTTCTGTCCGGCCTCGGGGTTCGGGAACCCCGAGCCTATTCGATGACGCATCATGAGCCTGAAGAGACTCGGCTGCGTTTTCTCATCCGCCGCAGTCCAGGCGGCGGCTTCACGACCAGGCTTTTCGAGGCCTCGTCCGGTGATGAGGTTGACGTTTTCGGTCCACTTGGACGGGCAACCTTCGACTGTGACGAAAGGCGTCCTTTCGTGGGTGTCGCAGGGGGATCAGGCATCGCCGGAATTATGTCGATCATCCGGCACTCGCTCGAGAGAGACCACTTTCGCGAGCATCCGTCGCGCCTTTTCTTTGGACTGCGTGACGCCGATGGAAGTTATCTGCTCGACGATCTCGCGGATATCGTTGAACGGTCCGGCACCCGGCTTCGCGTCACGATCGTATTCTCCGATGCTCAATGCTCTCCAGGTCTTGCTGCAAAGACTCCCCTGCTCGATTTCAGACAGGGCTTCGTTCACGACGTGGCGCGGGAATGCCTCCTGAAGGGCGAAATGCCGGAACTGCGAGATAAGCATCCGCCCGTGTTCTTCGTGGGCGGTCCTCCGCTCATGGTCAATGCCACCATGCGCGCCCTGATTTCCGACTGCAAGATAAGCCCGACTGAGATTCGCTATGACCGTTTCGGCTGATATTTGGCAACCGCTTGGACGACTGGATCACCTTGAAGACGGTGAGAAGCGAGAAGTGACGTTGCCCGGCGGAAAGATCGTTCTGCTGATCAAGACTGAGGGAACCGTCCATGCGGTTTGCGCCGATTGCCCGCATCAGGACACGCCGCTGGCCGAAGGATCGATCGACGGAACGGTTCTGACGTGCCCCCTTCATTTTTGGCAGTGGGACATCCAGACCGGAGATCCAGTTGGGATCGCTGAGCTCCCGCTCCGGATTTTTGAGCTACGTCAGGAGGACGGCGCGTGGTTCGTCCGCATTTGATTACAGTCGACGAAATGGCTCGCGCCAAGCGAGCCTCGAGAACGAGGAAAAAGCCGATGAGCTATTGGGGCGAGCGGATTCGCTCAACGTCCGCAAGGCACTGGGCCATGCATGAACTGGGAGTCGGCACCTCCTCGCTTGCCGATCGAATCACGGGCTATCTCGCGACGCTCTCGGCACAGCCGGAGTTCCAGAAATATGTCGCGATAGGAAAACCCTAGGTCGGTCATGCAAGTCATCGGGGGCACCAGATGAATTGGCTCGCCGTTTCCGAAGCGGCCCTTGCGGTTGCGATGGCATCATTTGTTCGCGGCTTGACGGGCTTCGGATTCGCGATTGTTGCGACGCCGCTTCTGGCGCTCGTCTATCCACCAGCCATTGCCGTCCCGGTCGCAACGCTGCTTCAAATTCCGTCAGGCCTGCCGACCGTCCTCCGGGATTGGAGAGACACGGATTTTCGCGCTGCGGCCACCGCCTGGATTGGCGGGCTTCCCGCATTGATTCCAGGCGTATTTCTCCTCGGCATCTTATCGGCCGACGTCATGCGGCTGGCTGTCGGAGGCGCTGTCATTTTCTCCACGGTCGCGCTGGCCTTCGGAAAGAAAATCGGTCGCGATCCCAAGCCGTATGAGCTGATGGGCGCGGGCGCACTCAGCGGCTTGATGCAGGGCGCCGTCGCCATGGCGGGACCGCCGGTGATTCTACTTATCCTGTCATCGTCGTGGAACGCTGCACGTTGTCGCGCGACCCTCTCGTTCGTCTTCTTGCTTCTTGGAACAGCGAGTTTGGTGTTTGGCACCATCCACGGGATCGTAACCAAGGAGAGCATTCTCATAGCGGCGGTGACGGTTCCTGGGCTTCTTTTGGGGCAAATGGTCGGTTCGCATCTGTTCCAACGCATCGACGCAAAGCGATACCGAAGCATTTCGACGATCTGCGTAGCAGTCACCGGTGCCCTCGTGGTCATCCGGGGCCTGATGTCCTTCCTTTAGGAAAGCGTAACCATGAAAGCAATCAGCATCAACCAATTCGGCGGACCCGAGGTCTGTAGAATAGGCGACGTCACTTCTCCGAAAGCCATGGCTGGGGAAGCTGTCGTCAAGGTAGCCTTCGCAGGGGTTAATTTCATCGATGTATATATGCGCAACGGTACCTACGCACGGTCACATACCTACAAGACGCCGCTACCGATGGTCATCGGCATGGAGGCCGCCGGGACGATCGAATCGGTGGACGAGAGCATATCGGATCTGAAGATTGGACAGCGTGTCGCATTCTGTCTCTCACGCGGTTCCTATGCCGAACGAATCGCAGTGCCGGCCTGGAAGCTGGTGCCGATACCCGACGATATTTCCTTTGAAATTGGCGCATCCATCATGCTGCAAGGATGCACCGCTCACTATCTGTCTCGTTCGGCGTTCCCGTTGCAGCGCGGCCAAACCTGTCTCATTCATGCGGGCGCAGGCGGCGTCGGCCAGTTGCTGATCCAGCTCGCGAAGAGCGTCGGAGCCACAGTTCTTACGACGGTTAGCACCCCGGAGAAGGCAGACATCGCCCGCGCTAGAGGCGCGGATTACTGCATTCTCTATCGCGACAGCGATTTTCGCGAAGAAGTCATGCGATTGACGTCCGGCACGGGCGTCAGTGTGGTCTATGACTCGGTCGGAAGAGATACGATTGCCAATAGTATTCGCTCCGTTTACCGCAGGGGCCTCTGCGTGCTGTTCGGCGCAAGTTCGGGGGTTGTCGACTCCATCGAGCCGCTCGCGCTCGCAGAAGCAGGTTCGGTATTCTTCACGCGGCCCCATTTGGCCGACTACATGTCAAGCGCCGAAGAGATACGCGGTCGCGCGGCAGAGCTCTTCAAGCTCGTGAGACAGGGAATGCTGACGCTTTCGATCGATAGAATTTTCCCGTTGGCGGATGCGTCATCTGCCCACCGCTATATCGAAGCGGGCAAGACGCAAGGCAAGCTTCTGTTGCGGGTCCAATAGGGACTGAAAAGAAAACAGGAAAGGAAGGGCTATGCGCCTGAAAGACAAAGTCGCCATTGTCACCGGCGGCGCGAGCGGCATCGGCAAAGCAATAAGCGCGGCGTACGTTCGGGAGGGGGCTCAGGTTTTTGTTGTCGACATTGACGAGCAAAAAGGCCAAGCGGCCGCAAGCGAAATTGCAACAAATGGAAAAGCAATATCCATTCGAGCGGACGTCACAAGCTCGGCGTCGATGGAAGCAATGGCCCGTGAGGTCGATCGTAAGTCCGGCCGCATAGATATTCTCGTCAACAATGTCGGCGTGCGGATCGTCAAACCATTTTTGGAACATTCGGACGCCGATTGGAACGCAATGATTCAGGCCAATCTAACCGGACCGTTTCTCTGTTCTCGGGCCGTCGCACCGTTCATGATCCGTGCAGGAAAAGGCCGCATCATCAATACTGCATCGATTGCGAGCTTTGTCGGTCGACCAAACCGGGTTGCCTATGTTGCGGCAAAGACGGGATTGCTGGGCATGACTCGCGCGATGGCAATCGATCTTGGACCCATGGGTATCACCTGCAACGCACTGGCGCCTGGATCGATCAATTCGCCAATGAATGCCGCCCAGGCCGGCGATGCCGAGCATGATTGGGGCAAAGAAACACCAATGGGACGTTGGGGAACCCCGGAAGATATCGCCAATGCCGCGGTCTTTCTCGCGCTTGATGAATCGAGCTACATAACGGGAGCCGAGTTGAAGGTCGATGGAGGCTGGGTGTCGACGAAGGCGCGAGCCGGAGAGTTGGCTGAGGTACGATGACCTGATCCAGTGTCGTCTCGACAGCGGACGTCAATTGGGTAGCAGACGGAGAGCGCTCCTAGACGCTGCGATGAAAGTGCGCCTCACGTCGCATTCGTTAATCAAACGATGCAGGTCAGCTCTACGGAATGGCGCTCCTAGCGCCTTTTATCTGAACGTGACATCAACTAAGCAGGCTAATGATGCCTGCTGTCATCATTAGCCCTAATGCAATGTGCCGCGCGATTGCATCGTTTAGTCGCGTAAATAGTTTGCCTCCGAGCCAGGTCGAAAGCAGGAACGGCACAACAAGTAGCGCTGCCGTTAAGGCGAGCTTGACCGTTATCGCGCCCGCTATCGCAAGCATCACGAGACCAATCACGGATATTGCTGTAACGAAAATCGACAGATTGGCCCGCGTAACGGCAGCCGGGTCAGGGCCGGATAAAAGGTAGAGAATGACAGGTGGGGCGCCTACACTGGTCGCACCTAACATCGCACCCACAATGCTACCCAATAGAAGCGAAGTTGTCGCTCGTGGTCGCCCGCTGTAGCGAATGCCGAACAGCAGAGCTGTACTGCAAACGATAACGACGACGGCAATGACTTTACGCGCGAGTACAGGGTCAAGGGTCAACAAGAGGTAGCCACCGAGTGGTACCGTAAAGATTGTAGGGATTGCAAGATAAGCCAGAACTTTCCAATGAGCTTTGGGAATGGCATCGGCAAACATCACGAGGGCTGCCGAAGTCTCAAGAATAAGAGCAATCACAACGGCCGGTACTGGACCCGCGAGGATGGATAAAAGCGGTGTAATCATCATGGCACCACCAAAACCAGTAATGCCGCGCAAAACTCCCGCGAACGTGACGACAGCGAGGGCCCCAGCGAGTTCGGTTGGAGTCATTTCCAGCGCTATGTCGTAAGTATTCCCCCATCGACGGGAATTGTTGCCCCCGTGATGAAATTCGCCCGATCTGAGGCGAGAAAAACGGCAAGATCTGCTATATCTGACAAAGCTGCCAGCCGACCGATCGGGATGCGCGCCAGGATCTTCTTGAGCGCATCGTCGGTCAACAGCTTGTGGGTCATGGCCGTATCGGCGATCGCAGGTGCAATGGCATTCACTGTGATCTTGTCGGGGCCGAGTTCTCGAGCGAGCCCTTTGGTTAAAGCGACGACGCCCGCTTTTGTTGCGCCATACAGCGTATTGCCTACAGAACCTCCGCCTCGCTCAGCCGAAACGGAAGCTATGTTGATGATGCGACCACCATTTTGTTTTTTCATTGCTGGAATAGCTGCCTTAACACAGTAAACGATGCCAGCAAGATTTACCTGCGAAACTCGCTGCCATTCCGTTACTGGAAGATCGGCAACGAATCCCGTCGAAAGCACTCCTGCCGCATTAACGAGAACGTCGATGCGACCATGGTTTTCAGCGACTTTTTCTAAAGCATTTGACACCAAATCTGCATTGCTTACGTCGACAGCGCTCGACAGCGCTCCATTGCCAAGCGATTCCGCCGTCCTCCGTGCGGCATTCTCATCACGATCTAAGATGCATAGCTTGCAACCTTCATGCGCGAGCGCACGTGCAATGGCTTCGCCTATCCCCGCTGCGCCGCCGGTTACGACCGCGACGCGATCCTTCAGGTTCAATTCCATGGTGATCGCACCGCGGTTTTCGTCACCGATTCTCTTGAGTTACGCTCGATTATTGTCGACGGTCATATCTCGCTTGAACGACTCCGCCATCGCGTAAACCGAAAGCGCGCTGATGATGCTGACCACCAGGACATACAAGCAGATCAGCCAAGGTTTCCCGCCGCCGCTCGGCAGCAAAGCCGTAGCGATGATCGGCGTCAGGCCGCTCGCAAAGATGCCGGAGAACTGATAAACGAACGAAATTCCGGTGTATCGCACGCGCGTGTCGAACAATTCCGAGAACAACGCCGCCTGGGGCCCATATACCGCAGGGTAGATAATGGCGAATGGAATAGCGATGGCGATCCAGATCAAGATTGGCGAAAGCGTTTGCATCAGCCAGAAGGCCGGAAACGTCACCAATCCGATAAAAAGACCGCCAATGGCGAACAGTTTCCGGCGGCCAATCTTGTCCGACAGACTGCCGTAGATTGGTAGCATGATGATCATCACTACGGATGAAATCATGACCCCGGCGAGGGCTGTTTGACGCGGAAGCCCTAGCGTATTGGCGATATAGCCGACGGCGAAAACACCGTAGATATTGAACGTAACACCTTCGATATATCGTGCACCCAAGCCGAGCAATGTGTTCTTGCCATGCGTCTTGAAGAGATCAAGCACCGGCACGCCGGCGACCTTTTTCTCTTCCTTAACTCGATTGAAGGCAGGCGTTTCCATCACCTTCAACCGGATGTAAAGGCCGACCACGACAAGAACGGCGCTGATCAGAAATGCAACACGCCACCCCCAGGAGAAGAAGTCGGCTTCGGGCAGATAGGATAGAAGATAGACCATGCCGGAACTTAACAAGAGGCCTGCGGGTACGCCGATCTGCGGCCAGCTTCCATAAAAGCCGCGGCGGCCAGTCGGCGAATGTTCGACCGCCATCAAAACGGCGCCGCCCCATTCGCCGCCCAGGCCGATGCCCTGAAAGACACGAAGCACCAACAGCATGATTGGTGCCCAGATCCCGACTTGTTCGTAGGTGGGCAACAGCCCGATCAGGAAGGTCGCGATGCCCATGATCAGAAGTGTGAGAATGAGCACGGCCTTGCGGCCGATACGGTCGCCGTAGTGACCAAAAATGACGCCGCCGATAGGCCGGGCGATGAAGCCGACAAAGAAAGTAATATATGCGAGCAGAGTACCAACCAGCGGATCGAAATTTGGAAAGAAAAGCTTGTTGAGTGCAAGCGGCGTCACCACCCCGTAAAGGAAAAAGTCGTACCATTCGATCGTCGTGCCCACCGCACTTGCGAAGGCGACTGTGCCAGGCGACACAACCCCTTCCTCGGATTTTATTGGCATGTTTCCCTCCCCCTTTTGTTGTCCGCTAGCATCAGACCCATCAGACCAACTACAATTGCAGTATTTTTCTTGCTTCAGTTGGACTTGCTGCGTGCCGCCCGTATTTCTCGCATAGGTCGGCTACACGCTGCACGAATTCGGCGTTGCTCCTCGCTAAACGGTCTTTGTCGAACTTGATGTTGTCTTCGATACCGGTGCGGACATGGCCGCCGAGTTCCAGGCACCAGTGGTTGATCTCGAGCTGTGAGCGGCCGATGCCGGCCGCCGACCAGGTCGCGTCAGGCATTAGTTCTTTCAACTCAGAAACCAGGAACTCCAAGAGCTTGCGGCGCGGCGGCAGCGCATTCGGGATCCCCATCACGAACTGCACCTGGCACGGTCGCTTTAGAAGACCGCGGTCGGCCATAGCCCTTGCGTTGTAGAGCATCGCGGCGTCGAAGACTTCGATCTCGGGCTTCACGTTGTTCTCGAGCATCGATTTCGCAAGATCTTCGACGAGCTGGGGCGTATTCTCGTAGATCAGTTTGGCGAAATTGACAGAGCCAGTCGCAAGCGACGCCATGTCAGGTTTTAGATGTAGCATGCTGCCGCGCTCGCTCTGATCACGTCCGCGTCCGCCAGTCGAGAATTGCACAATCATGCCGGGGCAATGCTTGACGATCCCTTCTTGTACTTGTGCGAACAGTTTCGGGTCGGAACTAGGGCTCTCGTCCGGATTCCGTACATGGATGTGCGCGACCGTGGCGCCGGCTTCGAACGCTTCATGCGTGGATTCGATCTGTTCGGAAGGCGTAATGGGAACCGCAGGAGTATCAGCTTTGCTCGGAATGGCTCCGGTGATCGCTACGGTAATGATGGCGGGAGTTGTCATGTTAAGCCCTTACCACGCTCAATAAAATGGAAGGAACGGATATCAGGCCGCAGCGCCACTTCCTTGAGAAGGGTCGCGAGCGGCGTGGAAGCGAGAGGATAATTCGTATTGATCGGCCCGGCGGCTTTGAGCGCCTTGCACTCCGCGTCAGAATAGAAGGCCGCGAGCAGGAGGTCGTCGTCTGATTCGAATGGCCCGCGCTCGCGCCGGATGCGCGGGATGCCCGGCTCGAGCAAGTCGGCGGGACGGGCTTTCGTTGGTTCGGCACCCCCGGTGATGCGGTCAAACAGGTCGGGATCGATGGGACCCGCGATCTCACCATAATGGCCAAGCACATATTTGCGGACTTCGTCCGGCACCGTCGCGTAGCGCTCCTTGCCCACCACGTTCAATACCGCCTGGGTCATGACGAACTGCGCGAAGGGACTTACGATGATTGGATAGCCGAGTTCGCACCGGACACGGGCAGCCTCCTCGAGAACTTCAGGCAAACGGTGCGCGAGCCCTAACGGGGTGAGCTGCGATTTCAAATTTGAAATCATGCCCCCCGGCATTTGATGTTCGTAGTGGAATTCGTCGTATTCAACGATGTCACCAAGCGGCCTGCCTTCGCGCTTTGCGATGTAACGCACGCGTTCCGCGACTTCGTCGACATGCTTGAGATCGACGGGCGTGTCGTATCCTAGCCGCCTAATATTGTTCACGAACCACTCTGTCGCGGGATGGGAGGCGCCGTTGGCCAGGGGAGAGGTGGCCGTGTGCACGACGTCTACGCCGAGCTCCACCGCGCGGCAGGCCGCATAGGGGGCAAGCCCGGTGAGGCAATGCGAATGCAGGTGCAGCGGCAACTTGCCGCAGACCTTTTTGAGCGCGGGAACGAGCGTTTTAACACGTTCCGGCGTCAGCAAGCCGCTCGCGTCCTTGAGATAAATCGCATCGACGCCGAGCTTGATTAGCTCCTTCGCTTTTTGCGCGTAATATGCATCGGTGTGTACTGGGCTCAGCGTGTAAACAACACCGCCGGCAGTATAGAGCCCGACCCTCTTGGCGGCACGAACAGGCACTTCCATGTTGCGCATATCATTCAGCGCGTCATAGGGCGTGTGATAGCGTATGCCGTTCGCGAAAATGCGCTCCGCGGTTAGCTCGACGAAATCGTCTGGGAAGAATTCAAAAGTGAAGAGACTTTGGCTGCGCGTCATCACGATAAGCGGGGTCTTCTTTACCCAGCTGCTCAGAATACGCATCCGCTCCCACGGATCTTCCCGTAGGTACCGTACGCAGACGTCGAATACGGCTCCGCCCGCGAGATCAATCGCCTCAAATCCCGCATTGTCTAGCCGTGGCGCGATATCGGCCATCATGGCGGTCGTCATACGCGTCGCCCACAAACACTGCGGCCCATCGCGCAACGTCACGTCGACCAGTTGAATCGTCTTCTTTCCCACTAGTCTGCCTTCGTCTGAAAGGTTTCCTCGATCCAGCGCGTATGAATTTCAGCGCGGCGAAATTCAGGGCGATCCACAAGCTCGGCATGAAACGGCACGGTCGTTTTAAGGCCGGCAATCTCGAACTGGTCGAGGGCGAACTTCGCGGTCTCGATCGCGTGAGCGCGGTCCTTACCGCTCACGATCAATTTCGCGAGCATGGAATCGTAGTAGGGCGGCACCGCATAATTCTCGTAAGCATGGCTGTCGACACGCACATTTTGCCCGGTGGGCGGCCGCCAACGCTTTAGTGTACCGGGCGAGGGCCGGAAATTCTGTGAGGCATCCTCGGCGTTCACCCGGAATTCGATTGCTGCTCGGCCCTGTGAAAAAGTTGATCCAAAGGAAAGTCGCTCGCCAGCGGCGACACGGAATTGTTCACGAATGAGATCAGTCCCAGTCACAATCTCTGTCACCGGATGCTCGACCTGAATACGGGTGTTCATTTCGATGAAGAAAAATTTGCCGCCCGCGGCGTCGTAGATGAATTCGATGGTGCCGGCATTCACGTACTTGAGCGCTCTAATGATGGCGACGGCCGCTTCCGCCATCTCCCTACGCGTCGTTTCGTTGATGATCGGCGAAGGAGATTCTTCGATGAGTTTTTGGTGGCGCCGCTGCACGCTGCAATCACGCTCGCCGAGATGAACGTAGTTGCCGTGTTTGTCACCGAAGACTTGAATCTCGATATGGCGTACCTGCGGGAAGAAACGCTCGAGATAGATCTCCCCGTTATTGAATGCGGCCTGCGCTTCCGCCGAGGCCTGCTCGAACCGAGTTTTGAAGTCTTCCGGCCGATTGACAACGCGCATGCCGCGGCCGCCGCCGCCACCACTGGCTTTCAGTAATTGAGGGTAACCAATCTTGCCGGCTACGGCTTCTGCCTCCTCAACCTTTGTGAAGCCTCCTTCGGAGCCCGGCACCACCGGAACACCGATCGACGCGGCCGCTTGCCGCGCCGCAACTTTATCACCCATGCGGCCGATGCACTCGCTGCCCGGCCCCACGAAATTCAGATCGTTTTCGACGCATAGCTGCGCGAACTTTGCGTTCTCAGCCAGAAAACCATAGCCAGGATAAACTGCATCGCACTTGGTGGCGGTGGCGGTCTCGATCAGGGCGGCTGCGTTCAAATAGCTTGCTTGAGGGGGTGGTGGGCCGATGCAGACTGCATGATCGGCAGCCCATCGATGCGACGAATTGGCGTCGGCCGAAGAATAGACGGCCACAGATTCCAAAGAAAGTTGACGACAGGCACGTATCGCCCGCAGGGCGATCTCACCGCGATTGGCGATCAATACCCGACGCAAGGGACACCCCCCGACCCCACGCCTCCCCTCTCACGGGGGAGCGAATAACTGACCGTAGCACCCAAAAATCATATTGCAAGACTTTTAGTTTCGGTTTTTGATACTCCGATGCGAATGCGCAATGATAATCACCCCGAGGCTCGCCGCCCTTCCAAAGGCGACTTTGGGCGGCTGCCGAGCGCGGACCCTCCAGGAAAGGCATTTCCGACCGTCAAGGCCGTCAGCGTCCTTGAGACGATTGCGAATGCTCGCCGGCCATTAAGCGTTTCGGAACTCGGCGTGCTTCTCGGTCTGCCAAAACCAACCGCCCATCGCATCGTGCGGATGCTGGAAAGCGAAGGACTGATGCAGCGCGAGCCTGGCAGCCGGCGGCTCGTCCCCGGTCCGCGTCTCGTGCGCCTTGGGCTCAGCATCGTCGGCGCAGCCATGATGAGCGCGCCACGTCATTCCATTCTGGAAGCGCTTTCACAAAAAATTGGCGAAACCTGCAATTTCGGTGTGATTAACGGAAGTCACGTTCTTTACCTGGATCGTGTCGAAGCCGAATGGCCGCTGGGGTTGCGTTTCGAGTCGGGCTCGCGCGTGCCCTTGCACTGCACGTCGATGGGCAAGCTATTTTTGAGCTGGCTGCCGAAGCAAAGGCGCGATGTGCTGCTGCGCTCGATACCGATCCTTCGCTACACGGAAAACACGATTACAGATATCGCCCGACTGGAGGCAGACCTCGAAAAAATTCGAGCGTCGGAAGTGTCGATCGACAATCAGGAGTTCCTCGCCGGCGTCGTCTGTGTTGCCGTGCCTGTTCGCGATCAAAACGGTCATCGGGTAGCAGCTCTTGCGATCTCTGCACCGCTTGCCCGGATGTCGATCGAAAGAGGCTTGCAACACGTCCCTCTCATGCAGAAGGCCGCGGAAGAGTTGACCGCCACTATCGATGATGACGAAAGAGATGAGGAGTAGCCGTGAATCTCCGGTTTGACGAAATCGCCGAGATAATGAAGATCATCGACAGCAGTTCGTGCGACGAACTTATTGTCGAAACAGGTGACATAAAGCTGGTCGTGCGGAGGAATGGAGCAGCCGGAACGGCCCCCGCAAGCGATCGGTCCATGGTCTCTTCCATCACGCCATCCGTTGCGCAAAGCGCGCCACAGGCCGTCGGGCAAAACGGCTTCGCACCGACGACAAAAATAGAATCGTCAGGAAAGCTGGAAGTTGCGGCGCCCATGATCGGCACGTTCTACCGTGCACCTAGTCCCGGCGCGCCTGTATTTGTGGAGGTCGGCAGCATTATCCGCAAAGGCCAGCCATTATGTCTCATCGAGGTGATGAAGTTGTTCACCACCATAAATTCTGAATTTGACGGCCGTATCATTCAGATCGGCGCCGAGAATGGCGAACTGGTCGAATACGGTCGCATGCTGTTTGTGATCGAACCGGTTTGAAGAAGGGAAGCGGTTCGAAACGCGCAATCCAAGAAAAACGGGGAAAACCGCCGTTCGTTTGCCAGAGCCATTCAACGATAATCATAACGGGAGGGATGGGTGCAAAGGGGTCTAACAATTTTCAAATTGCTCGCGGCGGGTATCTTCGCCGGCCTGCTCTGCGGAACGACGCCGGTTGCCGCGCAGAATTTCACCCAGTGGGGGTGGCCGCAGCCCTATGAAAAGATCTCCGACAAATCCATCGCATGGCTCAAAGAAAAGGGCTGGTGGCCCCTCACAGTTGGCTGGCAGGGGCCGTTCTCCGGTCAGAACACGATCAATGTCGTAATGGACAAGGAGGGATTGCTCGCAAAGCGCGGCGTTGACGCAAAATTCCAGGCGTTCGCTTCCGGTCCTGAAGTCAACGAAGCTGTTGCAGCCGCCCGGATTCAAGTCGGCAATGGCGGCAACTTTCCGTTCACGTCATTGCTGGATCGCGGCGTGCCGGTGCGTGCTATCGCGGTGGTTGCGCCGAACCTGAAACATTCGACAGTGGTTCCGCTCGATTCGCCTATTAAAACGCTCGCTGACTTCAAGGGAAGCAATCCACCTGCGACGATCGGCATCGTCACCGGCTCATCGGCTGAATTCTATTTCACGCAAGCCGCCGAAGTGGTTGGCCTTCAGATCGGCAAAGACGTGATTTTGAAAAATATGCCGCCCGCCGAACAGTCGCTGATGGTGAAAGGCATCGGTGGCGTCGTACCATGGGAGCCGACGGTCACGATCATCACTGAAGAGCGAAAGACAGGTCACGAGGTCGATACCATTTTCCCCTATAACTTCTATGAAGGGCGCTTCTACGTCCGGCAAGAATTAATCGACAATGTACCTGACGTCGTGCAAGCAATCAGCGATGCCTTCACGGAAGCGACACTCTGGATCAGGCTTAACCCCGACACAGCAGCTGACTATCTCGCTGCTGAGCCCATTCTGAAGACATTCGGCAAGCCGCTCCTTCTGCAGCAAACGCAGCTCTATAATAATCTCTATAAGCCGACCTACAGCTATCCTTTCGCGAAGATGTGGGGCGAAGAAGATTCGCGCATTGCTAAATGGCTGAAGGAGCGAAACCGCATCACCAAACCGCTCAGCGCAAAAGACTATGAAGATTCTTTCGATCAGCGTTTCATGCAAAAGACCTATGAAAGACTTGGCTGGAAAGTGCCAGAGCGCGCTCCATTCTTGCCGGCGAATTGGCCGGGCAAAGTTGGCCAGTTACCGTATCCGGCTTATGACAATGCTTTGACATTGAAACAGCCTCAGCAATGGCCGGAGGCTGGCGATCTGACGAGGCCCTGGACCTTCAACGGTAAGACCTACAACCCCTGAGGTTTCGACACGAACGAAAAGCCGCAAGGGTTTTGAAGTAAAACCTCGCGGCACTGGAACCGCGAATGAGAGTCATGGATCAGCTTGATAGAGATCATATCGCACCAGTGGACGAAACTGCACTATCTTCGTCGCAAGAAGTCGCGCCCGCGAGAACAATTTCGCCGCTGGGCGTGCGTTTGTTCTGGATTCTTTCCGCGCTGCCGAACTTCGCCTTGTTGATTTTTCTAGTTCTCGCGTGGCAATTCGCATCTAAGGTTTGGCTGCCGAGCATCGATCCACACATGGCGGTGCTGATGCCAGCGCCGTCCTCGATCGCCACCACAGCAGCGGGCATGATTGCGTCGGGTGAGCTCTGGTATCACCTGCTCGCCAGCCTAAAGCGCGAGGCGGTTGCATTTCTGCTATCCGCAAGCGCCATCCCCCTTGGGATCGCGATGGGCTGGTGGCGGATGGTGTACAATCAAGTAAGCCCGATCATGGAAATCCTGCGTCCGATTCCGCCACTGGCCTGGATTCCACTCAGTATTTTGTGGTTCGGGTTGGGGGACGAACAAAATGAATTCATCATTTTCCTGGGCATGTTTTTTCCGATCCTTGTAAATACGATCATTGGCGTAAAAAATATCGAGCCTAATTTGGTACGCGCGGCGCGCAGCTTGGGTGCTCCTGAATATAAGGTGCTCACACGCGTCGTATTCAAAGGCGCACTCCCACAGATCATAACTGGCGTGCGCATCGGTCTCGGTGTCGGCTGGATGGCGTTAGTTGCTGCTGAACTTGTTGGCGCGAATTCCGGTCTTGGTTTTCTCATCAACGATGCTCGCAGCATGTTGCGAACGGACATTATAGTGGTCGGTATGCTGGCGATCGGACTGATTGGATTGTTGATCGACAGTGCAATTCGCATTTTGAGCCGCCGTTTGCTGCCGTGGTCGTTGGCGCTTAGCAGGTAGGAAGTCGCATGGGTCGGTTGACGGTAAAAGGACTTTCGAAAATCTACGGCGATGCGAATTCAGCGGAGAGCGTCACTGCGCTTCGAAATGTTTCCTTCGAGGTTCCCGATAATCAATTTTGTTCGATCCTCGGCCATAGTGGATGCGGAAAGACGACCCTTCTCAATATTGCTGCCGGCTTCGAGAAGCCAACGACGGGTACTGTGATGGTGGACGATCAACCGATCAGTGCGCCAGGCTGGAAAAACACAATGATCTTTCAGGACTATGCCCTATTTCCTTGGGCGAGTGTCTCGGAAAATATCGCGTTTGGACTCGAGATGAAAAACATGCCGAGCCACAAGCGTCTCGACACTACACAATATTTTATTGGCCTCGTAGGGCTGGAGGGATTCGAGGATAAATACCCTCATCAGTTGTCCGGCGGCATGCGGCAGCGGGTTGCTATTGCACGTGCACTTGCTGTCCGCCCACAACTCTTATTGATGGATGAGCCGTTCGCAGCGCTGGACGCGCAGAACCGTACTTTCATGCAAGACGAGCTTGTTCGTATCTGGCAACGCGAGCCGAAAACTGTAATGTTGGTTACGCACAGTATTGATGAAGCGATCAAGCTCTCTGACTGCATAGCGGTGATGGCTCGTCGTCCTGGGCACGTGAAGGAGTTCATTCAGGTTAGCTTGCCGCGGCCTCGTAACGAAGACGACGCCGCCTACCTCGCCTTGAAACGTAAATTGCGGGATTTGATCCATGACGAAATCGACGATCGGCGTGTGCAAAACTTCAATTAAAGAAATTACTGGGCAGTCCATCCGCCATCCATTGCTATGGTCGCCCCGCGAATTTGCGAAGCCGCATCCGAACAGAGAAAGACGGCAAGAGCGCCAAGTTGCTCTGGCGTCACAAATTCCAGCGATGGTGTCTTTTCACTAAGAAATGAGAGTCTTGCCTGATCGACGCTTATTTTCTCTTTTTCGATGCGTGCCTCAATCTGCTTTTGCATGAGCGGCGTCAACACAAAGCCCGGACAAATGGCATTGCATGTTACGCAGGTCTTCGCCGTTTCAAGCGCAACCGATTTCGTAAAACCTACAACGCCATGCTTTGCCGCAACATATGCTGACTTTTCGGGGCTTGCTACAAGCCCGTGAGTACTGGCGATATTGATGATGCGGCCCCAATTCCGCTTCAACATGCCCGGCAATACCGCGCGAGTTGCATAAAAGACAGACGATAGATTGACCGCAATGAGCGCCTCCCACCGTTCAGGCGGAAATTCCGTTACTGGCGCAACGTGCTGTATTCCCGCGTTATTGACGAGAACATCGAGCTGGCCGAACTCGTCTTCGACACGTCTAATCATTCCTACAAGCTGTTGCGGATGGCTAATATCCGCAGGAATATAGATGGATGTTACGTCAAAGTCAGAAGCAATTGCGCTGCGGAGTTTTTCGATTTCCTTGGCGTCGCCAAATCCATTTAGGGCGACATTAGCACCTTCTGCCGCAAGTGCTCTCGTAACGCCGAGACCAATTCCGGAGGTGGACCCTGTGATTAATGCGGTTTTCCCCTTCAGCATCTCACATTCCCATCAACTGAAGCCCGGTGATTCGAACTCATCGCTATGCAGCCTGCATATCGTGCTCGCTCCTAAGAGCCGAAACGGTCCGTTGCTGAGTCTGTCACTACGCTGTCGACCGCTTTTGCTCTGCGTTGTTCTCGGAGTAATCCGTAATCCCATGCCATTTGAACCGAGCGCAGCAGTTGGTGCATCGTGAAAATCACCCGAACGTCGCCGCTGAGCTGCACCAGCGATTTGGTGCCGAACTCGTTGACAAGGATGCTGCCATCACCGAGCCGAATCGCGTCATGCGGCGCCTTCAGGCCATGCAGCATTACGAACGATTTGTCGCTCTTGCGGTCCATCCCCCCTCCGAGGTGATAGACTCTACCCACTTTGGAGGAGATTCTGGGGCTCAGGTCATGCGGACCTCACGTCAAAAGCAGCGCCCATAATAATCATTTACCAACTTCGCTACTTCGGCAATTCTCCGCCCCCAATCTGAGTTGGTAGCATACTTGGGAGCCGCAATAAGCTGCCTTCTAACGAGATGTGTTTGATAGCCGCCGATCTTCGGATTGAACTTAAAAGCCATCCAAGGAACAGGATAAAAATCGTTTCCTAAATCCAAACATTCAAAAGTCGCAATGACACACAGGATCTTACCGTTGCCTTGCTCAAGCAAGATGTTTGCAATCGACCCCATTGGTTCACGGCAAGGTCCGAAGATGGGTGTGCCGACGAACTGTGTGTTCTCGATCGAGCCATTTTGAAGATCGGGTGGATACGTCACATGTTTTATCTCACCACACTTACCTGGCCCACGGGGCCACCGGAGCCGGAGTCCAAGCTCCAGATCCGGCAACCTCTGGCCGCACTGGAACGACTAATTAGGATACCTTCTGCGGTCGCATGTCCTCGCGCTTGATGCCCGCGACAACCACAGGCTTCTTCATGGCATCCCGGCGGAACGGCTCGCCCAGCTCCTGATTAAGCAGCACCTCGATGAACGTCGTGACGCCCTTCTTCTGCGCTTCACAGGACTCCCGCAACGCTTCCGTCAGCTCGGCCTGGGTCTTCACCGTCACGCCCTTGAGCCCGCAACCCTCGGCAACCTTCGCATAGCTGAGATTCGGATCGAGCTCGGTGCCGACAAAGTTGTTGTCGTACCAAAGGATCGAGTTCCGCTTCTCCGCGCCCCACTGATAGTTGCGGAAAATGACCATCGTGATCCCGGGCCATTCCTTGCGGCCGATCGAGCTCATCTCGTTCATGGAGATACCGAACGCACCGTCCCCGGCGAAGCCGACGCAAGGCGTGTCGGGATTGCCGATCTTTGCTCCGACGATGGACGGGAATCCGTAGCCGCACGGGCCGAACAATCCGGGCGCGAGGTATTTCCGTCCCTTCTCGAACGACGGATAGGCGTTGCCGATGGCGCAGTTGTTGCCGATGTCGCTGGAGATGATGGCATCGCGGGGCAAGCCGGCCTGGATCGCGCGCCACGCCTGGCGCGGCGACATCCGATCCTTGTCCCGCCTGCGCGCCTCCTCGTTCCAGGTCGTGCCCGGATCATCCTCCTCGTGATCCATGCTGGATAGCGTCTGCAGCCACTTCGATTTGGTCGAATGGATCAAGGCCTTGCGTTCATCGCGGCCAGCGTTGCCTGCGCTGGGCGCAAGCTTGGCCAGAATAGCTTCGGCAACAAGTTTCGCGTCGCCGCAGATTCCAACGGTCACGGGTTTGGTGAGTCCGATTCTGTCGGCGTTGATGTCGACCTGAATGATCTTCGCCGTCTTCGGCCAATAGTCGATCCCGTAGCCGGGCAGCGTCGAGAACGGATTGAGACGTGTACCCAGCGCCAGCACGACGTCGGCCTTGGCAACCAACTCCATCGCCGCCTTCGAACCATTGTAGCCGAGCGGCCCGACGGCAAGCGGATGACCGCCGGGGAAGCTGTCGTTGTGCTGATAGTTGTTGCAGACCGGCGCATCGAGCCGTTCCGCCAGCGCCACGCAGGCGTCGATCGCATTGCCGAGCACCACGCCCGCGCCCGACAAAATGACGGGGAATTTGGCCTGGGACAGCAATTTCGTGGCCTCCGCAATCGCCGCCTCGCCACCCGCCGGCCGCTCGAATTCGACGATCGCCGGCAGGTTGATGTCGATCACCTGCGTCCAGAAATCGCGCGGAATATTGAGTTGCGCCGGCGCCGACAAGCGCTTGGCCTTCAGGATCACCCGGTTCAGGACTTCAGCGACGCGTGACGGATCGCGCACCTCTTCCTGATAGCAAACCATGTCGCGGAACAGCGCCATCTGCTCCACTTCCTGGAAGCCGCCCTGCCCGATCGTCTTGTTCGCGGCCTGCGGCGTAACGAGAAGCATCGGCGTGTGATTCCAATAGGCGGTCTTGATAGGCGTGACGAAACCGGTGATGCCCGGACCGTTCTGCGCGATCGCCATGGCCATTTTGCCGGTCGAGCGCGTGTAGCCGTCGCAAATCAGGCCGCCATTGGACTCGTGCGCCACGTCCCAGAAGGTGATGCCCGCCTGCGGAAACAGATCGGAGATCGGCATGAACGCCGAACCGATAATGCCAAAGGCATGCTCGATCCCGTGCATCTGCAGAACTTTTACGAACGCCTCTTCCGTCGTCATCTTCATGGCCAACACCCTTCTGCCGCGGTCAAACTGAAACTCGTCGTCGGATGACGAATGCCACACCAGGGCTTCGACTGCAACAATAATCTCATTTCCTGTCGATTTATGTTCCATTTTTCGGAATTTCTGCTATCTAGATCCCATGAACGACCTGCTGGGTACCCTGAAGCCATTGGGAATGATCGAGGCAGTCGCTGCCCTCGAGCACCCGGCGACGTTGGCGGAGCTTGCCGCGCACGTCGGAGCACCAAAGCCGACTGTCCATCGCTGGCTCGGCGCACTCGAGACTGCCGGGCTCCTGCAACGAACGCCTGATGGACGCTGCTTTGAACTCGCACCGCGCGCAGCGAGTCTTGCTTTTTCAATTCTCACAAATCGCCCGAGTGGGACCATTCGGCACGAGATCCTTCACCGGGTCGTCGGGACCGTGGGCGAGGCGTGCAACCTGACCGTGCTCGACGGCACGCAAGTGACCTACCTGGATCGCGTCGAGTCGACATGGCCGCTGCGCATCACCTTTCAGCAAGGTTCGAAAGTACCGGCCTATTGCTCGGCTAGCGGCAAACTGTTTCTTGCCCTGATGCGGCCGGCCAAGCGCGACCTCATTCTCAATGCCACGCCTCTCGTTCAGCTTACGGAAAATACGATCGTCGACAGGAGCGCATTGCACGACGAACTGGCCGAGATCCGCGCAAACGGCTACGCGCTCGACCGGGAAGAGTTCATGTCGGGCTTGGTGTGTCTCGCCGTCCCGATCTACCAACAGAAGGGCCGGTCGCGCGCGTGCGTAGCCGCTCTTGCTATTCAGGCGCCGGTCACCCGAATGGAGCACAAGGCCCTCCTCGAAAAGCTGCCGGTGCTGCAAAAGGCAGCGGGAGAGCTTGCCGCAACTCTAACCGATTGATCTCAGGTCATATGCAACAAACAGATTTGAAAAAGCCACGCCGCACCCATCCGAGACTTGATGCTCTCGAGGCTGCGGCACGAAGCAAGGGCCGGCTCAACGTGGCCGTCGCCTATCCTTGTTCGATCGACTCCCTGGGTGCCGCGCTGGCAGCGCGCGACGAGGGCATGATCGAGCCAATACTGGTCGGCCCTCGCAAGAAAATCCAGGCTTGCGCCGACGCTTTGAAAGTCAGTCTCGAAGGAATCCGGCTGGTTGACGCAGAGGACGATCCCGTCGGCTCTTCTCGGGCGGCGGTTGCGCTTGCCAGCTCCGGAGAGGCCGGCGCCCTGATGAAGGGATCACAACATACGGACGAACTGCTCGGGGCGGTGGTTGCACGCGAGGCCAATTTGCGCACTTCGCGACGCATCAGCCATGTCTTCTGGTTCGACCTGCCGGCCTATCACAAGCCTCTTATGGTCACGGACGCGGTCGTCAACATCGCGCCGACCCTGCAAAACAAGGTGGATATCCTCGCCAACGCCATCGACGTTGCCCATGCGCTTGGCGTGCAGATGCCAAAAGTCTCTCTGCTCTCCGCGATTGAAACGGTCAACCCTGATCTGCAATCAAGCGTGGATGCGGCCACGCTCGCCAAGATGGCTGACCGCGGTCAAATAAAGGGAGCGATCGTTGATGGCCCCCTGGCGTTTGACAACAGCATATCGACGACTGCGGCGGCAACGAAGGGAATCTCCTCGTCCGTTGCCGGCGATCCAGACATCCTGATGGTCGCCAATCTCGACGTCGGCAATACGCTCTACAAGTCCTTCATCTACATGGGCGGGGGCGAATGCGCGGGAGTCATCGTCGGCGCGCGGCTGCCGATCATCCTGACCAGTCGCGCCGATTCGCGCCGTGCCCGTATCGCCTCCTGCGCGCTTGCCCGGCTCTTGTAGGCAATGAGCGGTCGTTCGCCATCAACGCGTTGCGTTCTCGCTCAACTCCGTTAGCACTGGCCGACAGTGCCTCAAGCCCGCACGGCGCAGGGGCATGAGGCCGCCAAGCAGGTCGAGCCTAGGCGGCTGATGCAACGGCCACACCGTCTTCCTGACTACGGTGCCGTTCGAGGCTTCTAATCCACACAGCCGACAACGCACTCACGATGCCCGCAAACAGGCAGTACAGCGCGATCGCCCATCCGCCATTGGCGCCATAGCCTTGGATAAGCGCGGTTGCGATGATCGGCGTGAGCCCGCTCGCGAAGATTCCCGAGAATTGGTACACGAACGAAATGCCGGTGTAGCGCACCTGCGGCCTGAAAAGATCGCAGAACAGTGCGGCTTCGGGTCCGTAAATCGAGGCGTAGAAGATTCCAAACGGAATCAAAAACGCCGCCCAGACCAGAGCCGGCTCGCCTGGATAGTTCATCCAGATCCAAAACGCCGGCAGTGCCGACAAGCCCGTGATGAGAGATCCCCATGAATACACCGTCGTGCGTCCCATGCGGTCCGACAATCGGCCAAAGACGGGAATGAAGAAGCACATCACCAACGCCGAGACCGTCACGCCCAGAAGCACTTCGGTTCGCGAAATTTTGAACTGCTGCGTCAGGTAGGCGATCGAGTAGACGCCGAAGACATTGAAGAAGACGCCATCGATGTATCGCGCGCCCATGCCGGCGATGATCTCCCTCGGATAGTCCGCGATCATCGCGACGAAAGGTACCTTGGCTTCTGCCCCTTCTTTCTTGAGCTTGCTGAATTCTGGCGTCTCCTTGATGTTCAGTCGAATGTAAAGTCCGACTACGACCAGCACGAAACTCAGTGCAAAGGCGAGGCGCCAACCCCAAGTCAGGAACTGCTCGTCGGTTAGCGCGAAGGACAGCAGCGCAACGACGCCCGACGCGAGGCACAGCCCGATCGACAAACCGATCTGCGGCAGACTTGCATAGAAACCGCGCTCGCTCGGTTTGGCATACTCGTAAGTCATGAGCACCGCGCCGCCCCACTCGCCACCAAGGCCGATACCCTGGAGAATGCGCAGCGCCAGCAAAGCAATTGGAGCCCAAATTCCGATCTGGGCATAGGTTGGGACGAGGCCAATCAACATCGTCGCGACGCCCATGATCATTAAAGTCAGGACCAACATGCTCTTGCGACCAATGCGGTCGCCAAAATGACCAAATATGACTCCGCCCAGCGGGCGCGTCACGAAACCGACTGCGAAGGTTGTGTAGGCCAACAGCGTGGAAATGGTCGGATCGCCTGTCGGGAAGTAAAGCTTGTTGAACACGATCCCGGCAACAACGCCGTATAGAAAGAAATCATACCATTCGACCGTTGCACCGATCAAAGACGCATATACAACACGTTTCATCAGAGTAGTCTGGTCCACCATGTTTCACTCCCCGTTGGATCACTTTTTCATTTTCACTGCAGTCGACTGGGTTGCGATCGATCGACCTTTGCGTCGTCCAGGATCATGTCCGACGCTTTTTCCGCGATCATCACCGCAGGCGCATGTGTATTGCCCGAGACCAGCGTAGGCATGATCGAGCAGTCGACGACCCGAAGACCACCGATCCCGTGAACGCGCAGCCGCGCGTCAGTCACCGCCATGGGATCGGAGCCCATCTTGCACGTGCCGGTCGGATGGAAGATGGTGGCGCCATATTCGCGCGCGAAATCGAGAATCTCGCTATCCGAGCGCACGGAGTCTCCGGGCTTGTACTCGCCCAGGATGTACGGCTTGAGCGCAGCCGTCGCGGCGAGCCGCCGCGCATACTTGATGGATTCTACTGCGCAGAGCCGATCCTTCTCGGCCGTAAGATAGTTCGGCTGCATCGCAGGCGGTTGCATCGGATCGGCGGACCTGATTTCCACCGATCCGCGGGATTCCGGCCGCAACTGGCAAACCGAGAATGTGCAGCCGGACCAGTCGTGAGGCTTGCCGCCGGCAAGATCGGCTGACAACGTGCCAAAATGAAATTGGATATCGGGAGTCTGCGATCCCGGGAGAACACGCGTGAAGAGGCCGCCCTGATTGATGCCGATGCCGAGCGGGCCTGTGCCCTTCAGCAGCCATTTCAGGCCGATGCGCGCCTGCCCTGCCAGCGTACGCAGATCATCGTTCGTCGTGATCGGCTTGGACACGCGGAACATCAGCCTGAACTGCAGATGGTCTTGCAGGTTCTGACCGACGCCCGGGAGTTCATGGGCGACTTCAATTCCGTGACGCCGCAACAGGCTTGCGGGGCCGATACCCGAGAGTTGCAGCAGTTGCGGACTTTGCAGCGCACCTGCCGAGAGGATCACCTCGCGCGCGGCACGCACTTCCCGGTTCGCTCCATTTTGCCGAAACCGCACGCCGGCGACGCGACGGCCTTCCATGATCAGCGAGGTCGCCTGCGCCTCCGTTTCGACGCTGAGATTGGGTCGGCCCTTGGCCGGCCTGAGGTAGGCGACCGCCGAACTGTTGCGCCAGCCGTTGCGCGTAAATAGCTGGAAGTAGCCGACGCCCTCCTGGTCACCGCTGTTGAAGTCGCTGGTGTAGGGAACGCCTAGCTCCTTCGCCCCGCGGATGATGGCTTCCATCAGCTCATGTTTTTCGCGGATGTCGGAAGACCAAAGCGGACCATCGCCCCCGTGCGTCGCGCTCGCGCCACGGCTGTTGTGCTCGGATTTGATGAAACAGGGTAGAACGCTGTTCCAGTCCCATCCGGCGTTGCCGAGCTGGGCCCAATGATCATAGTCATCGCGCTGGCCGCGAATGAAAACCAGGCCGTTGATCGAGCTCGATCCTCCGAGCCCCCGTCCCCTCGGCCAATAGATCTTCCGACCATGCATCTCGGCCTCGGGCTCCGTGTAGAAGCCCCAGTTGTAGGCCTGGTGAAACATGGTCTTCCCGTAACCGATCGGGATGTGGATCCAGATGTAGTTGTCGCGGGGACCCGCCTCCAACAACAGAACCTTGTGCCGACCATCCGCGCTGAGCCGATTGGCCAGCACGCATCCCGACGACCCTGCCCCGACGATCACAAAATCGTATTCCGCCACATTTCCTCCGACGATCTCATTGAATGAGATGTTTTATCTCGTATAATGAGCCAAATTGCAAAACTTGTCAAAGTTGTTCACGTCTGGCGGAGAAGGTATTCGCAATGTCGTCACAGCGGACACCAGCAGTCTCCGAACGCGCGCTCCGCCTTCTCGAGATCATCGCCGAAGCGGAGGAGCCGCCGACGCTCAATGAACTTGTCAACCGGATCGAATTGCCGAAGGCGACCACACACCGCTTCGTCTCGCTGCTGGAGACGCTGGGCTTCGCCGAGCGCACGCTGGATGGACGGCACTATCAGGTCGGTCGCCGTCTGACCGCGCTCGCGATCGACGTGATGCGCAATTCGCTGAACCAGGCACCGCGCCGCGCCATTCTCGCCTCGCTGGTGAGCGAGATCGGCGAGACCTGCAACATCACGGTGCTCGACGGGGCCGAATTGGTTTATCTGGATCGCGTGGAGTCCGACTGGCCGCTGCAAATCCGCCTCAGCGTCGGATCGCGGGTCCCACTGCATTGCACGGCGAGCGGAAAGCTGTTTCTCAGTCTCGCCTCACCTCAGCTACGGCAGCCACTGATAAAGTCGCATCCGCTGCGGCGACACACGGCACACACAATCACCGACCATGCGGCGCTAGAGATCGAGCTGGAGAAGATCAGGCAGACCAGGGTCGGAACGGACAATGAAGAATTCATCGACGGCATGGCTGCGGCGGCCGTCCCGGTATTCGATGCGCGCGGGAAGATTTGTGCCACCGTCGCCGTACACGGCCCGACGAGCCGACTGCCGCTTTCCCGTGCGATCGCACATGCGCCCGCGCTGCGAAGGGCCGCCGATCAGATTTCGCTGACATTTGTCGGATCGAAAACGCGCGAAACCAGCGGCCGATCCGAATAGGTTCAGACGATCGCGGGCTCAGGATTGGCTCCGAAGACGGTCGACGGATCTCGGCGCCACGCCAATTTTCAGCCTCTCTTGTGGAGAACCGACCAGATCTTCTCGCGCGTCAGCGGCATGTCGAGGTGGACGACACCGTATTCCCTAAGCGCGTCCACGACGGCATTCACGACCGCGGGTGGCGAGCCGGTGGCACCCGCCTCCCCACACCCCTTGGCACCCAGGGGATTGGTCTGCGTCGGCGCTCCCTCGTACAACTCAACCTTGATGATCGAAATGTCGTCCGCGCGCGGCATACTGTAATCCATGAAGGACGCGGTGAGGAGCTGGCCGGCCTGATCGTATCGCGTATCCTCGAGCAGCGCCTGGCCGATACCTTGCACGACGCCGCCGAGCACCTGTCCTCGGACGATAAGCGGATTGATGATACGGCCGAAATCGTCGACGACCGAATAATTGACGACGCGGGTGATGCCGGTATCGATGTCGATCTCGACCTCGCAGACGTGGCAACCGTTCGGATAGTTGAAAGCCTCTCGCTCATAACGCGCGATCTCGTCGAGTCCCGGACCGCCCTGCGGCGGCACCAGCTTCGGATCGAAGGCCGCGCGCACGACATCGGCGAAGGAAACGCTGTGATCGGTTCCGGCAACCGCATAGCGTCCCGGAACATATTCGACATCGGCCTCGCCGACCTCCAGAAGCTGCGATGCAATGCGCTTGCCCCTGTCGATGATCTGCCGCGCCGCGAGGAGCACCGCGGTGCCGCCGAGTTGCAGCGAGCGCGACCCTCCGTGGCCACCGCCCTCCCTTGTCGCGTCGGTATCGGCCTGTCGAAACGAAAACTGATCCGGCGCGATCCCAAATTGAGCCGCGGCAATCTGAATGAAGGTGGTTTCGTGCCCCTGCCCGTTAGATTGAGTTCCGACGCTCAGCGTTGCGCGGCCGTCGGGCGAAAAAACGATTCTCGCAGCATCCGCCGGAGGCCCGAGCGTGGCTTCGAGGTAGTAGGCGACGCCCAGACCTCGAAGCTTGTTCTGCTTCCGCGCTACCTTGGCGCGTTTCGGAAAGTCTTTCTCGTCCGCCAGCTCCAGCGCCTTCGACAGGACAGTGTCGAAGGAGCCGACATCGATGTCACGTCCGAGCGCATTGCGATAGGGAAGCTGCGCCCGCTTGATGAGGTTCTTGCGCCTGAGCTTGACCGCCGAAACATTCAGCTCGCGTGCCGCCACGTCGATCGTGCGCTCCAGCAGATAGATCGCCTCCGGCCGCCCGGCGCCCCGATACGCGTCGACCGGTACCGTGTTGGTGAAAAACGCGCGCACCTCCATGGAAATCGCCGGGAGATCGTAGGCTCCGCCCAGCACCGCGGCCGTCGGCAAGGTCGGGATCAAGGCACCGTTGGTCGACATGTAGGCGCCGAGATTTGCGATCGTATCGACGGCGAGCCCAACGAAGTGTCCGGCCGCATCGAGACCGAGCCGGACCGTCGTCACAAGATCGCGCGCATGCGCGTCGGAGACGAACGAACCGCCGCGGTCATTGATCCATTTGACCGTGCGTTTCAGCCGGTCGCAGGCGAACAGCGTCATCGCATGTTCCTGCTGCAATTGATTCTTGCAGCCAAAGCCGCCGCCGACGTCGTCGGCCCGACAACGCAACTTGTCCTTCGGCCAACCGAACAGGTCGCAGATCAATCCCTGAAAGCCGAACGGATTTTGGATCGAACCGGACAGTGTGAGCCGCTCTGTCCTGTCGTCATATCTTGCCACGACGCCACGGGGCTCCATGGAGTTCGGAACCAAACGGTTGTTTATCAGCTCAAGGGTGACGACATGCGCCGCATCCGCAAGCGCGCGCGCAGTCTTCGCCGCGTCGCCAACCCGCCAGGTAAAGGCCAGGTTGCGTGGCGCTTGATCGGGCCAAAGCTCCGGCGTTCCCGCGTCCATGGCACCGCGCAGGTCAACGTTGCAGGGCAGCGGCGCATATTCGACATCGACCAGCTCAAGCGCGTCCGCCGCCGATCGCGCCGTCTCGGCGACAACCATGACAACGCAATCGCCGACATGCCGCACCCGCCCTGTCGCAAGCCCTGGACGGGGCGGAGACGCGATCGCCGAACCATCAGCCTGCGTTATCGACGGTCGCAAGGGAAGGCCCGAAAGGCCGGCATTGCGCCAATCCTCGCCCGTGTAGACGGCGACCACGCCCGGAGAGGATTTGGCCGCCGTGACATTGATGCGGCGTATGTCCGCATGAGCGTGCGGGGAGCGCAGGAACGCCGCATGTAGCGCGCCGGACTCGCTGTCGTCATCGACGTAACGACCCGCACCCCTTACGAAGCGCAGATCCTCGATACGCCGAACCGGCTGACCGATGCCAAATTTTGCCAGGGCGCCGGCAGAGGCAGTATCCGCCGGCGACAACGGCTCGATTTTTGTTTGCATTATTCCACCTGCGGCCGGACGACGAAGCATCAGAACCCATTGGTGTCGTTTTTGCAAGTCAGGCTCAGGACAGATCACGATGCCGGATTATTTCCGAGCCACCTGCGCATATTCCCTTGCGTTGAGTTCGGAAAGGAAAGCGGCGATTTCCATCGGCGTATCCGCAACCCTGACCCCGGCCCGCTCAAGCGCCGCCCGCTTTGGTCCGTAACCGCCCTGCCCGCCGCTAACGATCGCACCTGCGTGCCCCATCTTTTTGTCCGGAGGCGAGGAGCGCCCGGCGATGAAGGCACATACCGGCTTTCGCATCGAGCGCGCATATTCGGCTGCAGCCTCCTCCATCGATCCGCCGATTTCACCGACCAGCACGACTGACGTGGTCCGCTCGTCCCGATCCAGCGCCATCAGCGCATCAAGGCTCGTCGTGCCGATGATCGGATCGCCGCCGATTCCGATGAAGGCGGATTGACCGTGCCCGGCCCGGGTCAGGTTCAGGCACATCAGTGTTCCGAGGCTGCCGCTGCGCGAGATGACGCCGACGGAGCCCGGCTTGAAGACGTTCGGGTTGTGACCCGGCATGATCCCGACGAAACCCTCCCCGGGCGTCACGATGCCCGCGGTATTCGGACCGACGATGCGGCTGTTCGAGCTCCGAAGGCGGGCGAAGATCTCCAGCACATCATGGCTCGGAATGTGCTCGGTCAAGGTGACGATCGTTCCGACACCGGCATCGATCGCGTCGATGATGGCGTCCTTCGCGAGTGCCGGCGGAATGAAGATGACCGAGACATCGCATTTTACATGCCGCGCCGCCTCTACGGCCGAGCTGAAGATCGGGACACCGAGATAGACCTCGCGGGCGCGCTTTGGATTGACGCCACCGACGACCTCGGTGCCGCATTCCATCATCTTTTCGGCCCAGAACGATCCCTGCTTGCCGGTGATGCCCTGAACCAGAACCTTTTGTCCACGTCGATATATCATCGTGCCGCCTCGACTGCCGCTTTCACGGCATCTTCCATGAGATCGTATGGTTCAAAACCAAGCTCGTCGCGAACAAGTTTGACCGCTTCGTCTTCGCCGGTGCCGTGGATGGTGAAGAACACCGGCACCTTCGGTCGCAGTTTCTTCCACGCGCGCACCACACCGTCGGCCATGACGTCTGTTCGCGCAAACGCTCCGCAAAAATTGATCACCAGGCTCTTGACGCCGGGGTTCGAAAGCACGAGGTCGAGCGCCACTTCCGCTTTTGTATAGGCCTCTCCTCCTATCTCGAGGAAATTCGCGGGCCGGCCGCCACAATGGTCGATGACGTCCATTGTAGTCATGGTCAGGCCGGCGCCATTGGCGAGCACGCCGACATTGCCGTCGAGCTGAATGAACTTCAGCCCATGTTCGGCACCGCGCGACTCCAGCGCCGTCATCCGCGGCGGCGACGCGACCTTGGCCAGTTCGGGCTGGCGTGCTGCGGAGGCGTCGTCCAGCACGAACTTGCAGTCCAGCGCGACCACTCGACCGTCTTTCAGGACCGCCAGCGGATTGATCTCGACAAGCTCGGCGTCCTTGGTGCTGAAAATGCGGTAAAGTCGGACCAATACATCGGCAATCGCGTCAGCCGCCGGGCCGAGGTCCAGCCCCTTGATCAATGCCGCCGCGTCGGCCGCGCCGAATCCGCGGCTGAGATCGACGACATGGCGTCTGATGGCCGCGGGCTTGTTCTCCGCGACTTCTTCGATATCCATGCCACCTTCGGTCGAAAACAGCACCATCGGGCTGCGACTTCCCACGTCAGTCAGCACCGCCGCATATAGTTCACGCGCAATGGCGCATTGCTGCTCGACCAGGACACGCCCCACGGAGTGACCCGCGATCGACATACCGATGATGGCGCGCGCCGCGGTCGCCGCTTCGTCAGGCGTGTTCGCCAGCTTAATGCCGCCGGATTTGCCGCGCTTGCCCGTCGGCACCTGGGCCTTCACGACGCTGGGACCGATCCTGGCGACGGCGTCGGAAGCTTCCTTGGGCGTCGAGCAGACCACGCCTTCAGGGATCGGCACCCCGGCCGGTTTGAGCACATTCAGTTTGGCCGCGAATTCCTCGAGATTCATTGCAGCTAATCCTATCGTCCGTATCGTTTCCAGTGTGGCCCGAACAACTCCTCTTCCGACGGCTTGTCTTCCGCGATCGGCACCACCAAGTGCGTGATATTGAGGAAGTGCTTGTAGTTCAGGTTCTCGGAAATGCTGTTCTTCTGCCAGGAGCCGCAGCCCATCGTCAGCGTGAACTCGAGACCGCTGTCAAAGCCTCCGCCGTTGCCGAACGTGTGCGCGAAATTGACCAGCACGCGCACGACCGGCAACTGTTCGGCGAGTTCGCGCGCCCGCGCCATGTTTGTGGTGTGCAGGCCCATGGAGTGGCCCTTGCCCTGGAAATCAAGAATCTTGCGGATGGTCTCTGCCGCCGCCTTGAAATCCGGCGCACGATAGACCGTGAGGACCAACGCGAGCTTTTCGCCGGAGAGTGGATAGGCCTTGCCGATACCCGTCTCCTCGACCAGCAGGAACTTCGCAGACTTCGCTTCGGCGGGAAGGTCAAAGCTGTCGGCAAGGACTGGCATGTCGCGAGCGATCAGATGACGATTGAGCTTGCCGTTCTTCCACAACTCGCCCTGAACCCGCTTCTTTTGCGCTTCGTCGACGAGATAGCCGCCGGCCTTCTTGAGCGCCTCGATCGCCGCGTCGTAGACCGATGAGACGATCACGACGGCATTCTCGGACGAGCATGACGTCGCGTTGTCGAAGGTCTTCGACGCGCAAATCTTCTGAGCGGCGGCGGTCAGATCGGCGGTTTCGTCGACGATGACAGGCACATTTCCAGCGCCCACGCCGATTGCAGGCGTACCACTGCGATAGGCGCGACGTACGTTGTCCTGCGAGCCGGTGACCACGACCAGATCTACCGCTTCCATGATCGCCTGCGTTGTCTCCTTGGTCACCGGATTCGGCAGAATCTGGACCAAGTCCTTCGGAAGACCGATGGCGTCGAGCGCACTGCGCATATATTCCACGGCAAGGGCCGTGGTCCGATAACCCAGCGGCGACGGCGCGATGATCACCGCATTGCGTCCCTTGATAGCCATCATGGTCTTGTTGACGGGCGTGGCGCCGGGATTTGTCGAGGGCGTAATTGCGCCGATGACTCCCATGGGTTTGGCGAACTTGACAATGCCGCGCTTGTCGTCGCGCTCGATTTCGCCGACCGACTTCACTCTCAACAGGTCACGCAACGTACCGAACGTCTTGCGTTGCTTCTTGATGATCTTGTCGGGAACGTTGCCCAGCCCGGTATCGACGACCGCGAGCTCCGCAAGCTCGCGCGCATGTTCCGGCTTGTAGAGCGACCATGCGATCGCACGCACGGCCTCATCGACACGGGCCTGATCGGCGTCCGCAAATCCTTCTTGCGCAATTCTCGCCTTGCGCATCAGGTCCGCGGCGATCATCTCTGCATTCGCAACCAGGTTATCGATTTCAGCGACTGCGCTCATTGTTTCCATCTCCATTCCTGTGACATTGAATCCAGTGCGGCGATCAAGCGGGCACTGGACTTTCGCGTAGGTCGACGAAACGCTTTTGAGGATGAATGGTCAGGGCCAGGGCTGCGCCGAGCAGCAGCATGCCAAGCGAGCCGATGAACGGCACATCCCAGCGGCCGGTAAAGTCGATTGCCCATCCAAACACGACCGGCGAGATGATGCCGGCCAGACCGAATCCGAAGTTCATGAAGCCGCTGGCGCTGCCGGAATATTCAGGGGTGATGTCCATCGGGACCGCCCAGATCGGCGCCACGATCAGCTCGGCGAAGAAGAACGCCATGCTCAGGCAGATCGCGACGACGAAGAGATCATGCACGAACACGATCGGCAGCATGAAGCAGAACGAACCGAGGAAGCCCGCGACGATCACCGAAATTCTCGCCTTTGCGACATCACCTGACGCTCTCAGGATGCGATCGCTCACAATACCACCAACCGTATCGCCGATCACGCCCGCGAAGAAGACGCCTGCGGCGAACAGCGCGGATTTCTTCAGGTCGAGCTTGTATTCGTGCAGGAAGAACGACGGCAGCCAATTGAGGTAGAGCCACAGAATCCACCCGTAGCAGAAATCGGTAAGCGTCACCGGCATGATGCGCTTCAGAAGCGGTCTCCAAGGCACCGGCTTGCGGCTGCCTGCCACGGTTGACGTCGGCAGGCCTACCAGTTCGTCGGCCGTCACCTGCGGATGCTTGCGAGGGTCATCGCGGAAATAGAAGAACCACAGGACGGCCCAGATCAGGCTCGCGACGCCCAGCGCGTAAAACGACACCCGCCATGAGAACGCCGCGATGATCATGGCGATCATCGGCGGCGTCGCGGCATTGCCAAAACGCGCGAACGCGTGGGTTATGCCCTGCGCGAAGCCGCGCTGATCGGCGCGCAGCCAGTTCGACAGGGCGCGGGTCGCCGTCGGGAAAGCGGGGCCTTCGCCAATGCCGAGCGCCAGACGCGCCACAAAAAGGCTCGCCAGGCCGCCAACAAGACCCGTCCAGATCGTCGAGGCCGCGACAATCAACGCGCAAATGGTCAGCGTCATACGCGGCCCCAATCGGTCGCCGAGCCAACCACCTGCGATCTGGAAGATTGCGTAAGGATAGGCAAAAGCCGAGAAAGCGAGCCCCAGTTCCGTCGCGGTCAGGCCGAGATCCTTCTGCATGATCGGCGCCGCGGTCGAGAGATTGACCCGGTCGACGTAGAAAATGAAATACATCAGGCAGATGACCGTAAGAACGAGACGGCTAGCCTGCTTCCTCATCAATTTCACGCGTACCTCCCCGGATTGTTGGTCGTCTGCCTCCCCGCCCCGGCTGCGGCTATTCGTACCGGAACGGCTGACATCGCCATTATTTCGTTTATGGTACAGTGGGTTGGCACGATGACAAAATTGATTGTCTGCATCGTCACCATTCGCGGGATTTATCTTGCATCAGGATTTGGACATCGCCCTGCTTCGGACCTTCGTCGCGCTGGTCGATACCGGCAGCCTGACCGCGGCCGGTCGACTGGTCGGCCGCACGCAACCGGCCATCACGCATCAGATTCGCCGATTGGAAGAGAGCCTCGGCCGCAGGCTATTCGAGGACAACAGACGCAAGCTGACCCTCACACATGACGGCGAGGTCCTCCTTGAATTCGCCCGCTCGATGCTGCGCCTGAACGATGAAGCGCGCGACCGCTTCCTCGCCACCGATATCGCGGGCCACGTGACGCTCGGAACGCCCGATCTGTATGCGTCCTACATCCTGCCCGAAGTTCTCGAAAACTTTTCTCGGGCGCATCCCAACGTGGAAATCGAGCTACGCTGTACACGCAGTGTCCATCTGCATGCGGCACTCGAACGCAACGAACTCGATATCGCGCTCATGACGAACCAGCCTGAATTTCGCAAGGGCGAATTGGTACGTCGCGAGCCGCTGGTGTGGGTCGCCGCAAGCGGGGGAAGCCCTGAACTGCGCAAACCCCTGCCGCTGGCTGTTTTGCCGCAAGGCAGCGTGTATCGCCAGATCGCGCTGGAGGCGCTTGGGTCGGCCGGGCTGCAATGGTCGATCCGGTCGGTCAGCGACAGCATTGCCGGGCTGCAGGCCGCGGTGTTTGCAGGCCTTGCAGTGTCCGTATTTCCGCATTGCGCGATCGGGGCAAACGTACGCTGTCTCAATGAGGACGATGGACTGCCGAAGCTGCCGTCGATAGAGCTCGTGATGCATCGCCGAAGCCATGGAATCTCGGAGGCGGCCGAGCAACTCGCGCAATATATCACGCGGGAGATCGGCAGACCGGGCCAAAGCGCGCTCGGGATCAACGTCCCCGGAGGCTGACCTGGCGCAGCGGAAGGATCGATAGCCGTTCAAAGACGGTGATCAGGGCGAGCGCTGCGAAAACCGGTTGCGCTGCTTGAACGCTTCGGCGGCCTGGTCAATTTCTCCACGCCGCACTTGCCCGCAAAACGCTTCGCGGCGACCTCACCTGAAGAAGGAAACCAGGCCTATGCTCATCACGAGCAGGAGGATGAGCGACAAGGTCACTGCTGCGGTAACTCTTCCGCCGACGTTGGAGAGAACGCGAATATCGACGCCAAGCCCGAGCGCAGCCATCGATACAACGGTCAAGACAGCGGCCGTCCTGGTGATCGGCGCGACAACAACATCGGGAACGACCTGCAACGATCGAAGGGCCGCCAGCACGAGGAATCCAACGATGAACCAAGGAACCAATCTGAAGGGGTTGACGGACCTGACCTGTGGAGCGCCAGCGGCCATTCCGCGCAGACGCGGAGCAAACAGGGACAGAGCGACAACGACGGGCCCAAGCATCAGCACCCTCACCAGCTTCACGAGAGTGCCAATTTGAGTGCTGACCAGTCCCGCCGGCACGGTCGCCGCAAGCACCTGAGGAACCGCGTAGACGGTCAGCCCGGCCAGAATTCCGTATTGCGTCGCGCTCAGGTGCAAAAGTGGAATAAGCAGTGGAAGTCCCAGGACCATCAACACGCCGAGGATGGCCGTGAAGGAGATCGACGACGCGATATCGTCGCCATCCGCTCCGATGACCGGCGCCACAGCCGCTATCGCGGAATTGCCGCAGATGGAATTCCCGCACGCAATAAGAATTGAAAGTTTGGTCGGCAGGCCCAGCATGCGGCTCAGGCCGAAGCTTACGCCCAAGGTGACAATGACCGTTGCAATAATCGCTCCGATAAGAAGCATCCCCGAGGCGGCGATCGCAGCAAAACTTATCGATGCCCCGAGCAGCATCACCGCGATCTCCAACAGCTGCTTCGCACTGAAGGCGATTCCGGCCCGCCAACGCTGTGACGGATTCGAAACGGCGCGCACCGCCATTCCCAGCAAAATCGCCATTACCAGAGCTTCGACATAGGGATGACCAAATGCACGCTCCTCCAGATATTGAAATCCCATCGATACCAACGTGAGGAGAACGCAAAGAACGACGCCCGGGAGCAAGGCGGCAAGACGGCCGAAGCCAGCAACGAACCCACGCTTGTTGGAAGATTTCTCGCGCTCCGTCACAAACTCCCCCTGTCAGCAAAGAGAGATCTTTTGTTTCAAAGCGACAAATAAAGATAATATATTTTGTGTCTGCCCCGATGAACAGAAGTTATGCTCCTGAACCTGCATTTGCTCCGACTATTCGCGACAGTCGTACAGACGGGAGGCTTTTCACGCGCAGCGAGCGCGCTGCGCATCAGTCAACCCGCCATTTCAAAAGGGATACGCGACTTCGAGCTTCAGCTTGGATGGCGCCTGCTCGATCGCACACCCAAGGGCGTAAGACCGACCCGAGAAGGGCAGGCCCTCCTGCGACATGCGGATGCGCTGTTCGCGGCCGAGCGAGCAGCGGAAGACGAGTTGGTATCGCTACGCAGCCTGGATACCGGCTCGCTTCGCATCGGCGCGAGCACGACGATCGCAACCTATATGATCGCGGAACATCTCGGGATCTTTCACCAACGATACCCAGGCATTGACGTGTATCTGGTCAGCGCCAATACACATGATATCGCTCGTCTCATGATCGAGCACGATATCGACATCGCGCTGGTCGAAGGACCGGTCGGCGATAGCGATCTGGTCTGCAAGCCGTGGCGCACCGACGTAATGAGCTTGATCACCAGTCCGGTCCACCGATTTGCTTCATCAGGCAATTCGATCGATCCGAAGGCCTTGGAGGAAGAAATCCTGATTGTTCGCGAACGCGGCTCCGGATCGCGAGAGATCGTCTCGCAGGCCCTTTCGGCGCATGGCGTAGAGCCTCGAAGAACCCTGGAGATAGGCAGCACGGAAGCTATTAAGCAGGCCGTTGCCTACGGAGTCGGGGTCTCCGTTGTTTCCACGGCGACAATCGACGATCAGATCTAGCTCGGTCGACTGAAGGCTATTTCCATGAAGGATCTGTCTATTTCACGAACGCTTTGGCAACTAAAGTCGCCAGGACGGATCGACAGCCCGGCCGCGCTCGCCTTCGAACGCATCATAGAGTAGAGCCGCCCAGAAAAATCCGGGCGGCTTACATAGCGTTCTAAAAACCCCGAAAGAGACTGACGACGCGCACGAACTCGTCGAATATGCCCGGCTGAAAATAGACGGCGCGCGCAACGATAATGGTAACAGCGAAGGCCCAAAACGCGCTCGAACCAACCCACACGAGCCACTTCGACGCGCCCGTGCGCTCGAGCGACTTCTCTGTCAGGTCAATCTGCTCCCCAAAGGGTTCAAATTTTGCTTGTGCCATTTTGAGCGGCCCCAAAAATTGTCGCTCACCAAATATCGTGAATTTTCCGGCGGCCTTCAACGGCCGCAAATTTCCTTTTTACTTTGAGCTTTAGAAGCCTGTTCTCCTGCGGAAGCTTCAAGGGAAAAGTTCCCTTTGCTTGCGATTGATACCTGTCTCAACGACGCTGTAGCCAGATGACGTTATCAAATCGCGCCTGATCTTCCTCCTTTTCAAATTTTGATGCTGGCACTCGGCAGCGGCAAGGCACGCCCCGATTGCAAATGCACCCCAATTCAGAATGCCAAGCCTTGTCGGGATGACGGCTGCACACTCTCTCCACCCCGAAACATATCTCGCAGATTCGTCCAACCATGATATTCTGCAAAAAATAGTGTGCTCGCACTTTCACATTTTTTTTGACACCCTACAAGGAACGAGTCAGTGCTGCGCTGCGCACCGAGCCGTGATCGAGCCCGTCCCAGAAGGTGTCTCATATCGACGTCGAGTTGTAAGTCAAGATTCGTCTCGCGCGACGAGAAGCGTCAGCCCTTGCCACTCCGCTGGTGATCCCGGACTGAATCCCACCGTAAACAAGATGACCAAATCGGCTTGGTCACGGGATCTACTCAGACCGCCACTGCTCTGGCCTTGCGGTTGGTCTCCAGCCGTCGATCGACACGGGCCACGATGGCATCCAAAACCGTATGGCTCATGCCCTTGTCCTTCGCGATCAGTTGCACGAGCTTGTCGGCGCGCTCGATGTACGGAGCGCCGCTGTTAAGTGCTCGCGCCGCGGACGCCGGGCGTGAAAGGCTCTCGGCCGCCGCCGCATACTTCTCGAACGGCACCATGTCCTCTCGCGCAGCGCCGAGCTTGACGCAAACATCAACGACGAAATTGTAGATCGAACGCGACTCCTCAAGGTTGGAATGCACGGCTTCCTGGGCGGTCCGCATGCCGTCATCGGTGATGCAGCGATAATTGCCGGCCATCAACATGGCCCACTTGGCCAGAGGAACGAAGATCGACTCGTGGAAGTGTAGCTTGACCGGAAGCTCGATTTTTCCTTCCGGCACATCGAACCGAACCGCATCGATATCCTTCTCGAGTTGGCGCAGGATGTCGTTGGTCTTTTCGTCGTCAAAACGGGCGATCTTGAAGTTGGTCGGCAACGTGACTTGCAGCACGTTGACCTTCTCTTCCGGCGGGCGCACGTGTGTGTACCGAAAACCTTGTCCGAGTTGATGATGTGACGGAATCGCCTAAGCTGGCGGAATGATCGGGCTGCTCTGTTTCGTGCTGGCCGTCCTGGCCTCGCCGTTCAAGTCGAGGTTGCGGCTTGAAGCTGAGCACGCGGCGCTTCGACATCAGTTGGTGGTCTTGCGGCGGAAACTTCATGGTCGCGTCCGGCTGACGAACCATGACCGCTGGTTCTTTATCCAGCTGTATCGCTGGTTTCCATCAATCTTGTCGGTCCTCACCATCATCCAGCCCGAGACGCTCATACGTTGGCACCGCTCTGGCTTTCGCTGTTATTGGCGCTGGAAGTCACGATCTTTGGGAGGCCGGCCGCAGATCGACACCGAGCTGCGCGTGTTGATCCGGCGGATCAGCATCGAAAACCCGCTTTGGGGCGCGCCCCGCATCCACGGCGAACTGCTCAAGCTCGGGTTTGAGGTCGCGCAGTCGAGCGTCGCCAAGTACGTGGTGAAAAGACGGAAGCCACCCAGCCGGGGATGGTGGACCTTCTTGCATAACCACGCGCCGGAGATTGCCGCCATGGACTTCTTCGTCGTCCCGACGATCGGTTTCGACCTCCTCTATGCCTTCGTCATCGTTCGGATAGACCGCAGAGAGCTCGTCTGGATCAACGTCACAAAGAATCCGACGGCGGAATGGGTTGCCCGTCAGATCACGGAGGCATTTCCTTGGGACGAGGCTCCGGGCTACATGATCCGGGACCGCGATCGCATTTATGGCAGTGTTGTCACGCGCCGATTGCGCGTGATGGGCATCCGGGACAGGCCTACCGCACCAGCCTCGCCTTGGCAGAATGGTTTTGCCGAACGGCTGATCGGATCGATCCGGCGGGAATGTGTGGACCACGTCATTGTATCGGGCGAGGCCCATCTGCGCCGGATTCTACGATTCTATGCCCGCTATTACAACGAGGTGAGAACGCACCGGTCATTGGATAAAGATGCGCCGGTCTCTCGCGCGGTTCAGCGGACCGGCAGCATCAAATCGTCCCCGATCCTCGGCGGACTCCATCACCGCTATGCCAGGGTCTAGGTTTTCGCCACACACAACTCGTGCGTCTCGATGCGATGTTGGCCCAAGCGCCTCGACTTCTACCTCCGCCCCCGGGGTTTCTTGTTCTTATTCGCCTTGGCGCTTGCCGCCTGTGGCGGCGATGATACGACGGGGCGGCTCGCTTTTTTGAAGGCGCTTGGTCTGCGAGAGTGAGGCAAAGACGCGCGCGAATTTGCGCAAGGGATAGAGAATGCTGCTGCGATCGATGCGGGCAGAGGCGAATTTCGGGGCGTTCTTCGCGGTGTGGTCAAGAGATGGTCCGAGGCGACCAGGCGCGGTCTCGACGGCATCGCTCGGCGCACTCACGACTGTCGGCACGATCGCGGAGATAGTGGCGTTGCCGTGCCCGGATTTGTCCGCCGGCGCGGTTGAAGCGGTTGCCGCCTCTTCTCCGGCAGGTCCAGCAGCGACGATAGCCGCTGGTTCGCGTGCTGCCGTGGTGGCGGTTGCAGGCACAAGGGCGTTCGCCGACAGTTGCACGAACAACGCATAAGCGCCGACCGCGGCGATCGATACCCCAGCGAGCGCCATCACGCCGGAAGCGAGCTTGTGGACCTTGGCGAGCTTTGCCGCCTGCTCCTGTTCAGCGAGCTTTGCCGCCTCCTTCTGCTCAAGGTACGCGATCTCCAGCAAATGATCATAAGCCGCACGCTGGTCTCCATCGCCGAGAATCTCGTTGGCACGCACGATTCGGCGGAATTTAAGTCCGGCATCCGGGTCTCCCCGATTGACGTCGGGATGGGCCCGTTTGACCGCGCGACGAAATGCAGCCCTCAAGCTATCGGCATCATCGTCCGGAAGTGCGCCGAGCAGATCGTAAAGCGTCTCCATCCCAAAGCTCCTGCGGCCGGTCTTCTTTCCGCTGCGGATTCACCAGAGGGAACAAGTGCTTGTACTGTCGATGATTCTTTTTCAGCGGGGCAAAAAAATGGCTGAATTGTGCGCGACGCAAAATCAGACCGCGCATTTGTCGCGTTCCCCGTGGCTTATTCGCGCGGGCTTCTGCGGGTCTCGACATCGGGCGTGCGAGCGACCGCGCGAGGTTGGCTCATCGAGAACGGCAACCTGTACAGCATCACGACTAACCCGACCGCCATCGCGGCGCTGTTCCGACGCATGAACCGCTATGTAGGCAACCCGGAGCCCATGCCGGGAGTCTTTCCCCGACTATCCTGCGCCGGTCATCCGCAATGCTGACGGCGACGCGCAGGAAATGGTGACAATGCGGTGGGGCATGCCGCCACCACCGCGCAATGGCGGCCCGCCGCTCACCAATATCCGCAACACATCCTCGCCGCATTGGCGCGGCTGGCTCAGGCCAGAGAACCGCTGCCTGGTGCCGGCGAACTCGTTCGCCGAATACACGGGAGCCCAACCCCACGGCGAAGAAGAGAGACGTCGTTTGGTTCGCGCTTGCTAACAGCCGGCCGCTGTTCACTTTCGCCGGCATCTGGACCACCTTCAACGGCGAGCGCGGCACGAAATCGAAGCCGATCCCCGGCCCTCACCTCGTATACGGCTTTCTCACCACCGCGCCGAACGCCGTTGTCGCGCCGATCCATCCCAAGGCAATGCCCGTGATCATCACCACTGACGAAGAGCGTGACGTTTGGATGCGCGCACCATGGGACGAGGCCAAGGCGTTGCAGAGGCCATTGCCGGATAACGCGCTCAAGATTGTCATGCGCGGCGAGGACAAGGAAGACAGGATCGCCGCACGAAGTCCGTCGAAGACCGACCTTGCGCCGACCCGGAAGCCACCGCGCGCACGATCATGGAGATTGCGGCCGGTGTCGAACCCGTCCATCCAACACTCGCCCGTATCGCCGACATTGATGATCAGCACGCCATCTATGTCGTTCGCGGTAAGTCCCTTCTGAACCTCGGCAATGGGGCGTGCGCCGCGCGAAAAAAGAAATGGCGCTGGCGGCGTGTGTTCCCTACATCGCTCCGAAGGTCGGCCGACACCTGACACGCACGCGCGCCGGCCTTCGGGAGCACAGAGATTAGTACGGCGGACACGTCAGCGCGTCGTCCCAGGGCTGGGTCGCGAAGGCGCCGACGCGCGGTCCGGGCGCGCAATCCAACCTGCTATATCCATAGCCGTAGCCGTAGGCTCCATAGGGCATGGCACCATAAGCTTCATAGGGCCCGGTACCGTAGCCATAGCCTGCGTCGCGATGGTAGGGATCATCCCCGTAGTAGCCCGTGTAGGCCGACCCGATGGCCGCTGCGGTGCCGACGGCGGCCGCGCCCGCGAGGCCGGCGCCGACATAGGCGCCGCGACGGACATGTCGTCTCGTTACCCCCGCAACGCTCACCGGCGTCGCAGGGCGGCCGACGCGCGCCTGCGCGCTTGCGACCGATAATGGGAGGCCGCCGTGATCGGACCAGCCGAACGAGAGCGATGTCGCGCAAAGGAATGCGGAACCGGCGAGGATAGCCTTGCTGGCATGTTTCATGGGATGCTCCGTTGCATTGAGAAACACGCCGGCAGAATACTCCTGCGTGGTTCGTTCGCCCCCAGCTCACAACCATTTGAGGCGCCATATCGCAGTTATCGCCGGGCTGGTCGCTGAGCCGTCATGCTCGCGGCCAACATGTCGGCGACCAAATTCAATTTGGAACCCACCATGACTGACGTCGAGCGCACCCCGGCCGGACTACAGATGACTATCCCCGGATGCGAACGGCGGACGTTGCCGCGGTCGACCACGCGTTGACGACATTGGCCAGGGCCTGCTCGGCTTCTACAAGGCGCCGAGCCAGCGTGAGAAGCTCCAGTCCGCGCTGACGCACCTCTGCGGCCGAGCAAGGGCCAAAAGGCGTCGCCGAACAGCGGATTGTTCGGCGCCTAAGACGGCGCTGGGCCAGCCCTCACGCCGCCGCCTGCCCCAGGCAATTCATCGGTACATCGTCGGTCTCGTCGCTCGGGATGTCCCCGACCGGACGCGTCCGCCTTGAACCTTTCAAGGTGGCTGGCTTTTCACGGTATGTCGCTTCGGGGTCGGGCCTAACGAAAAGCGCGGGACCGAAGCCCCGCGCCCCCATCATGTGCTTACTCCAGCGACTGGACCGGCGCGGTGGAAGCCGTGGTGGTCGTGGACGGCCGCGCTGGGGCAGCCGCTTGCGGAGCTGCTTGATCTCTGGGTGCAGACTGAGTGGGCACAGGTTGGCTGTCGCCTGCAGGGACGCGAAGATCCGGGCTCGCGGCTCTCCGCGCCTGGCGCGGCGCGCTCGAGCGGTGCAGGCCCCATAAATGCGAAATCGACGGGCCCGCCGTGTAACCGATGACAGCACCGGCTACGGCACCGATCGGTCCGAGCACCACGGCACCCGACACGGCGCCCAACGCCGCGTCGCCTGCGCGTTCCTGGGCCATCGCAGCCGAAGACATCAGCGCTAGAGAGAGCGCCGCACTCGCGATTGTGTTTTTCATTCGAGCCCCCCGAGCCGCCACTACGCCGGTGAGTAAAATCCGGCCAAGGCCAAATGATGTCGTCTTGATGCGCGGCTGCAACACTGTTGAATTATCTGCAGAGGCTCAAACAAAGACCCGCCCCAACGCGGACCGGGGCTGGCCATGGTGGAGCGGAAGTCACGAGTACTCATCGGCGCCGCCGCATCCGACGCATCCAATTGCGCTTCAAAATCGAGGCAAGTTGTAGGCACCCCCCAGTTATCCAAAGAAACACATCAGCGCGCGGCGGCGATGCGCTCGGCGTTGCGAGAATGAACCCGCGATCAATCGATGCGCGGCGGTGTGGCTGTTCGCGTGAACCTGGGACGCCTCTCCGCCGTCTCCCAGGATCAGTCACACCGTCTGCGTCGGTGGTAGCCGCGACGCTCGATGTCCTCACGGATCCTTTCGCTTACCCGTCGGACCGCTCGTTTCCTTTTGCGCCAGGCACCTTTCACTTCAGAGGGAATGGATAATCCCCGGCGAACAACCAAAAGATCGCTCTTCCCGTTCAAATACACATCATAACACATGCAAGCCCCTCCCTGCACGGTACGGTACGGTACGCTAATCCGTGCGGCCGAAGGCATTGGTGGCATAGACGCAACAGCAATCCTCAAAAGTGCGCTGCCTCCTGACACCCTTAGGGTGTCGGGAGGCGACAAGGAATACAGGATAGAGCCGCATGAAGTTCGCCGCTGATCGCCCGTTTGCCAGTCCCGAAGCTGCCGCGCGCAAGATTGTCGAGATCGCCAACACCGTCGAGCCGGTCCAGGACGGCCGCATCTATATCAAGAAGATCAACGGCCCGTTCCTCTATGAGTTCAAGGGCTCGCCGGAAGAGTACGGCGCCGGCATTCAGCTCGCCATCGAACGCGCTGGCTCTGGATGCACGAGAGCTGTCGCCCGGCGCGCTCCGACGCGCGCCGCAGCTTGCTCTGAGCCTCAGATCAGTTTTTCCTCATCAGATATTCCAGCATGACGCTGCAGGCTGCCTCGGCCTCCGAAAACGTTTTGAACGGCGAGCCACCGATCTTGATCGCACCACGGCCCTGATAGAGTGGACGCCACGACGCCACGTAGCCAGCGCGCCCGTGAAAGCCGGGGCCAGTCGGGCTCCCATAGCTGATCACGAAGGAAAAGCAGTCGCTGCTTGCAGTCCAAATTTCCATGTGCTCGATGGCACGGTGGAATTGCAGGGCCATCTCCAATCGTTCACGGGTAGCGGATCGCAAATATCAATCGGTCCGAAAACGCCGCAAAGCTTGAGCGAATGGCCCTCGCCCGTCTGTTCGAAAGCTGACAAACAGACGCCTTTTCAGTCGCAGTGTGGGAATTGGGACACTAGTGCCCGGATCAGCCGCGGCTTCGATGACAGCAGGCCAATTGCGCCGCGCGGATGCACCTTTGCGGCCAAGGAAAGGCCAGAAGACGCTGCTGCGAGAGCCGCGCGCTCGCCGTGGCCAGAAGGTTCACTCCGAACGTTTTCTCGTTCCAGCGCGGCCGGCTTCTTGGCTGAGCTGCACCGAGCGGGGCTGACCTGCGCTGTAGCTTGGCTGCCGTTTTCTTCGCGGCGGCTTCCTTCGGCGGCCTCTTCCCCCCGCGATCGGCAGCAGCATCTCCTTCTGGCCTGTCGCCTTCTTCGGCCTCTTCAAAGGCTTGGCGGGTTCAGGCCGGCCGACGCTCCGGCGCAGCGCTTCCATCGGGTCGACGACGTTGCTTAGGAACTTAGGAACGATGCAACTCATCGCACGTTCGCGACGAACACGGTTGGAGAGGATGATGAGACACCTAATGCTAGCGTTAGCAACGCTCCTTGCAGCGTCGGCTGCCAATTCCGCCTTTGCTCAATACGATTGCCCGGGCGGGCAACGACCTGTGCCCCCAGCAGTTGCGGAACGAATGACTCTCCCCCTGTGCGGCTTCGCAGCTACCAAGCGCTGGGCTGGAAATATGTGTCGGTTGTGCGACTCGCGGAACATGTATCCGAACCCGTTTGTTGCGTACCCTGTGCCGCGAAGCCGCTACTACGACTTTCGGTGATCATCCGAATGAATCCATCACCCGGTCTATCGTCGCATGATTCCGGTTCTTCACACTCACCCAATGCTTCGACTGGCCGGCCCTGATAGGACGGTCCCGATGGCGTGAGGCGCTCCAAGAACTACCACACCCCGCGGTCTGTAGGGTCGGGTCGGCGTCAACTTCCGCGTATAGCCCTAGTAGGGGTTGGTCAGGCATGTTGCCCCTCGCCCTGCGGCCGATGCTGCGCACTGGCGAGCGAGGTGAAGATGCAATCCATCTGTTCGCCCTCCAACTCGCCATAGACGTGCATGCAGATCAGACAGTTCGGATCATAGCTCCGAGCCGGTGCGGGAGCAGACGCCAACAGCGTACCGATGGCGACAATTGCAGACGCAAGTGAGCGATTACAACCTCCAAATAATTGCGATCCCACCCCGAAAAACTTCCTCAACATCCTCGCTGAATGGATTGCAAGTATGCACATGCTTTCGACTGGGCTTCCCACCGCGTAGCTGGTGGGTTTTAATTCTGATTGATCTAACAAGCGTGACGATGCTCTCGCCAGCAAAGTACATCGTGATGGCTACGTGGCGAGACAAGACAGCTTTCCGACCGTATGCCGAACTACCGCCACCTGAGCACAAAAACTTCCTCGCAATCCTTTCGCTCTTAGCGTCCTCGATAGTCTGGCGTCCGCTTCTCTACGAACGCATTCAATCCTTCCTGACAATCTTCCGTCGTTGCGATAAGCGCAAAACTCTCGGCCGCATTTTCGATCGCTCGGCGGTAGTCCGCGTCCACAGCACGCGCAAACGCATCCCGGCCGATCTTCATGACGATCGGTGACTTGCCTGCAAAGTTCCGCGCAATCTTGCGGGCGCGATCAAGCGCGGTCCCCTTTGGCACCACTTCGCTCAAGAGACCCATCCGGTATGCAGTTTGGGCATCGAATGGCTCGCCCAAAAAAAGAGGACCGAACGCCTGGTGCTTGCCGACCAGCCGCGACAAGTGCACGAAGTGCAGTGCCGGGATGAGGCCGACATCGATCTCGGGGTAGCCGAAGGTGGACCCATCGCCAGCAATGATCATGTCGCAGGAGATCGCAATGGTCATGCCGCCGGCGCGTGCTGCGCCGTCGATTGCGGCGATCGTAGGTTTTCCCATCCGGTACTGAACATCATTCAGAGCGAAGTAGAGACGCTCGACGAAGCCCTTGGCCTCGATCCCCGACTTTCCGCGCACGATGTCGAGGTCAAGCCCGGCACAAAATACCTTGTGGACGCTGCCGATGATCACCGCGCGCACAGCTGCGTCATCCTTGGCCTTTTGCAACCCTGTCAGCAGCGCATCGATCACCGGCATACTCAAAGCGTTCACTGGCGGGCGATCAAGCATGATCTCGGCGACCCGGTCGGAAACGGAATAGCGGACTACTTCGTTGCTCATGACGTTTGAACTCCATTTTTCCGGGCCTGGCGCGCAGCGCGCTGGCATTTATCAATTCATCGATGGCCACGCGAGCGAAGCCGGCCTCCATCGGAACCTCATAATTGTCCTTCCCACATCCGGCGCCGGCCGCAGATTGTCTTCCGATAGGCTGGTAATGCCAGGCGTCCGTGGACTGTCGGCCGTCCCCTCCCACAGCCATGTCCGGCGCACCGGTCGTGCGAAGCAGAACTCCCTCTAACGGAAATGCCAGCACCAAAAAGGATCACCGCGATCGCGTCGTTGCGAAATATCAACGCGCATAAATCGGTCATGGGCCAGCGCAGCACCGATCCATAATTCGTTCCAGGCGTCAAATACGGCCGGAGAAGGCGCTCTGCGCTCTGCCATCAGTTGCCAAGAGGTCTGCCGTACCATCGTCGTTGTCCCCTCGGTTCGCAATTCGGCGTCGTCCCCCTGCCCTCTGGCAAGACGGGCGAAGGCCTTTGCGAAACCCGCCGCGCCCGCACCTACCCCGTCAAGCAGGGAGGCCACATCATCGAAGGTGTGCATGCCGACCAGTCGCGCTGCGGCACCGGCAAGGTGGCCACCCTCGTCAGGGCCAAGTACTTCGATCGTTTCCGGCACGATCGAGGTGATGTATTCCATCGCATAGTTGCGCAGGACCTTCTGTAGCCGCTCTTCGGGCCAGGTCATTTGCGGAAGTTTCGGCGCAAGATCGCGTTGAAATGGGGGGCATCGTTCGCCCGGCGAGAATTGCAATCGCTCCTCGGGAGCGAGATCATGATCCCACTCCTTGTAGTAACCTTCGAGCCCGGGCTGCCCGTCGACCGTCTGTCCTGTGCAAACGAACCCCAATCGCGGATTGCCGAGAACCACGCCATTGTTGGCGTGCCATCCCCTCAGCATGGCGCGCGATACCTCCGACGGGATGCCGCAGATTGCGGTCCCCGACCATATCCACCGCGGCGGTGGATATCGCACCCAAGCCTTATCGTCACTTTCGTAAATGTATTCGACCTTTACGCCGCCGACCTGGTTCGAAAGATAATGGTACTGAGCACAGGCCACGGCATGCGGCAGTCCATCCAGACCGAGCTTTTTCAGGCCGGGAAGGAAACGAGCCAGCTGCTGACGCCGAAATGTCCGATATACCACCTCGGCCGCGCGTGCGGTTCCTGCACGGGACGAGATCATCAAGATCAGCCCCGTCAGATAGGAGTGATAGATCAGTTCGATTGCACGAAAGGCCGCTACATCGCCGTTGACTCGGCTCGCTCGGTTCTCGCTCAATTCTTCTTCTCCAAGCCGGCCACCACGAAGTCGGCGATCGACTCCGCCAATCGCTTCTTCGCAGCTTGCGTTTCTCCGGGGCGAGGCTGGTACCAGCGCGACGTCCAGTTCAACGCGCCGAGCAGAGGCTTCGCGGCCAGCTTCGCATCGACGGATCTAAATTCGCCCGACGCAATCCCATCCTTGATCACGCGAATGTATAGGTTCTCATTCGCCTCCCGCAGAGCCGCGACCTCCGCAAGCTCCGCCCTCTCGCTTTCGTTGGTGCGCTCCAGAAGATGCATCTCCAGGCCCTGCGCGATCACGCGAAGATACGGCAGATGATCGATGACTAGCATCGTATGCGCGACCGCCATGCCATGCAGTCGATCGCGGGCGGAGGACCCAGCCTCGAACGACGGCCGAATCGCGGCCTGCGTCAGCTCCATGCCGCGACGATGCACAGCGAAGAAAAGCTCGGACTTGCTTCGGTAGTAATAGTAGATCGCGCCTTTCGTCGAACCGATCTCGTCGCTGACCCGATCGAGCGACGTAGCGGCAAACCCCTGCCGCATGAAAGCGCGCGAGGCCGCATCGAGGATTTCGATCCTCCGATCGGCCAAAGGCTCTGCGGTCTCGATTTTGCCAAGTTTGCTCAAGTCTCCTCCTGCGCGGTTCGCTATTGACATCCAAACATACTACCCGGTAGCTTTCAACATACTACTCGGTATCTAAAGTTGGTTTGGCTAGGTGATCGACGATTACGCCGGACTGCGCGTCCTCGATGTGAGCCAGGGTTTTGCGGGTCCCTATTGCGGAGCGATTCTGGCGCGGGGCGGTGCGTCCGTCGTCAAGGTTGAGCCGCCGACCGGTGATTGGGCGCGCACGATTGGCGGATCGCTCGATGGTCACACGGCTTTCAGCCTCGTTCCCAACGTCGGCAAGCGCGCGATCTGCATCGACGGGACGAAGCCAGAGGGGCGGAACATCCTCGCCGAACTCGCGAAATCGGCCGACATCGTTATCCAGAACTTCCGTCCCGGTGTCGTCGAACGGCTGCAGATCGCGGACGCACAGCTAAGGCCCAGAAATCCCGACCTGATTTACGTTTCGATTCTGGGCTTCGGTCCTGGTCCGTATGAAAACCGTCCTGCCACCGACACCATTATCCAAGGCTTCACCGGCATGATGGTGATGAACCGCGATGGACAGGGTACGCCGCGGAGGATCGGAATGCTGGCGGTCGACACGGCAGCGGGAATCTATGCGGCCCAGCAAGTGGGCGCCGCACTTTACAAGCGCCTTTCCGGACGCGGCGGACGTCACATCAAAATTTCGCTTGTCGAAGTCGCGGCCGCGTTTCAAGCGATGCCTATTCTCGATGCCGCGATGCATCGCGACCGCTCCAGTCCGCCTTTGAGTGTGCCGATCGGCACGTTCGCCACCTCAGACGGTCACATCAATTTATCATGCGTGTCGAACGCGATGTTTCAGGGCATCTGTCGCGCTCTGGGCAAATCCGATTGGATCGAGGATCCTCGCTTTGCGAGCGAAGGCGGCCGTCTGGAACACGCCAGGGAAATAACTGCCGAAGTCGTCGATATTCTTCTTACCCGCCCCAGCGCTCACTGGATTCGTGCCTTCGAGGAGCAGGACGTGCTGTGCGGCCTCGTACAAGATTACCAAGCCTTCCTCGGGGATTCTCATGTGCGCGGACTCGGGGTGACCGCGACGCTGGACGGCGGCGCCTTCGAGGGCCTCCCCGTAACCCTTCTACCCGGCACTGCGGCACCCGACACGCGAGTGCCTACCCCACCCCGGCTTGGGCACCACACCCGCGAAATCCTCATCGAACATGGTTATTCGCAAACCGCCATAGATCGGCTCGTCGAAGGCAGGACGGTGATCGAAGCGAAATAAAGGGAGGTAAGAGGATGAAAGCAAACATGGCGACGAATGCAATCGCGGCCGGTCTGGTCGCCAGTCTTATGGCGTCCTCCGCCTTTGCCCAGGTGTCCGACCACGTCATACGTATCGGCATCCTCAACGATATGACCGGCATCTACGCCGACGCGGGCGGAAAGGGCTCGATCCTCGCTGCCCAACTTGCGGCCGAGGATTTCGGCGGCAAGGTCGCCGGCGCGCCGATCGAGATCGTCTCGGCCGACCATGCGAACAAGCCGGATATCGCCGCCAATCTCGCGCGCCAGGCATACGATGCACAAGGTGTCGACGTCATTGCCGACGCCGGATCGTCGGCGGCGGCACTCGCGATGCAGACCATCTCGCGCGAACGCAAGAAGATCATTCTGATGTCCGGTCCCGCAAGCGCCGAACTCACCGGAAAGAGCTGTTCACCGTACAGCTTTCACTGGATGTATGACACGTATGCGCTCGCTGCAGCCCCTCCGGAAGGGGTTTTGAAACGCGGTGGCGACACATGGTTCTTCATCACCGTTGACTATGCGTTCGGTAAGTCCATGGAGAGCGAGGCCACGAAGCGGATCGTCGCCAGCGGAGGCAAGGTCATCGGCGGCGTACGCGCACCGCTCGATACCCCCGATTTCTCCTCGTTCCTCCTTCAAGCGCAAGCCTCCGGAGCCAAGGTGCTTGCGCTGGCTACCGGCGGGAGCGACACCAGCAACGCGATCAAGCAGGCCCAGGAATACAATGTGATAGGGCCCAATACACAAGTCGTCACCTTTCTGATGTTCATCAACGACGTGGACGCGATGGGCCTGAAGAACGGACAGGGTCTCGTTTCCTCCACGACCTATTATCACGATCTCGATGAAGGTAGCCGCGCCTTCGCGAAGCGCTTTTGGGACAAGATGGGGCGACCGCCATCGATTGTGCAGGCCGGCGTTTACAGCTCCGTGGTTCACTATCTGAAAGCGGTTGCTGCGACCGGAACGGACGATGGAACGAAGGTAGCCGGAAAAATGCGCGAGCTACCCGTCGAGGACGCCTTCACCCATGGCGCGAGAATCCGCGCGGACGGCCGTCTGCTCCGTGACCTCTACGTTACGGAAGTCAAGAAGCCCGAAGAATCGAAGGGGCCCTGGGACTACTGGAAGATCATCGCGACGATCCCGGGCGAGAAGGCCTGGCGCCCTGCCGAGGAAAGTGAGTGTCCCTTGCTGAAAACTCATTGAGGAGAGGAGCGCGTCGGGCATGACGGCCAACCACAAGCTACTGGTCGAAAACGATGGTCCGGTGACGGTCATCACCATCAACCGTCCGGAAGTCCGCAACGCTCTCGACAATGAGACGGCGGCGGAGCTGACGAGAGCATTGCGAGCCTTTGATGGTACTCCCGATCAGGCCGTCGCGGTGCTAACAGGTGCCGGAGGCAACTTCTGCGCCGGCGCCGATCTAAAGGAACTCGCCGCCGGGCGAGAATACAAGCCTTGGGCCGGAGATCCGGACGGCCCCTGCCACGACCTGCTCTCGAAACCCGTCATTGCCGCCGTGGCGGGCTATGCCTGTGCCGGTGGGCTCGGTATCGCCTTGCGATGTGACCTTCGCGTCGCCGAGGAGAGCGCGACCTTCGCCGTGCTCTCGCGGCGATGGGGCGTCCCCATGAGCGACGGTACGACGGTGAGGCTGCCACGCCTCATCGGCGCCGGAAGAGCCCTCGACATGTTGCTGACGGCCAGGAAAATATCGGGAGCGGAAGCGGTCGCTATGGGCCTTGCAGACAGGCTTGTGCCGACCGGGCAAGCCTTGCCCACGGCCATCGAGCTGGCGCGCGAAATCGCGGACTTTCCGCAGATCGCCATGCGATCTGACAGAATGTCCGCCATGCGCCAATGGAATTTGTCGGAGGCTGAGGCAATCGCCCTCGAAACGAGCTTATCCTTGGAGGCGCGACAGAAGGAGGCGCGCAGCGGCGCGACCCGCTTCGCGTCCGGCATGGGCCGCCATGGTGCGATGGAGAACGATTAGCTCATGCGCGCGGTTATCGGACGCCAATTCGGCGGGATCGGCGACCTATCCCTCGAAGACGTACCAAGCCCTTCTCTCGAGTCCGGAACGGTTCGGATCTCGGTACGCGCGGCCGGCGTCAGCTTCGCCAATCTGTTGTTCATCGCGGGCAAGCACCAAAACCGCCCTTCACTACCCTTCATTCCAGGAACGGAAGTGGCCGGCATCGTAACTGAGATCGCTTCGGATGCCCGGACGGAGCTGCAGGTCGGCGACCGCGTCTGCGCTGGATTGCCATCCGGGGGATTTGCCGAGGAAGCCATAGTCGACGCCGCCAACGTCTTTAAGATCCCGCCCTCTTTGAGCTTTGCGGGTGCTACGCTGTTCCCAACCATATACGCCACGGCTTACGCGGGCCTGGTGTGGCGGGCCAATCTCAAGCCTGGAGAACACCTGCTGGTTCACGGCGCCGCGGGAGCAAGCGGGTTGGCCGCCGTCGAAATCGGTCGCGCGCTCGGAGCTCGCGTCATCGCGACCGCCGGCGGAGAGTCGAAGATCGCAGCGGCGAAGGAATTTGGCGCGCACTACGTGATCGACTATAAGCGCGACGATTTCCGCGATCCAGTGCTTAAGATTACGGGGGGCCGCGGCGCGGACGTGGTGTTCGATCCCGTCGGCGGTGACGTCTTCGACAATTCCTTGCGCTGCGTCGCTCCGCTCGGCCGACTTCTGCCGATCGGTTTTGCGTCGGGCCGCATCCCTCAAATCCCTGCAAATATCGTCCTGGTGAAGAACCTGACCGTGATCGGCCTCTATTGGGGGTTTTACATGGCTTGGGGCAAGACCAAGGCGGACGCCGCCTTGCGCGGCCGGGTCAAGACGCTGTTCGAAGAGCTGTTCGCGCTTCACGGGGCGGGCAGCCTTCGCGCACTGGTCGATCAGACGCTTCCCCTCTCTCAATTCGGAGATGGCCTTCGACGAGTCGAGAGGCGAGAAGTCATTGGCAAAATCGTTCTCGCGCCGGGAGATTGAGGATGACGAACGCATCGATACAGCCGACCTTCGAAGCGCCTTACCGGGGGTTACGCGTTCTCGATTTCGGCCAGGGTGTCGCGTCGCCTTATTGCGGTTATCTCCTTGCTGCGAACGGCGCCGATGTTATCAAGGTCGAACCACTGGAGGGCGACTGGTCGCGACGGCTCGGGACGACGTACGGAAGCCATTCGGCTCTATCTGCGGTCTACAACCGGGGCAAGCGCAGCCTCTCTCTCGACCTCAAGAGACCAGAGGCGATTGACGTAGCTTGCAAGCTGGCCGAGAAAGCTGATGTCTTGATCGAAGGGTTCCGGCCAGGCGTAATGGCGCGGCTCGGTTTAGGCTACGAAAAGCTCAGCAAAGACAACCCTCGTCTGATTTACCTGTCGATCAGCGGCTTCGGACAAGAAGGCCCCTATTCTCAGCGCCCATGCTCGGATTCCGTGGCACAGGCGTTTTCCGGATTGGTATCGGTCAATGTCGGAGCCGACAACATCCCGCATCGGGTTGGCGCCACCCTCTCCGACGTTTGCACCGGCCTGTACGCCTTCCAGGCCGTCTCAACCGCCCTGTTTGCTCGTGCTAGGCTGGGAAAAGGTCGGCGGATCGATATCAGCCTGACCCAGTCGACCGCCGCCTTGCTCGGACACAAATTCGCCGAGCATGTCCTGGAGGGCGGGACGCCGCGCGCGCTGAACGTTCCGGCAGGAACGTATCGGACTTGCGACGGCTGGCTGATGGTCACGTTGGTCACGGAATCGCAGTACCGGCGACTCTGCTCGGTACTAGATCGCGTGGACCTGGCGGAGGATCCGCGCTTTGCGGATTTTGCGCACCGCGCCGACCATGCCGAGACATTGATGGAAGAACTGCGCAAGGTGTTTCCGAGCGACACTACGGAGGCTTGGCTCACGCGATTGCACGCGGCAGACATCATAGCGGATCGCATTCTCAATCCCGGCGAATGGCTCCGCAACGACCATGTGCAGGAAGCGAAGAGCGCGATATGCTGCGACACGCCCTTGGTCGGGCATGTCTACGCGGCCCGCACACCGGGCGCCGTCGGTGGGGCTGAAGACTCCCTTCCAGCCGCACCCGACGTTGGGCAACATAATCGGGCGATCTTGACCGAAATCGGCTTCGATCCGGATCATTTTCGCATGATGATTTCTGACCGAAAGCGCTGACTCTTCCACACTTCGCCGGCGCTAACGGGTGGCAAGAGATAAAACGTCATTCCCAACTCTTTAAGACGATGGCGCAAGCGCCGGCCGTATTGAACGGCTATCTGGCGTTCTCAGGCGCTAGCAGGCCATGATGTTCGACCCTAGGCGGACCAAGCGTTCGCGTGGGCACAATTCCATAACCGCTCATTACGCGAACGTCCGTGGGGCCGGCCCCTGCCCTACTAATAAGGGTTGAGTATTTGCTTATCGGTCACCAACGTACTCCATCTCTAACTCATGCTTATCGACCACGAGATGCTGTTGGGTATCAACCGCCGCTTTGCGCCAAAGGCGGACAAGACTGGAGTTTGCTGATTACAACGACTGTTACACCGCTAAATGTGCCTTGCAGATAGCGTCTAGGAGAGCTTCACCTGTTCCAGAAGTCATCCAGTTGGGGCCGTCCGATCCAGACCCTGTTAAGACATCGGGTCGCCCAGTCGAGCTGCGGCTTTCCTTGTAGTCGCGCTTGAGCTTCCTGATAGGGACCGACGTACCGGAGGCGGGTCGGTATTTTGGGATACAAGCGTCGTATCCACGCAAGCGCGCGTTCGGCGGCTTTCCTGTCACGTTCGTCGAAGGTGAACCCGAAGCCCATGCGCAATCGATCTGGCAGCAGCTGGACACTCAGGGCCTGGTACCATCGCGGCGGCCGCAACCATGGTCGCTCGCCGGCGAAGATCTGTCCGGCGACCTCGCGTGCCGCGGTGCTGACGGACAAAGTATCCGATTGAATCATAGCCGCGTTGTAGGCAGCGAATGCTTCCCAATCCGCCGGCAAGTCGGCCGACGTCAGCCCGAACAATGCCCCAAACAGCCGGCTTTCGGCCCAATATCGCTCGCGCTCTTCGACCGAGAACGGAGGCAAAATCAGGTCGTGCACGATGATAGCGGTCTCGACGAGGGTGGCGTTAACCCAGCGCAACGCTGCGACCTCGTTGGCGCAGTAAAATGAGCCACTATCGAAGGGACCGACTGCTTCGGGCAAGCGGCCGACGATCGTGGCGTGACGGTGATGCAGCTGTCGGGCAGCAGCAAGGGCCTTGTCGAGCGAGCCGAACACCATTGCAAACACAACATCAAAGGTTCGATGGAAGCGACCGATTGGATCCGCAAAGGTCCGAGAGTGCTCGGCGACGGCGGCGGCGACCCAGGGATGCGCCAACTGCAGGAGCAAAGCACGACCGGCGCCCAAAAAGATCACGGCTTCTCTGTCGATCCGCCAAGTCATCGAGGCTGGACCAAAAATGCCCTCGACCGATACGGTGGCCCGAGTCCGGACGAAATCAAGTGCAGCCTCTAGGTCGCTTTCGGAGACCAATTGCACACCTTTCGAGACCGAGAGCGAGGATAGATTAATTCCACTCGCCTGAGCAGTCTATCGCAATTCAGCAAGCCAGGGGCTTCTAAACATTGTCGCAATCGCGGGATTTGCTCCCGCTTGAATACCGCGGCTTAGCGTTCCGCCACGCGATACGCGGACAAAACTGCGGCTTGCTGAAACGGCAGGAGCGGTTGTTGCACCGTTCGCGCAAGAAAACAGCCCACGTCAAACGCCGCGGTCTTTCATGCTCTCCCTCGAAAGCGTATTGTTTCGATCGAACGAGCTTCGATCTAAGAAACTCTCGAAACACGAGAAACGCTCATGACTAGCGCAAGGCTAAAACATTACGGCTGGGGGCGCGAAGGCGAAGGTATGAGCGCAGAGGAGCGGACGTTCGTCCTCGGCCGCTACCGCGCGAAATTTGCAATTGACGAATTCGACACGATCGTAGTCCCGGGCCTGGAAGACCTCTCCTTGCGGGAACCGCGTGTGCTGCCGCCGGCTTCCCTCGCCCCCTTCTGCTCGACCGAACGCTACGATCGCGCCGCGCACACCTATGGCAAGTCCTACCCGGATTACGTCAGAGCAATGCTCGGCGACTACGATTGCGCGCCCGACGTTGTGGCCTATCCGCGTAACGAGGCGGAGATTTCCACCGTGATGGACTGGGCGCGTTCTGTCGACGCTTCTTTGACGCCTTTTGGAGGCGGCTCGAGCGTCTGCGGCGGCATCGAGCCGCGGGTTGACGGCATCAAGCATAAGGCAGCCGTCACCCTCGATCTGCGCAATCTCTCCAAAGTCATTGAAGTAGATCCGGTGTCGCGCGCCGCATCGATCGAATCCGGCACCTACGGTCCGTCTTTGGAAAACCAGCTCAAGCCGCATGGCTTCACGTTACGGCATTTTCCGCAGAGTTTTGAATATTCGACCCTGGGCGGCTGGATTGCGACGCGATCGGGCGGCCATTTCGCAAATCTTCATACCCATATCGACGATTTCGTCGAAAGCCTGCGCGTCGTGACGCCAGTTGGGGTTCTGGAGACGCGCCGGCTTCCCGGTTCGGGTGCTGGGCCGAGTCCCGACCGCATGTTCATCGGCTCGGAAGGAATTCTAGGAGTGATTTCGCGCGCCTGGATGCGATTGCAGCCTCGTCCACGATTCCGCGCCGGCGCATCGGTTCGTTTCCCCTCGTTCTTCGACGCCGCGCGCGCTGTGCGTGCGGTAGCGCAAGCCGGCCTCTATCCATCAAATTGCCGCATCCTGGACCCGCAGGAAGCCTTCAACACAGGCGCGGCCGACGGCAGCGTTGCCATCATGGTGCTCGCATTCGAATCGGGCGATCATCCTTTGGACGCCTGGATCGCGCGGGCGTTTGAATGCTGCGCTGACCACCGCGGAACGCCGGAGCCAGCGAACGTCAGCGACGCGCATCTGCAAGGCGCGGCAGGCATCTGGCGCAACGCGTTTATTCGGATGCCCTATGCGCGCGAATTTCTGACGCCCGCGGGCCTCATCAACGATACGTTCGAGACCGCCATCACCTGGGATCAGTTCGAAAGCTTGCACGATAAGGTCAAAGCAGCAACCGAGCGAGCGATTCTGGAAGCGACTGGCGTGAACGGTGAAGTCACCTGCCGCTTCACCCACGTCTACCCCGACGGGCCTGCACCCTATTTCTCTTTCCACGCCCTCGGTCGACACGGCGCGCTTCTCGAGCAGTGGCAGGCCATCAAGTATGCGGCAAGCGACACGCTGCTCGCGGCAGGCGGTACCATCACGCATCATCATGCCGTCGGTCGCGATCACAGACCCTGGTACGACCGACAGCGGCCGGAGCTTTTCGCGGCCGCATTGCGAGCAGCCAAGCGCGAATTGGATCCGCAAGGCATGCTCAACCCGGGCGTTCTGATTGATCCGTAGACTTATGCTGCCGAAAGAGCTCTCCGTGCTCGAGATCTAGGCGTGCTACGTGCGGTGGACACCTTAGGTCCGCTTCGCGCCAATTGCTGCCGTTCCAAAACGTACATTCCCGCAAGGTTCCAGCCACCTAGGCGACCCCCCAAGTCCTGCTCCTCAAGAACTGGACCGTTACAGGCTTTTAAGTTTGTGAACGCGTAAAGGGCACAAAGCGCACGGGGGCGACGGCGCGCGTTGTCGTCTTGCCAGGGGCGAGTTTTTCGACGACCGTGAGCTGCTGGGTAGTGTAAGCGGGCCCCACCGGCATGACGAGCCGGCCACCCACTTTAAGCTGCTCAATCAGCGGCGGCGGTAGCTGCCCGAGCGCGGCGGTCACGACGATAGCGTCAAAAGGACCGCATTCGGTCCAGCCACCATACCCATCGCCAAGCCTGACGCTCACGTTGTCATACGCGAGGTCTCGGAGTGTTTTTGCGGCGGCCTCGGCCAATGGCGGGATTATCTCGACGGTGCAGACCTTTCGCGCTAGGTGCGCAAGGATGGCGGCCTGGTAGCCCGAACCCGTACCGACTTCGAGCACAACATGATCCGGCGCGACCTCGGCCAACTGGGTCATCAAGGCCACGATGAACGGCTGCGATATGGTCTGGCCGTGGCCGATCGGAACCGGTCCGTCCGCGTATGCGATGGAGCAAGATCGCTCAGGGATGAACAGATGACGTTTCGTCTGCGCCATGGCCTCCAGGACCCTCTCCGACAGGCCCTGCTGTCCCAACACGCTGGCGTCGGACCGGGCGTAGGCCCGGATGGTTTCGACCATGGCGGCACGTTCGCGGACGCATTGTGCGTCCTCCTGTGCGGTCGCTTCCCGCGTGGCCGCAACCATGGAAAGCACAAGCAGCAGCAAGTTCTTCATGATCGTGCGGTCTCCAATCGGTTCACGATTTTGAGTCGGACCGCTTGAGGGCAACGAGTAGATTCGACCGATCAGCCGTTAGGCGAAACACGGCGTCCGGCGAATGACCGCAATACGTTAGGCGGTCCTCCAGCACACATTGCCGCGAAAATGGCAGGACCGGACATAGCCCCGCTTCACTTGGTCCCCCAATGTGTTTTATTGAGTGTCTCTCTTTAGCACTTCGGCTGCGCTCAGGCCATCACACTGCTTGTTGCTCAGGCTGGCGAGCGGCCCAACGCTCTTGACCGGGATTCCCCACCTAATGTCTCCGTTGAGGGTCAAAAGCCGACTTGAGGGGGAATGGCGGCTCCTGGTGCAGAGCGGAAACTCCGGAGCGGCCGCGTGTGTCCCCAAGCCGACAACACCGCAAGTCCGCGCGGTCCTTGTTTCAGCGCCGTCGTTCTTTGTCTTCTGGTCCCGGCGTTTTGCCGGCACTATCGCTCATACCAACCGACGAGGATCGTTTCCGCGATCGCATATTTGCGTGCCTCTCGCTCAATGTCAGGGCAGGACGCATTGGACTTTGCCCGAAGATGGTCCGTCGAGAGGGCAAGCAGCCGGAAGTGATAATGATGAGGCCCATGGCCATGAGGTGGACACGGACCGCCATAGCCCACTTTCCGAAAATCGTTGGCCACCTGCTTCAATTTGGTGTTCTGCGCGGCGCTGACTGCAAGTTCCGTTACGACTGGCGGAATATCGTAAACCGCCCAATGATGCCACGTGCCGGCGGGCGCATCAGGATCGTCGCAGAGCAGCACAAAGCTCCGCGTTCCCTCTGGCGCGCCCGACCATTGCAGGGGTGGCGAGACATTTTCTCCATCACAGGTAAACCGTCGGGGAATTGCGGCGCCGTCGGCGAAGGCGCTTGAAGCGAGCTTCATGGATCTCTCCTCAGGCTCCAGGAAACATCGGTTCGGTTGGACGAATTCTTCCGGGCCCGGCCTGTGGCAGAGCGCATCAATTGCCGGCGCGGAACCATTGGATCCCGCGCAACACGGTCCATGTGCCTCGGTGCCTGGCACGGGCGCGATCCGATTGCGGTATTCTAGCCCGATTTTGCCAGGTGCGGAATCCGTCGACCTTGCCTAAATACGGAAAATCCCGAGGGCGTCGGCCGAAATCATCCTGGTGTACAAGGGGGATGCCACGCGCAGTGAAGGCGAAGTCTCGCCCGGGATCCGTCAAGGCTCGTTGCAGCAGCATAGTTTGCCATGCGACCCATTTTCCACCCGAGTCTGGTCAACGGTCGCTACGGCGACCCGACGGTCTATGTGGAGACGCTATTCGAAAAGCACAGTCTGTTGTTCGACATCGGAGAAATCGCCGCACTGTCAGCGCGGAAGATACGACGCGTCGACCAGATCTTCGTCTCGCATGCGCATATCGACCATTTCGTCGGCTTCGATCATCTGCTCCGCTTGCTCGTGGGACACGAGAAGGCAGTGCATCTTTACGGCCCGGTCGGCTTCGCCGAGCGCGTCTCCCACAAGCTTCAGGCCTATCGATGGAATCTGGTCGAAAACTATCCTTGCGATCTTGTTTTCGTCGTGAGCGAACTCGGACCTGCAAATTCCATCTCGACCACCCGGTTCCGGCTGAGAAAGGCTTTTGCAGCGGAGGCCGCAATCTCCCGCGAAACATCGGCCGGCATACTCTGCGATGAGCCGACCCATCGGGTGTCAGCCGCGATCCTTGAACACGGCATGCCGTGCCTGGCCTTTGCGCTGCAGGAGGCCGCGCATGTCAATGTCTGGAAGAACCGGCTGTTGGCGCGCGGGCTACCCGTCGGCCCCTGGTTGCGCTCGCTCAAGCAGGCGGTTGTCGCGCGTCGCGCCGACGATTATTTGATCCATGTCGATGACCCGGCGACGTCCGACCGCCTCGTCCCGCTCGCCAGCCTGCGCGATCTCCTCACCGTCACTGCGGGCCAGAAGATTGCCTACGTGACCGATGCTGCCGACACTCCGGCCAATCGCGCCGCCATCGTGGCGCTGATTCAGAATGCGGACATCCTGTTCATCGAGGCAGCATTTGCACATGCCGACGCCGCGTTGGCGAGGGAGCGGGCCCATCTGACCACCACGGCTGCCGGAGAAATCGCGCGGGACGCCAATGTGCGCCGCGTCGAGCCCTTTCACTTTTCTCCGCGTTATGCGGGAGACCAGGTGCGGATGCTGGCCGAGGTGATGGCGGCGTTCAGGACCTCTCGCGACTGACGCAAAAGACTGGAGCGGCGCGCCATGTCGGTGGAAGGACATTTGCCTCCTGGGCATCGGAAACCGGTACGGCTTTTCCTGTGCGGAGATGTGATGTGCGGCCGCGGCATCGACCAAGTGCTGGCGCACCCCTGCAGCCCCGAGATTTACGAACATTGCGTGCGATCGGCGGAGGGTTACGTGCTGCTCGCCGAGCGGGCGAACGGGTCCATCCCGCGGCGCAACGGGTCGTCCTACATTTGGGGCGCTGCGCTGGGCCAATTGGAGCGCATGCAGCCGGACGCGCGGATCATCAATCTCGAAACCGCTGTGACCCGCAGCCACGACCGCGCGAACAAGGGCATCAACTACCGCATGAGCCCGGAGAATGCAGAATGTCTCGCGGCTGCCAGGATCAACTGCTGCGTATTGGCTAACAACCACGTGCTCGATTGGGGCCGCGCCGGCCTGTTTGAGACGCTGACGACTTTGCAGAAACTCAACGTCAAGGTGGCGGGCGCAGGCCGCGACGATCGCGAAGCGCGCGCGCCCGCAGTGCTGTCCCTTGCCAACGCCCGGCTCCTGATCTTTTCGTTTGGATCGACATCGAGCGGCATCCCGTGCGAGTGGGCTGCGAGACCCAATGCTCCGGGCGTCAACTTGCTGCCTGACCTGTGCGAGGCGAGCGCGTTCGAGGTCGCTGACCAGGTCATGGCAGTCAGGAGGCCAGACGATCTCATCGTCGTTTCGATCCATTGGGGATCCAATTGGGGGTATCGCATTCCCGATGAGCAGAGGATTTTTGCCAGGGCCCTGATCGACCAGGCGGGCGTGTCGATCGTTCACGGGCATTCTCCGCATCACCCGAGAGCGATAGAAATCTATCGAGACCGCCTCATTCTCTATGGCTGCGGCGATTTTCTGAACGACTATGAAGGGATCCGTGGTTACGAGCGTTACCGTGACGACCTGGCGTTGATGTATTTCGCCGACCTGGATCCGGCCAGCGGAAGCCTCCATGCGCTCAGGCTGGTTCCCCTGCAGATCAAGAACTTTCGCCTCTCCAATCCATCGTGGCGGGACATTGAATGGATCCAGCAGACACTGGATGGGGAATGTCAGCAGTTCGGGACAAGGGTCATTGTCGAATCCGAACGGCAGCTTGTTGTTATCGGGCCTAGGGCAAGGACCTAGCGGGCGCGCGATCCGCGAAAAGGCCGCCCCCGCGGTCGACCGGCAAGGTCCGGTCCAAACGCTGAGGCCAGCGGCTGCAAAATCAGTCTGGACTCGGCTTCACCGGCCCAGACCGCGCTTGATCCCGATCGACCACGAAATCCCTTCTCCACCCACAATGCCAGTGACGCTCTGCCCCTTGGCGCGCTCAAGCACCGGTCGCCACGGCACGAGACTAAGATCATTCGCACGTTCGATCAGCGCGAAACGGCCGCTGTTGAGCGTCAGCATGCGCCGATAGGTTCCGTTCAACCGGTCGCCTTGCTTGTTTTCCGCATAGTCCAGTCCGCTTTCGCTCGCGATCCGCGCCGCGACCTCGGCAATCTCGCGACGCTCCAGGGTTTGCAAAAGATTGCGCAAGCCCGAAGCAAACAGGGGCAAATTGAGCAAACTCTGAGGACCGACCGACAAGCCACCTGCCTCGCCTGTCGCGGCTTCACTGGCTTACCACCTAATCGAAATCGCTTTGGTTCAGCTGAAAGCGATGCCGCTGCCGGCGGCGACCTCACTCCTGGGCTTTCGCCCCTTGCTCGTCAGCTTGTTGGGGTTTCAGGCGTGGTCACGCGTGCGTGAAGTCACCGGGTTTTAGCCCGAGTGCCTTCACGGCGGCTTCCGGCAGCGGTCCCAACGCTTCGGCCCTTTCATTCGGGGCCATCACGGCAGCGACGATTGCCTCGGCCTTTGCCGGATCCCCTTCGGCGACGAAGTAGACCGAGCGAACGGGTGGGCCGCCGCCTAACGGTTCAGTTGTTACCAGGACAACCTGACCATTTGCCATGCTCCCATATACCATCGTCGCAGTGCCGCTTCCACGTATGGATTGATCCGCATAAACCCGCAGTGCAGCAACGACCTGACGCGCCAAGCGAATCTGCAACGGTATTGCGTCGTCTCGGCGGAACACCAAATGAAAGGGTATGGGAGGCAATATCGCTCCAGGAGCGAGAACGTGGCCAGCAAATGGATGGCAAACGAGGGGCTCCCGGTAATCGCGCACTTCGAGGTGTGCCACCGCAACTACCTCGCGCCAGACGGCTCGATAAACCGGCCGCTCCCTGTCTTTGCCGCCGACGCCAACTTGCTGGTCGCGCTTTATCGAACCATGGTGCTTCTGCGCCTCTTTGATCGAAAGGCAGTCGCATTGCAGCGCACCGGCCGGCTTGGCACCTATGCGGTATCGCTCGGCCAGGAGGCGGTGTCGGTCGGGATCGCCAGTGCGATGCGCGAAGAAGACGTGCTGTTGCCCTCCTATCGCGACAATGGCGCGCTGATCTGGCGTGGCGTCAAGCTGGAGGAAATCCTGCTGTTCTGGGGCGGCGACGAACGCGGCAACAACTTCTCCGGACCGGTCCACGATTTCCCGTTTTGCGTTCCGGTTGGCTCGCAAGCCCCGCATGCCGCCGGCGTCGCCTATGCCTTCAAGCTGCGCAGAGAGCCGCGTGTCGCCGTTTGCCTGTTCGGCGACGGCGCCACCTCGAAAGGCGATGTATACGAAGCGATGAATTTTGCCGGTATTCACAAATTGCCGGTCGTGTTCGTCGCCGCCAACAATCAATGGGCTATATCGGTGCCGTTGCGATTGCAGACCGGCGCCGAAACATTGGCACAGAAGGCGATCGCTGCAGGCTTCACCGGCGAGCAGGTGGACGGGAATGACGTGGTGGCGGTGTGCGCCGCGGCCGAAGAGGCGATTGCCGCAGCCCGCGACGGTCAAGGCCCCCGCTTCATCGAGGCGGTCAGCTATCGGCTCGGCGATCACACCACCTCTGATGATGCATCACGCTATCGTTCCCCTGAAGAAGTTCAGGCGCATTGGAAGGAAGAGCCGATTGCGCGCTTGAGGGCTTATCTTGCCAGCCAAAATATGTGGGGCAAAACCGACGAAGAACAGCTTGCTGCCGACTGCCACGAGCGCATCGAGGCTGCAGTCGAGCGCTATCTGAAAATTGCGTCACGCCGGCCAGAAACCATGTTCGATCACCTCTATGCCGATCTACCCGAATCCTATGCCGCGCAACGCCGTGAACTGGCGGGAGGGGACGATGCCTGAGGTGACGTTGGTCGAAGCCATCAATCTGGCGCTCGGCCGCGCGATGGAGGATGATGCGAGCGTTGTCGTGCTTGGAGAAGATGTCGGCGTCAACGGAGGCGTCTTCCGCGCGACCGTGGGCTTACAAAAGCGTTTTGGATCGGAGCGCGTCCTTGATACGCCGCTTGCCGAACTTCTGATCAGCGGGCTCTGCGTCGGCATGGCGGTGCAAGGGCTGAGACCAGTCGGCGAGATCCAGTTCATGGGGTTTCTTTATCCCTGCCTCGATCAACTGGTGAACCACGCGTCTCGACTCCGCAACCGCACCCAGGGACGACTCACCTGTCCGATGGTTCTACGCGCGCCGCATGGTGCCGGCATTCGCGCGCCCGAACATCATTCCGAAAGCACCGAGGCGATGCTCACCCATATTCCGGGTTTGCGTGTTGTCATCGCTTCGTCGCCGGAACGCGCATATGGACTCCTCCTCGCTGCGATCCGCGATCCCGATCCGGTGGTGTTTCTGGAGCCAACGCGCATGTATCGCACCGTGAAAGGCGAGGTAGAGGACAATGGCGACGCCTTGCCGCTGGATCTCGCCTTTGTCGTGCGGGAGGGCCGCGACATCACGCTGATCAGTTGGGGCGCGGCGCTGAAGGAAACGATGGCCGCGGCCGATGCACTCACTGTCGATGGTATCTCCGCCGAGGTCATCGATCTCGCCACGCTCAAGCCATACGACGAGAACACGGTACTCCGTTCGGTGGCAAAGACCGGGCGCTGCGTCATCGTGCATGAGGCAGCACGCACCGGCGGATTCGGAGCCGAGATCGCCGCTACTATCGCTGAACGCGGCCTGTCCTCGCTGCTAGCACCCGTGACCCGCGTCACCGGCTACGACACGGTCGTTCCCATGGCACGTCTCGAGCAACATTACATGCCTTCGGTCGAACGCATCGTGACCGCCGCCCGCAAGGCGTGCCAGTTCGGCTGAATTGAAACGGACTTCGCCCCATGCGCCAGTTCATGCTGCCGGATCTCGGAGAAGGCCTTCAAGAGGCCGAGATCGTCACCTGGTACGTGAATGAAGGCGATCACGTCGTCACCGATCAGCCACTCGTCTCGGTAGAGACCGACAAGGCGGTCGTCGAGATACCGTCGCCGTCGAGCGGACGCATCGCGCATCTGTTTGGCGCCAAGGGAGATCTCGTGAAGGTCGGCACGCCGCTCGTCGAGTTTGCCGAAGGCCCCGAGCAGGATACCGGCACAATTGTCGGCGAGCTGGGTACCGGTGAACATCCACCGGTGGCAGGACGCCCTTCCGCGCGACCGGCTGGACAGGAACCTCAAGTGTTTCCGGCGGTGCGTGCACTCGCGCGCAAGCTCGACGTCGTCCTTGAGCTCATCGAGCCCACGGGACCCGGCGGCACCATCACCCGGGCCGATGTCGAACGGGCTGCGAAGAGCATGTCCCCAACCGGACCGGCCGAACCACTGCGTGGTTTAAGGCGCGCGATGGCCCAACGCATGACGACAGCGCATGCTGAAATCGTCCCCGCCACCGTAACCGATGAATCCGACATCGACGATTGGCGGCAGGGCGAGGACGTGACAATCCGCCTGGCGCGGGCCATCGCTGCCGCATGCAAAACAGAACCCGCGCTCAATGCCTGGTACAGTTCCCGCACCGGAGAACGGCGTCTGATGCAGCGCATCGATCTCGGCATCGCCGTCGATACCGGGGGCGGCCTCATCGTTCCCGTGTTGCGCAATGTCGCCGAGCGGGATGTATCGGACTTGCGGGCCGGACTTGACCGGCTGCGGGCTGACGCAATCGCGCGCTCGATACCCCCGGGGGAACTGCGCGGCGCGACGATTACACTGTCGAACTTCGGGATGATCGGAGGTCGGTTTGCCAATCTGGTCATCGTGCCGCCGCAGGTGGCTATCGTAGGCGCCGGCCGGATCTCGGAGCGCGTAGTCGCGCATCGGGGCCAGCCCGCGGTGAGGCGCCTGCTTCCATTGTCGCTTACCTTTGACCATCGCGTCGTGACGGGTGGTGAAGCTGCGCGCTTCCTGGTCGCGCTCAAGTCAGACCTTGAACTGGCTTCGTGAACCACTGTTTGCTGAGCCACCGTTGCAATGCGCTCTTGAGAAAAAGTCTTTCGGCTGATCCAAGCCGTCGCACTGCACAACGGCGTGCGCCGACATGGGCATTGAGGTTCCGGAACCGAGCACCATATTTTCGGCAAGGGAGTCCTTGCCGTGCAGACCGTAAAGGCGGCCCTCGTAGCGGCGATAGCAGTCGTCGCTCTGGTTGTCTCCCTCCTTCCCGGTTTAGCGGAGGAGAGTGGCAATCTTGCACTGATTGTTTCGATCGACGGAGCGATCGGACCTGCGTCGGCGAGCTACGTGAAGGACGCTTTGGCCAAGGCAGGCGAACGACGCGCCGACATTGTCATTCTGCGTCTGAATACGCCGGGCGGCCTCAACACCAGCATGCGCGAGATCATCGCGGATGTGCTCGCTTCGCCAGTTCCTGTCGTCGGTTACGTCGCTCCCTCCGGAGCGCACGCGGCGAGCGCCGGCACCTATATTCTTTACGCGGCTCATATCGCAGTCATGGCGCCCGGCACCAACATCGGTGCCGCAACCCCGGTGCAAATTGGCGGCCCGATACCGGGTCTGCCGAGCGGCACCCCGGACAAGGAAGGCAAGGACAAGAAGGATGGCGAGCGCCAGCCCGAGCCGAAGGACACCATGACGGCAAAGGCGACAAATGACGCTGTCGCCTTCATCCGCAGCCTCGCCGAATTGCGTAGCCGAAATGCCGACTGGGCCGAGAAGGCGGTTCGTGAGGCCGCCACCCTCTCTGCCAGCGGCGCGCTGCAGGCAAATGTCATCGATCTCATCGCACGCGATCCGGCCGAATTGCTCAGGCAGGTCGATGGTCGCGTGGTCGAGGTTGCAGGTGGCAAGACGCAACGCCTGGCGACGAGAGGGGCCGTCATCGAGGCCATCGATCCCGGATGGATCTCCCGATTCCTGGCAGTCATCACCGATCCCAACGTCGCGTTTATACTCCTGATGGTTGGCATCTACGGGCTGATCTTCGAATTCATGTCCCCCGGTGCGATCGCCCCGGGCGTCGTCGGCACGATTTGCCTGCTGCTGGGCCTCTACGCCCTTAATTTGCTGCCGATCAACTTCGCCGGCCTGGCCTTGATGTTGGTCGGGATCGCACTTCTCGCCGTCGAGGCCTTCAACCCGACCGTCGTGATCGGCCTCGGAGGGGTTGTCGCCTTCGTACTGGGAGCGGTCATGCTCTTCAGGATTGAAGAACCCGGCTACCGACTGTCGTGGTTGGTCATTGCCATGGTAGCAGCGACGTTCATCGGCTTTGTTCTCGTCGTACTCGACTCGCTTCGGCGCGCTCGCAGCGGTCCAGTACGGGTCGGCGCGCAAGCCATGCGAGGCCTGTCTGCAGAGGTTCTCGATTGGTCAGAGAATGAGGGTCACGTCTTTGCGCACGGCGAGCGATGGCAAGCGCGCGGCGCCGAAACCTTCAAGCCGGGCGAGGTGGTTGAAATCGCCAACATCGTCGATCTGACGCTGGTGGTCCGGCGCGCGCTAGCCCCGACCTCCGAGGGAGGCACATCATGATGCTTGATTATTTGACCTATGCAGCGCTTGCGGTGCTCGTCATCGTATTTCTGTTTCAGGCCATTCGCATCCTGCGGGAATACGAGCGCGGTGTCGTCTTCACGCTCGGCCGCTTCACCGGGGTGAAGGGCCCGGGCCTCATCATCCTCATTCCAGGCGTGCAGCAACTCGTGAAGGTCGATCTCAGGGTGATGGTGCAGGTCGTGCCGCCCCAGGACGTGATTTCGCGCGACAATGTCTCGGTCAAGGTCAACGCCGTTCTCTACTTTCGCATCGTCGATTCCGAGCGCGCCATCATCAAGGTCGGCGATTACATGGCCGCGACCAGCCAGCTGGCACAAACCACGCTGCGTTCGGTGCTCGGCAAGCACGAACTCGACGAGATTCTCGCGGAACGTGACAGGCTAAACGCCGACATCCAGGAGATCCTCGACAAGCAGACCGACGTCTGGGGCATCAAGGTCACAGCGATCGAGATCAAGGATGTCGACCTCAACGAAACCATGGTACGCGCGATCGCCAAGCAGGCCGAGGCGGAACGACTCCGACGCGCTAAAGTAATCAATGCGGTCGGCGAGCAGCAGGCCGCCGAGAAACTCGTCGAGGCCGGCCGGATCCTCGCCCAGGAGCCGCAGGCGATGCAGCTACGCTATTTCGCAGCTCTGCATGACATCGCGGGCGAGCGGTCCTCGACCGTGGTCTTTCCGCTCCCGATGAATCTGCTCCACCAGCTTGGTCTGCGGAGCGATTCAACGTGACTTTGGTCATTTGCCGAAGAGACACAAATAGTCTGATCCAATCAGAATCGCAGCCGTGTTGCCCATCATGGCGCTCGGGGGCCTGCCGTGCTATGCTCCGCCATTCACTCGATATGGTCTTTGACTCCGTGTTCTCGTTTGGCCTCGAACACCCCTTCCATCCCTGCGAGGGGGGCCCCTCCTCCGCGCCATGTACTTTGCGACGCTGGTCTGGCCGATGTCGATGCCGAGCTTGAGAAGCTCTCCATGGCTTCTTGGCGCTCCCCACAACGGGTTGGCGACGCTGATCTCGCGGATCAGCGGGCGAATTTCCAATGGTACAACTGGTCGACCGCGGCTGTGCTGCGATTTCCAGTGCCAATACGATCTGGAAACCGGCGCGGTGCCAACGGATCACGGTATCCGGCTTCACAATCGTCAGCGCCTTGATGGCATTTGGTACCAATCGATACAGCCCAACAAAGATCAGGCGATCCACGGGACCGATGGCCGGTCTCTTCGGCCGGTGCCGTCGCTGGATGTTAAGTTGATGACGAAGAATCAGGACCTCAGCTTCCAGCGAGACCCGCGACCGGAACAATGAGACCAGCACCGACCAGACCATGCTGTAAGCTTCTCTCATAAGGCAGAAGCACTGCGTGATTCGGCCCCACGTACCAGCCGGATTAGGTTCCGACAGGCACAGGTACTGGCGCGCGGGTATCGGCAAATGGCTTTCCGCTAACAGTGGAAGGCACACCAAGCAGTCCGGAAAGCCTGGTTCGCCCCAAACAGTCAACCATTGGCGATCCGAACAGCCATGTCCGCGGCCATTGAACCGGATTTGCGGCTCGCGCTCGCCGAACCGCGCTTTCAGTGGTTACGATCCACGTAGTCCAGCACGCCGCTGCAGTTCTGAGCGTTACCTCAACGCGCGCTGAAGGTGAGGCCGGCGCGTTCCTTCAGGCGCTTGCGCAACGCCGGTCCCATCAGTGCGCCCGGGGTCCATATCCCGCCCTCGCCCTGCAGGTCGCGCACAAGGCAGAGAGCGCTCTCGGCGATCATCTTGCTGGTCGAGCCGTAGCCCGGATCGCGGTCGCCCGTGACTACCGCCTCGACCCGTCTGCCATCCGGCAACTCGCCAAGGAAGAGGATGTCGTAGAAGCCCTTCTCGCGCACTTCCCGAGTCGGGCCTGCGCCGGGTCTGAGACCGCCGGTCCCAAACATGGAAACCAGCGTGGCGAATGTCTCCGTCGTCACGCGAGCGACTTCCCCCAATCCCGGCGCGACCATCATCTCGTCGTAAACGAAGTCCGTGCCGTACGGATGACCCAACAGGAAATTCGTGCGGTGCACATTCTTGGTGTTGATGGGAGCCATTGGGAACGGCACAAGCCACGCGTTCATGCTCGGATCGTATCCGGGGATGAGGCCCGACGGCTGAGACGGCCCGGTGAATCCCGGCGTCAACGCGAAGGGATCGGTCAGCAGCCGGATCAGGGCTGGGTCGCGCGCGGCGCTGGCCAACGTCGCCTGAGCGCTCGCCGCCGTGCCGCCCGACATGCCGCCTTTCACCTTGCGCAGGCGGGCTTTGACTCGCCGCGCCGGGCGACCGAATTTCTCACGCGCCTTCTCCTGCAACGTGAGCACGCCGAGATCGAACGGGATGGAATCGAAGCCGCAGGAGAAGACGACGCGCGCGCCGGTCCGTTTCGCCTCTTCGTGATGGGCGTCAATCATGCGCCGCATCCAAGCAGGTTCACCGCACAGATCAACATAGGCCGTGCCCGTGGCCGCGCAGGCCGCCACTAGCTCGGGACCGTGGAGCTGATAAGGCCCGACCGCCGTGATGATCACGGCCGCCCGCTCGCACATCGAGCGCAGGCTGGCCGGCTCAGCGGCATCCGCCTTGACCAAAGGCAAATCGTCGGGTGCGCCGATGTCGGCCCGCACCTTCTGGAGCTTGTCGGTCGAGCGCCCCGCGATCGCCCAGGACGGAGCATCGTCGCCGCGATAGGACGTCGCCAGATATTCGGCGATGAGACGGCCGGTGTAACCCGTCGCGCCATAGACGATGAGGTCGAGGTCCCGCTTCACGACGTTGTTCCTCTCGAGACCCGGGAGCGATATCTTCAGATCAGTGCTCTGTACGCTTCGCGGCCACTGTCGCCAGGGGCCCACGCAACATTCGCTACCAGGCGGGCGCTATCCCTTACGCGGACCGGTCTTCCACCGGCGATCGCACCAGCTTACCTGGCGCACTCACACGCGGACGCTCGGCACCAGCAGCAAATGCCATTTGAGGGCCCAACGCTTCATTGAACTGTCCCATCGCGTTTGACGTAAGATACCACAGTTCCCGCCTTTGGGCGCGCAGCGTCCGGTTGGCGTCCGGTTGGCGTCCACTTTCGGACCCATGCGGGATCGGAGACTCTTGCAGTCGTCTGATACGCATCCGTCTCGCGAAGGCTCATTGTAAGCAGTGTCGTCTCGACGTATGTCTAGTTTCACCGCAAAAGCGGACACGCGCCGCTCTGTATCGGGGTGCGATGAGCGCGATTGTTACGCCTGGAATCGGGCCTTCTACGCCCGCAACGGCGAACTCATACACAATTGAAATTGCTTGTGATTTTTCCTGCCCCCAATGGTTCGACGGGCGTCGGCACCGACTTCGGCCTCACGCTGCCGCAGGGCATCTCAGCACGCCTCACGACAGCGTGCGCCTTGATAGCTATGAGATCGTAGTATTGTCGTCGGGAGCTGTCGAAGCTTTGAGACCGAGGATCTTGCGTAGGCGCCCGATCCGCGGTCAAGCCAATGGCGCTCTAAGAGATGCACTCCATACTCAAGCTGATGATCGCGACTGCGGTCTGACGGCGCGCAAATGGAGGACATTATGGCGTGGCGTGACGACAAGGCCCGGGCAACTCTGATCCGCGATGCAGCGGGTAACGTTCAGCCGGGCAAGAGCCCCCGGGCCTTTGCCGAGCCCTTGTTCGGTTACACCAATATCGAGGACCTCGCCAATTGCGATGCCGCTTCGCTTGCCCTCCTGGCGGAGCAAGCTTGGGAACACGTGCAGCGGCGCACGGCAGGCAGCGCCGAAATCCGCATCGTCAATCCGACGATGCCGGACGGGCGCGAGATTTCGGTGCTCGAAATCCTCAACGACAATATGCCCTTCCTGTTCGATTCCACCATGGCGGAGCTCGCCGAGCAGGGCATCGAAGTCAGCCTCGTCGCCCACCCGATCATCGCGGTGGAGCGCGATGACCAGGGCAAGCTGCTGCGCTTCTACGGCGAAGCACTGCCGGAGGGAGCAAAGGGCACGCGCGAAAGCCTGATTCATCTCCACATCGCCCGCCTGGACGCCGATGCCGACCGCCAGAAGCTGATCGACGGCCTCACCAGGACCTTGGACAACGTCCGCGCCTGCGTCGCCGACTGGCGCGCCATGCGCGACCGCGTCGAGGAAGCGATCAAGACTTTCTCTTCAAATCCGCCACCGCTGCCGATCGACGAGGTCGCCGAAGCCAACCAGTTCCTGCAGTGGCTCTGCGCGGACAATTTCACCTTCCTTGGCGTGCGCGAATATCGCTTCTCGCCCGACAGCGATGCGTCCGACGACATTACAACCGGCGAAGGCCTCGGCATCTTGCGCGACCCCGATGTGAAGGTCCTGCGCCGCGGCACCGAAATGGTGGTGATGACGTCGGAAATTCGCGAGTTCATGCGCGAGCCAACCTTGCTGATCGTCGTCAAGGCCAATGTCTCCAGCCGCGTCCATCGCCGCATCCGGATGGATTATGTCGGCATCAAGCTCTATACGCTCGACGGCCGGCTCGAGGGCGAATTGCGCGTTGTCGGCCTGTTCACCTCAGGCGCCTATACCCGCTCGGTACGACAGATTCCTTATGTCCGCCACAAGGTTTCGCGGGCGCTCCAGCGCGCCGGCTTCGACCCGAACGGCCATTCCGGCAAGGCGCTCATGCATATTCTCGAAGAATATCCGCGTGACGAACTGTTCCAGATCGACGTCGACACTCTCTACAATTTCGTCATCGAGATCCTGATCCTCTACGAGCGCCCCCGCGTCCGGGCGCTGGCGCGAGTGGACAAGTTCGATCGCTTCGTATCCATCCTCACCTTCATTCCACGCGAGAAATACGACACCGACGTCCGCACCCGTGTCGGTGCCTTCTTGTCGCAGGTCTACAAGGGGACCCTGGCCGCCTCCTACGTATCATTCCCTGAAGGGGCGCTTGCGCGGGTCCACTACATCGTCGGACGCTATGAAGGCAAAACTCCCGTGGTCGAGCGCGCCACGCTCGAAGCCGGGATCAGCGCCATTGCCGCGACCTGGGCCGACAAGCTGAAGGCCGCGCTCACTGCGTCAACCGATGGCATGCGGGCACGCATGCTCACCAACCGCTATGCCCAAGCGTTTAGCGGCGGCTATACCGAGGTTTTTACTGCGGAACAGGCGATCATCGATATCGACACCATCGAAAAGCTCACGCCGATCCGTCCGGTGACGATTTCGGTTCATCGCGACGATGGCGAGGACGATCCCAGGCGCTTCGGTCTAAAGGTGTTCTCGGACGCGGCACCGCTGTCGCTGTCCTATCGCGTGCCCGTGATCGAAAATCACGGCCTGCGCGTGGTCAACGAACGTACCTATCAGATCGTACCCCGCACCAGGCAGGTGCCGGTATGGCTGCACGACATGACGATCGAGACTAGCGACCGCGAGCCGATCGAGATCAACCCGGAGCTCAGCCAGCGCCTGGAAGCCTCGATCATGGCGGTGGTCGGCGATCGCGCCGAATCCGATGGATATAACGCGCTCATCCTGCGCACAGCCCTGGGCTGGCGGGAAGTCTCGACCATCCGGGCGCTGTCGCGCTACCTGCACCAGATCCGCGCTCCGTTCACCCAGGATTATATGTGGGAGACCTTGCGCAAGAACGCCACGATCACGGCCACCCTCCTCGCGCTGTTCCAGACTCGCCTCGATCCACGCCTCGCCTCCACGGAGCCCGAGCGCTCGGCACGCGAGACGGCCCTGCTTGCCGAGATCGAAGAGCAGCTCAAATCCGTCGCCTCGCTCGATGAAGACCGCATCCTGCGCCGCTTCACCAATCTGGTGCAGGCAACCATCCGCACCAATCTGTGGCAGGTTGGCGAGGATGGACATCCGCGTCCGGTGATCTCCTTCAAGTTCGACGCGCGCCGGATCGACGACCTGCCGGTTCCACGACCTCTCTACGAGATCTTCGTCTATTCACCTCTTGTCGAAGGAATTCACCTGCGCTTCGGCAAGGTTGCGCGCGGTGGCTTGCGCTGGTCCGACCGGCCGCAGGATTTCCGTACCGAGATCCTCGGCCTAGTGAAAGCGCAGCAGGTGAAGAACGCCGTGATCGTGCCGGTCGGCGCCAAGGGCGGCTTCGTGCCCAAGCGCCTGCCGGCGCCTTCCAACCGCGACGCGTGGCTCGCGGAAGGTACCGAAGCCTATCGCATCTTCGTTCGCTCGCTGCTCGAACTTACCGACAATCTCGACGGCGACATCGTCGTGCCGCCCGAATCCACCGTGCGCCATGACGTCGACGACCCCTACCTTGTCGTCGCCGCCGACAAGGGCACCGCCACCTTCTCCGACGTCGCCAATGCGATATCGGTCGAGAAGAACCATTGGCTGGGCGATGCCTTCGCCTCCGGCGGCAGTCAGGGCTATGACCACAAGAAGATGGGGATCACGGCGCGCGGCGCCTGGGAGGCGGTCAAACGCCACTTCCGCGAACTCGGCACAGACATCCAGACCATGCCGTTTACCGCGGTCGGCGTAGGCGACATGTCCGGCGACGTTTTCGGCAATGGCATGCTGCTCTCGCCGGCGACAAAGCTTGTGGCGGCTTTCGATCATCGCGACATCTTCATCGATCCCTCGCCTGATCCTTCGATCAGCTTCGCCGAGCGCAAGCGCCTGTTCGACCTGCCGCGATCGAGCTGGCAGGACTACGACAAGTCGCTGATCTCGCAGGGCGGCGGCGTGTTCTCGCGCCAGCTCAAGGCGATTCCGCTCGCTCCTGAAGTGCGCACCCTGCTCGATCTCGACAAGCCGCAAGCCACGCCTTTCGAGGTGATGACGGCGATCCTGAAGGCGCGCGGGGACCTCTTGTGGTTTGGCGGCATCGGCACCTATGTCCGCTCCTCCGGGGAAACCGAGGATCAGGTCGGCGACCGCGCCAACGATCCGATCCGCATCACGGGCGGCGACGTGCGCGCCCGGGTGATCGGCGAAGGTGCCAATCTCGGCGTCACCCAGCGCGGCCGCATTGAAGCGGCGCAGAAGGGCGTCAAGCTCAATAACGACGCCATCGACAATTCGGCCGGCGTGAACACGTCGGACGTCGAAGTCAATATCAAGATCGCGCTGGCGCGCCTCGAGCGCGAGGGACGCCTCAGCCCCGTCGACCGCAACAGCCTGCTAGCCGCGATGACCGACGAGGTCGGCGCGCTGGTGCTGCGCAACAACTATCTGCAGACGCTGGCGCTCTCGCTCGCTGAGCGCAAGGGCGTCGCCGAGACCGGCTTCCTCACCCGCCTGATGCAGTCGCTCGAGCAGCGCGGCTTACTTAGCCGCGCGGTGGAGTTCCTGCCCGACGACGCAGCGCTCACCGAGCGCACACGGCGTGGCCAGTTCCTGACGCGGCCCGAGCTTGCCGTGTTGCTCGCCTACGCCAAGCTGACCCTCTACGATGACCTGCTCGTCACCAACGTGCCCGATGACCCCTATCTTGCTCGCGAACTATCTCAGTATTTTCCGCGCGAGGTTCAGGACAAATTCCCGACAGCGGTCGAATTCCATCGACTGCGGCGGGAGATCATCGCGACCAGCCTCGCCAATGCGGTGATCAACCGCGGCGGCCCCGCCTGCGTCGTGCGCCTGATCGACGAGACGGACGCCGATATCCCGACCATCGTCATGGCCTACGTGGCGGTCGATGAATGCTACGGGCTGAAGTGGCTCAATGACGCGATCGATGCGCTCGATACCTTCATCGATGGGCAGGTGCAGCTGTCTCTCTACGCTTTTGTGCAAGACCTACTGCTCTCCCGCATGGTCTGGTACGTGCGCAATGTCGATTTCACGGACAGGCTGGAGGCCGTCGTCGCGCGCTTCGGCCCGGCTATTCGCCAGATCGTCGCCGGGCTCGACACCACCCTGCCGCCGGACTTGCAGGCCGCACGTGCCAAACGTCGGCAGGACCTGACCGATGCCGGTGTCCCGGCCGGCCTCGCCAGCGAGCTCGCCGATCTCGACGCCCTGGTCTCGGCACCCGACATCGTGACGGTTGCGGAGCGCACCACCCGCCCCATCGGCGACGCCGCCGCGACCTTCTTCGCCGCCGAGGCGAATTTTCGTCTCGACCGCATCATCGCCGCCGCGCGCGGCGTGCCGGCAAGCGATTATTTCGAACGCATGGCCATCGATCGCGCCGTGGAGCAGATCGCCGGCGCCGAAAGAAGACTGGCCGCGGATATGCTGGCAACCGGCCAGTCCGGCCAGCAGGCTGTCGAGACGTGGCTTGCGGCGCACCCCGAGGCGACGCGGATCCGCCGCTCGGTGGAGGAGATTGCTGCGGGCGGCCTGACGCTCGCGAAGCTGACGGTGGCCGCGAACTTGCTGGGGGACCTGGTCAAAGCCTGAGGGCGTGCGAGGTAGCGACATAGGACTCTGGCGTGCAATGTCAGGGCACGGTTGTTAGCCGGCGAATGGAGGGACCCGATGATCCACGCGACTTGCCATACCGCCGATAACGTCCGCTGTCTCGAGTTCGATGCCACACCGTGGTTCAGGGAGGCTGACGTTCCGAGTATCATCGATTTGGCCCATCGAGGCTGGGCCAGCACAACGATTGCGGACTCCCTCGAGCGCCGACGAGGATACGAAGGCCTGCATGAACTCGTTGAGTATGTGGCGAAGCGACTGCAACCCGACTCCCTCGAGGATCCAGCTTGGGAAGCCTTCGAGTGTATCGTCGACGGGCCGGACGCGGTGGCCTGGCTCGAGAGAAACCGGCCTGATGTTGCGGCAAGAATCCCGAGCCAGAGCCGGGATCAACCGTAAGCAATCCCGCTCTTGCAGCGGCACCGAAAAGGTTGTTGGGGACAGACCGCCGACGGAAACGTGTCGCGCCCAGACGGTGCGAGCAATCGGTCCTCGGCTGCCCCTTGGTGTCAGCAATTGTCGTCCGAAATCCAGGCGTTCGCAGTTTTGTATCGAATGGCCCAGGTTTGGCCCGGAACGATTCGAACGTCCGCCCTAGCGAGGTAGACAATGCGCGTTCGCGCTCGAACTTCGGCTTGACGGCGCTGCCGCCCCTCGCACGCAGTGGCGATCGAACGAAGTCTCCAATGAAAGTCTCCTGAAACGGGAATATTTCAGGTTATGGCCGGAGACTTTCCGCGAATTCTCGCCAAGGTTGTCGATTTTCGGAGCCCGGAGACCCCACCCAACATGCGAAATATCCCGTATTTTGCGGGCATTTCGCGCGCGGTGCGCATTCAATCTTAGGTCGAATGACTGCTTGGCTGACCTCGCAGGGATCGAACTCCCATATTCCCGATCGAAAAAATCTCTTTGAAAAATCGAGAGAATTTCGCCTTGTTTCTCGAAACTTGGGGTCGGAGACTTTGCACCTGCTCGCTGCCAGGCACTCCGGCGGCCATGAGCGGAGCTTGATCCGTGCGGTTCTAGGTGCAGAGAAGCTGGCGCGAACTTGTCACTTTCCCTTCCCTGTCTGTGTCTCGAGACGCCGGCTGTAGCGGGACATCGCAAAACAGAAGGCGAAATAGATAACGGCGACGAAGATGTAGACCTCGACGCTGAACTGTTGCCAGCCGGGATCGATGATCGCCGTCTTCGGCGTAGTCAGGAGGTCGAAGATACCGATGATCAGGACGAGGCTTGTGTCTTTGAAGAAGGCGATGAATGTGTTCACCAGCGGCGGGATCACGTGACGGATGGCCTGTGGCAGGATGATCAGCCGGTCGCGATTGCGGCGCGTCGGTTGCTGCGTCCATGGAGCTTACTTAAAGGCTGCTGTCCGGCAGGTCCAGCACGGTGCTCACTCGGCGATGGTTTTGCGCTCACAACCGGCCGCTCGCTTAATTCGCCACCGCGGCGTCTGCTCTGAGCCGTTGGTGATTACTGCGCTGGCGCAGCGATGGTCGGGACCGTTTTCTCATTCAGCCCGCCCAGGCAGTTGCCCAGCTGAAATCATAATGCATGCTCAATGCTTTCATCGCGACGACTACACCCAGAACGCAGATGATCTGCAATAGCGTCCTCGTCGAGAAAACCTTGTTGAACAGCGTCATATGATCTTCCGCTTTTGCTCAGTCATATTGTCAGCGAGCCGGGTGGCATCGGACCTAGCGTCGGTGACCTAGACGAATCCCAAGCTTGAGCGCTTTCTGCCGCAGCGAACCCTCACTACGTTTTGTAAGCTTCGCAATTTTAACGACGGGTGTTTTCGCCCTTGAGTGCGCACGCAACTCCTTCACATCGGCTTTGGTGTATTCGCGACGCACGACCGTCCTCTTTGCTTTTTTAGGCACTCAATATTCCTTGATTGTGAGGGCGCCTTACTACCACAGACAGCTTGAGCAGCAAGTCATCAGCTTTAGCCGCGATGGATAGCGATTCGGAATCCGTGTACACCGGAAAGCAACTGCATGGCAGTTCGGGTCTATCACGATCTGTAACGAGGAACTAACCCCAATTACATACCCCTTCCGAACTTAGGAAATCACTAGGCGCTTGCTTCTAAATGAGATTCTTCCTTCAAGTATGTTGATGCACAAGTATCCCACTCGATACCCCACTTGCACGTTTGATCACGGCTGCTGCTCCCGGAACCGAAATGATCAAGCATGATCTAACGCGCTTGCACAAATCGGAGCGGTTGAGCTCCACACGTGCGGCTGATGCGACCATCTCGGCATGGAGGGGTACGGCGCCTCATCAGGCGGAGGCATGACAATGCTGGCCGGTCCAGCCCATCCAGGGGAAGTTTGGACTTGGTCCGGCCAGCGAGATCTAACATCCACATCTCAACGACCGCTTCGCGCCAAATCCAGACCTTCCGCCATCGGCGCTTTTCGACCCTGAGCGGACATCCTTACGAGCGACGGTTGCAGCGAAGATGATCTAATTGCATCAACCTACAGTTGCCATTGTCAAACACGGCGCCATTCTCAATTTCTGGTTGTCACGGTCTTTGGGAGTGTTTCGCGATCCATCAACAAAACATGATCACTATGTCCGGCTTCGATCTTGATGGCCGAAAACTACCGTGTGGATCTTTCAGCAATCCGAAGTCGCCCCAAACTTTCCCTACTTTCAGTGGAGGCACCAGGAGCGCTGTGATTGAATAAGCCGTTTGACAGACTTGGATTTCGGCCTGCAGTTACAAGTTGAATGTCGAGAACCAGATTCACTGAAGCTGACGTCAAACGCGCCGTAAGAGGTGTTCTCGGCGGTGGAGGTAAAGTGGCGCGCGTGGAGGTTTGGCCTGATGGACGCATTTGTGTGTTGATAAAGGAAGAGACATCTATTCCAATCGATCCCGAGAATGACCCGGAGGTGTCGAGGAGACTGCTGTGACAGGGGTTGGACGATCCGCCTTGCCGCTTCCTCGCTATACCCTCCGCAAGCGTCTTAAAGACGGAAGCTTCGGCTACTTTTTCAACATACCGACGTGGGCACGCAAGAAGGGATGCTCGATCGCAAACGAAGCGCTTGGCGTGGACTACAAGCGCGCGATTACACGCGCTGAACAGATACTTCTTCCTTGTTTTGACAGTTGGCGCACCGGCGGGGAGGACGCAAATCCGGTCGGCATTGGAGTCGTGGTCGGTACATTGGACTGGATGTTTCACCTGTACCGTCAAACCTGGTCTCAGAAAACCGCCAAGCGGCTTCAGCCTTTAAGCCCGGGCCAGTGCCGCGTTCATGAGACGGGCATCAAGATGATTTGCGAATACATTCTGCAAGATGGCCGACGATTGGGGACGAGGCGCGTTTCAAGCATCGACACGGCGTTCGTCGATCAGCTCTTTGAAAAACTTCTCTTCAAAGAAGTGGACGGTAGGAAGGTCGAACGCCGCACCACCGTCAATCACGCGATGAAGACCGCGCGCGCCGCCTGGAACACGATTTCCCGAGCCCATCCGGGTTTGTTTCCGCCCCGCAATCCCTTCGAAAAAATGGGCCTGCAAGCGAGCTCGCGTGAAACACCACATGCGACATTTGTGGAGCTCATGGCGTTCCGCGCCAAAGCGATCGAGATGGGATATCCCTCGCTGGCTACTGGGGCCCTGATCGGCTGGGAATTACTTCAACGCGAAGCCCATATCTTCATTCGTTTCACGGCCGACCACTATCGACCTCCGGGCCGGCCAAACCACGTCTACGTCATCAACTACAAGACGAGTACCGGCTCGTGGGAGCCGCTATTCAATACGAAAGGCAAGGCACTCTATCCACTTCTGATGACCGAACTCGACGCGGTCAAAGAACGTCGTCCTACCGGCGGGCCGATGTTGCGGCGTGACGGTAGCCACCTACCGTGGTTCGGCAAAGGTGAGATGCTGACCCAGGTTCAGCGAATTACGAAGAAGATCATCCTCGCTGCAGGCTTGCGGCCTGCGCTGACCTTCACCTCATTCGGGCGTCACGGCGGCACTACGGAGGCGAGCGCATCCGGACTGACGGAAACGCAGCTGATGCAGAAAGGTCAGTGGTCGTCGACTGCGGCCATGGCGCACTATCTACATGACAACGATGAGGCCAAGCAGGACGCGCAAATGAAGCGTCTCAAGCGTCGCGCGCGGCAAGCCAAGCAAGCGAAAGAAAAGTGAACATTTGTCAGAATGAGAATAAGCGACTTGTCAGAATGAAAAGTTCTTGACGCGCTAAGTCATTGAAACCATTGGAGCGGGTGAAGGGAATCGAACCCTCGTATTCAGCTTGGAAGGCTGCTGCTCTACCATTGAGCTACACCCGCGTCGCGGGCGATCAAGTAACACGCCGGGCGCAGCGTCTCAACCGCTCTGCGACACTTGTTCCAGGCCGCCAGCGGTCCTTAACAGCGGCCGCGCGAGCCCCTATATTGCCGTTTCCATCAACAAAGAAAGGAGGTGATCCAGTGTCTTATCTCAAGCGCTGTCACCTCGCTGGGATCGCCCGCTAAGCACCGTTTTCGGCTTGGCATCGGGGCGCTCTCAGCCCTGGACCAGCGAGATTGAAGAGTTGGAGCGCGGCGGGAGCCTTCCCGCCGCGCTTTCCGTTTCAGCCCAGCATGGTCGAAATCGTTCGGCGTCGCGGCAGCCGGCTACCTTGCGCCGGCGGACAAAAACCGGGTTGTCGGATTTGGCCATGCTGCTACGTCCTTTGGGCTGGACGACGGCAACAGAGGAAGCGATGCTGTACGCCATACTGGCCTATCACGTGGAATCCGAAGTGATGTCGTGGACGAAGGAGGAGGATACGGCCTTGATGACCGACCTGCTCGAGGTCCACCACCGGCTGATCCGGGAGGGCAAATTGGGGCCGTCCGCCCGCCTCGACCTGACCGGCAAGGCGCGCACGCTGCGCGGTCCTGGTGGCAGCACCGTGATCGACGGCCCGTTTGCCGAGACCAAGGAGCAGCTGCTCGGCCTTTATGTCGCGGATTGCCCGGATGACGAGGCGGCGCTGGCCGTGGCGCGCCGGCTCAAGAGCGTCAACCCGAACGCGGTCTACGAGATTCGCCCGATCCGGCTCTACATTCCGGGCGCGGTGATTCCCGAGACCGAAGCCGAAGTCTGAACCACCACGCCCGAATTGCGCGCGAAGGGTGCGCCAGGTTCCGAAAATATCGGATTCTGGGTGGCAAAGCCTGCCGATCGGCCCATTCCGTTGGTTGACTTTGCCCCACCGCTTGCCGATAAACGCGCCCGGCCGCCGGCCGCCCGTATTCGGGCCGTGGTGGCCTTCCCATCTCGACGGCTGGGCCATCGCCGCTTGGCGAAGTGGATGCCGTTGAAACGGGGGAGTGTCCCGAGTGGCAAAGGGAGCTGACTGTAAATCAGCCGCCTCATGGCTTCGCAGGTTCGAGTCCTGCCTCCCCCACCAGCCTTCGCTCGCTGCGTGAGCTACGGTTCGGCAGGCCGACAGGGCGAAAAGGCTGTCGCGCCGAAGCCGGACGCGAAAACCGACGAAGGCTGCCATGAGCCGTGACAACCGAAAACCGTCGTACCAAAGGGCTGGCGGCAAGCCGTTCGGCGCCGGCCGCGGCAAACGGCCGTCCGCCCCCTGGCAGCGGCGCGAATCCGATCCCGATGGTCCGGCCGTTCTCTACGGCTGGCATACCGTCAGCATGGCGCTGGCGAATCCCGCGCGCCGCTTCCGCAAGCTGCTGCTCACCGAGAACGCCGCCCGGCGGCTTGCGGAGGAAAACATCGACACCCGTGTGACCCCCGAGATCGTGCGTCCCGGCGATATCGACCGGCTGCTGTCGCCCGATGCCGTGCATCAGGGGCTCTTGGCGGAAGCTGATCCCCTGCCCTCGCCCGATATCGAGAGCCTGCCGCTCGAGGGCATCGTGCTGGTGCTCGACCAGATCACCGACCCCCACAATGTCGGCGCGATCCTGCGCTCGGCCGCGGCCTTTGCGGTGAAGGCGATCGTGACCACCGCACGCCACAGCCCGGAGGCAACCGGCGTGCTGGCAAAGGCGGCTTCCGGCGCGCTCGAAATCGTGCCGCTGGTGACGGTGCAGAATCTGGCGCGCGCGCTGACGGCGCTCAACGAACGCGGCTTTTTGACCGTCGGCCTCGACAGCGAAGGCAGCGCGGATCTCGCCGCGGTCGAATTGCGCGCGCCGCTCGCGCTCGTGCTCGGCGCCGAGGGCAAGGGGCTGCGGCAGTTGACGCGCGAGACCTGCGGCGTGGTGGCGCGGCTCGACATGCCCGGCGCGATCAAGAGCCTCAACGTCTCGAATGCGGCTGTGCTTGCGCTCTATGTCGGCGCGAGCCGGCTCGGGCTGATGAGATAAACAAAACGCCCGCTCGTGATACGAGCGGGCGTTCGCAGATGTCCGCCGCGCGGGTGATCAGTAGTAGCGGCGCAGCACCGGATAGCCGCGGTGATAGCTGTGATAGCGCGGACCATAGCCGTAGCGGTGCCAGCCGTAACGGTAGCTGTGATAGGGACGACGCCAGGCGTGGTAGTGGCGGCGCCAGCGGTAGGGGTAGACCGCCGGAGCTGCGGCGCCGGCACCGTAGTAGTAGGGCCGCGCGTAGGCCACCGAGTTTTCCTGGTAGGTCGGGTACGGCGCGAACGCGCCCGGGCCGGAATAGGTCGGGCCCTGGTTGACGTAGTAATACTGCGTGGTCGGGTAATAGCCGGTAGCCCCGTAATACTGCGTCTCCGGGTTGGCGAGGTGCTCGAAGCCCCAGCCGCAGGGGCTGTAATAGGCCGTGGCGCAGGGCGCGCACGCGGCGTAGCCGCACGCCATCGCCGGCGCGGCTCCCGCGGTCATCACGGCGATGGCCGCGACCAATCCTGAAATCGTCTGACGCATTACTCTCTCCTGTAGGCCTGTTCTCGTTGGCGTTGGATTAGTTGTGAGGTCTTCCGGGGGCGCCGCGGAAACGCGGCGGCTGGTCGTAGAAATTCTGCGGCGCATAGATCACCGGTGGCGGATTGACGGGCACGCCGGTGTCCGGCGGCAGCGGCGCCGACTGCGCCGACCAGGATTGGTGAAAGCTCTCGGCCTGCGGCGGCAGCTTGCGGTTCGCCGGCGGCTCGATCTCGAGACGGCCGTAACCCGGAAGGCGTCCGGAACTCGGGAAATAGTGGCCGACATTCGGGATGTCGTCGACATAACGGCCGCCATAGATCGTGAGCGGCGGCGCATAGCTCTTGCCGAGACCGTAGGTGCCCTCGACCACGGCGTAGGAGACGTCGATACCATTAATGATGATCGGCACGCCGGGACGGCCGGGAATGACGATATCGAAGCCTTCGCTCGCGAAGGCCTGCGAAGCCATTCCGATCAGGATGAAAATTGCGGCGCGCAGCTTCATGAAACCAGTACCGATTGCTGGCCGCAAACCTATCGGAAGCGGCGACGGCAAGGGTTAAGGCGATGGGCCAAACTGCCGGTAAGCCTAATGCGTAAGGATCGGTCGCCGCTCAAATACCGGATATCGCGCTATCGGATTGTTAACGCCGCGGCCTTCGCCTGCCGCGTGCCTCAGGCCATCGTTGTTTCGACGATCGTCATGAGGCCGATCGCGATGGTGACGAGCCCGACTGCGCCCTGCAGCGTGCGGTTGGCGAAGGTCAGCCAGCGCGCCGACAGCGCGATCGGCACCGCGATTGCGCTGGACAGCACGCCCATCCCGATCATCGAGCCGACGCCGAACAGCGCGACATAGGACAGCCCGATCAGCGGGCTTTGGACCTGCGAGACCGCGAGCACCAGAAGCGCGGCCGAGCCCGCCATGCCATGCATCAGGCCGACCAGCAGCGTGCGCCAGCGGAAGCCATGGCCATGTTCGTGCAGCTCGCGCGCATGCGCCCCGCGCTGGCCGGCGTGGCTGTGGGCGTGGACATGCACGGTGCCGTCGGCGTGGCGGTGACTGTGAAAATGCACGCGGTCGCGCCACAGCCGCCACAGCACGTGCGCGCCAAGGCCGACCAGCATGACGCCGACCGCGGTCTCCAGCGGCCGCGACCAGGCTTCCGGGATCGCTTGTCCGAGCAGGATCGCCGCACCCGCAAAGGCGAACAGGGTGAGCGTGTGGCCGAGCCCCCAGGTCAGGCCGTGCTTGACGATGTCGGCCACGTCGGTGCGCCGCGCCGCGATGCTGGAGACCGCGGCGATATGATCGGCTTCCAGCGCGTGCTGCATGCCCAGCAGAAATCCCAATCCAAGAATGGCGAACATGCGGCCCCTGCTCCCGATCGGCGGAACTTCACACCGCCGATGGCCTTGCGCAAGTTCTTTGGAACTCACGGCCGTGTGACGGGAGCAGGCCGCAGCACGCGGAACGTTGCGTAAAGGCGGCGCTTAGCCCGGCACCGCCAACAACGGAGAGACCTATGACAAGAACAACACTGCTCGGCGCCGCCGTGATTCTCGCCTCGGCGTACGCTGCTCCTGCGCTTGCGCAGCAGGTGGTCACCAATCCCGGCTATTGCGCGCAGTTCTATCCGAACGCCAACTGCCAGAACCGCGGCCCCGGCAGCCCCTATACCGGCGACTATCAGCGGCAGGTCGCCTATCGCGACCACGCCCGGATTCGCGATCGCGATGACTGGAACAATGGCTGGCACGACAGCTGGAACGACAACCGGTATCGTTCGGGCTTCTGGCCGGGCGACGTCGCCGCTGGCGTTGTTGGCGGCGCGGTCGCGACCGCAGGCGCGGTTGCAACGGCACCGTTCCGCGCGGCAGATGCCTATGCCTGGGATCGCCGCAGCTATGGCGAGCGCAACGGCTTCGCCTGCACCCCCGGCACCTGGTTCCGTGGCGAGGATGGCCGCCGCCATCTCTGCCAGTAGGCGCGCTTCCACCTGAATGCGAAAGGCGGCCCCGTTCGGGCCGCCTTTTTCGATGACTTCGCCACACCTGCCGGGATGATGCCGGTCGAGATTTGAACCGACCAACGGTTCACAAACCGATGATTGGCCGGTTCGGCCCGGATCAATCTCTAAAATCTATTGAAACCATGAAAACATTCGGTTGGATTAATATATCGACCGCACCGATGTCGGAGTGAGGCAGAGGAGCCACTCCCATGACCATCACGACGGACGATTTGAGCACGCCGCGGGCTGTCGCGGTCGGCCCAACCAGGGCCACGCAGGCCCCGGGATTTTCTTCCCCAGCGCTTGCTGTTCTTCCGGGCCTTGCCGTTGCCACGGCGATCGCAGTCGGGGCCTACCTCGCCCGTCGCATTCCGGGCATGGCCACTTTCAGCCCGATGATCCTGGCCATCCTGATCGGAATGGCCTTTCATAACATCGTCGGCACCCCGTCCATCGCGCGTCCCGGGATCGCCTTCGGCATGAGGCGGCTGCTGCGGATCGCGATCGTGCTGCTCGGCTTTCAACTGACCGCGGCCCAGATCGCCGCCGTCGGCGGACGAGCGCTGCTCATTGTGGCCGCGACCCTTGTCGCCACCTTCGTATTCACCGTCTACGCAGGCCGCGCGCTCGGTGTCGACCGCAAGCTCACCGAACTGATCGCGGCGGGCACGTCGATCTGTGGCGCCTCCGCGATCGTTGCGACCAATACCGTGACGGATGGGTCGGACGAGGATGTCACCTACGCCATCGCCTGCGTCACCGTCTTCGGATCGATCGCGATGTTCGGCTATCCCGTCCTGCAGCACCTCCTGCATCTTGATCCGCGGGCCTACGGGCTGTGGAGCGGCGCCTCGATCCATGAGATCGCGCAGGTCGTCGCCGCAGCGTTCCAGAACGGCCAGCGCGCGGGCGAGCTCGGAACGATGACCAAGCTCGCGCGCGTCATGCTGCTCGCGCCAACGGTCCTCGCGCTGAGCATCAAGGCTCGCCTTTCGCCGGGAAGCACGCGGGTCAGGGCGGTGAGCCCGCCCGTCCCGTGGTTCGTGCTCGGCTTCATCGCCGTCGTGGCCGCCAACAGCGCCATCAGCATCCCGGCCGATGCGCGGGACGTGATCGCCACAGTCACGACGTTCCTGCTCTCCGTCGCCCTCGCGGCCATGGGACTGGAGACCGACATCGTGAAGCTCTACGCGAGGGGATTCCGCCCCGCTATACTGGGCGCGGCGGCCTTTCTGTTCATCGCGGCCTTCAGCCTGACGCTGATCAAACTCATGGGATGACCCGATCATGACGCTCGAGCAGCTCCGGATCTTCGTGGCGGTCGCCGAGAAGCAGCACGTCACCCAGGCCGCAAGGGAGCTGAACCTGACGCAATCGGCCTCGAGCGCAGCGATCGCCGCACTGGAGGAGCGCTACGGCGTCAAATTGTTCGACCGTGTCGGCCGCGGCATCATTCTCACCCATGGCGGCCGGCTGTTCCTGACCGAAGCCCGCGCGGTGCTGGCGCGTGCCCGCGGCGCGGAGCAGGTGCTGCGCGATCTCGCCGGGCTGAAGCTCGGCAGGCTGGTCGTCGCAGCCAGCCAGACCGTTGCCAACTACTGGCTGCCGCCGAGGCTGCAGGCGTTTCAGGCCGCCTATCCGGTCATCGACGTCAGCGTCAGGATAGCCAATACCGAGCGGGTCGCAGCCGACGTGCGTGAAAGCGTGGCCGACGTCGGCTTCATCGAGGGTGATATCGACGATGCCGCCCTCTCCGCCCGCCGCATCGACGGCGACGCTCTGGTGGTCGTGGTCGGGCAGCGGCACCCGTTCGCGAAGCAGCGAAAGCTTCCTGCCGACTGGCTGACGCAAACGCCCTGGATCCTCCGCGAGCCGGGCTCCGGAACACGCGCGATGTTCGAGCAGGCCTTGAAGAAGCGCGGGCTGCGCCTGTCGGACCTGAAAGTGCAGCTCGAGCTCGCCTCGAATGAAGCTATTCGAACCGCTGTCGAGGCGGGATCGTGTGCAACGGCGATTTCCGATCTCGTGGTCGAAAGGTCGGTCGCGGCGAAGACGCTGTTTCGTCTCGAAGGCGAGCTTGCCAAGCGATCCTTTTATGCCCTGCGCCACAAGGAGCGCCACGCCAGCAAGGCCGAAACCGCGCTGCTCGCCAGCATCGCCGCGCCGAAGTGAACGACAGCGTCACGCCGTTCCCGCCTTGATCCCTGCCTTGTTGAAGCGGTCGCTTGCGCCGAGCCTGGCCGGCCGTCCGCGTCGCGCCAAATCATAACCAAAATCGATCTGAATCAAAAAAGCAATCTGTTGGACGGATGTATGCCGCGACACCTAGGTTCAGCATGCATTCGAAAGGAATGCTTGGCAGGCCGGGCACGGCTCCCTGCCAAACCCGTCAAACAAGGAGAACTGTCATGATCATCAATCAATCACGCCGCACAATTCTCTTCTGCGCAGGCTTGCTTGTCGCCGCCGCCACGACGCTAAACGCGCCGGTTGCGCTGGCCGCGCACCCCCTGCAGGCGCCGATCGCCAGGGAACCCGTCCGGCAGACCGCGCACCTTCACCGGCTCCATAACCCGTCAGGGCCTCTTGTCCCCTCAGCGCAACGGCAGGATCATGCTGATGATCCATTCGCATCCCTGCTGCTTGAATGACGAATATGACCGACCTCGCCCCCACCCGATCGACAGGAGCGTCACCATGCGTCATCACCAAGGCCTTTCAAATTCATCAGCGCAGTTGACTGCCGCGACCTTCGTTCAGACACACGTCCTGTCTCGCCGCTCTGCGCTTCGGCAACTCGGCCTCGCAGGCCTGTCGCTGTTTTCGGCGCCGGCCTGGGCTGATGAGCTGATAAAATTGCCGCTTCCGAGCGGTCCCCGTGAACGGCCGATGACGCATGACTTCCCGCAGAAGGGCAGCATGATCCTGCAGCGAGCCCGGCCGCCCCTGCTCGAAACGCCCATGGAAGTGTTCGATCGCGGGGTGTTCACGCCGAACGACCAGTTCTACGTGCGCTGGCACTGGGCAGTGATCCCGGCCTCCGTCGATGTGAACACGTTCAAGCTCGCCGTGCGTGGCCACGTCAATCAGGCCCTGTCGCTTTCGCTCGACGACCTTCTCAAGATGCCTCGCGTGGAGCTTGCCGCCGTCAATCAATGTTCCGGCAATTCGCGCGGCTTCTTCGAGCCCCGCGTGCCGGGCGCACAATGGGCGCATGGCGCGATGGGCAATGCCAGATGGACCGGGGTCCGCCTGAAGGACGTGCTGGATCGCGCCGGCGTCAAGGCGGGCGCGGTTCAGGTTCGCTTCGACGGCCTGGACGAGCCGGTCGTCTCCGACGCGCCCGACTTCAAGAAATCGCTCGCCATCGACCACGCGCGCGACGGCGAAGTGATGATCGCCTTCGCCATGAACGGCGAGAAGCTGCCGCTGCTCAACGGCTTCCCGCTGCGGCTGATCGTGCCGGGCTGGTATTCGACCTATTGGGTCAAGATGCTGAGCGACATCGAGGTGCTCGACAAGCCGGACGACAACTATTGGATGGCGGTCGCCTATACGATACCGGACACGCCGCACGCCAATATCAGCCCGGGCCAGACCGGCGTGAAGATGGTCCCGATCAACCGGATGGTGCCGCGTTCCTTCTTCACCAATGTGGTCACGGGGGCCTCGTTCGCGGCGGGCACCGCCGCGCCCGTCCGCGGCATTGCCTTCGGCGGCGACACGGGCATCGCCAAGGTCGAGCTCTCCGCGGATGGCGGCAAAAGCTGGCAGCCGACGAAGTTGGCCGATGACTACGGCAAATACAGCTTCCGCCAGTGGGAAATGAATGTCCCCCTTGCCGGGAAGGGCAGCCACGCGTTGATGGTCCGCTGCACCAATCTCAACGGCGAGGTCCAGCCGGACGCGCCAAACTGGAATACCAGCGGTTTCATGCGCAACCTCGTCGAAACAGTCGAAATCAACGCGGTCTAGGAGCGTCCCATGCGCAACCAAATCATCGCGATCGGCTGCCTGACCGTTGGACTGTTCGCTGCCACGCCGGCGCAGGTCCAGCAATTGCCGGCGATCACATCCACGAGCGTGGACCTTCCGCCCGGCGACAGCCTGTTCCCCGGCGGGGCCAGCGCGGAAGCCATCAACAACAACTGCCTGGCCTGTCATTCGGACGACATGGTGCTCAACCAGCCGCCGCTGCCGAAGGCGACCTGGGAAGCCGAGGTGCACAAGATGATCACGGCCTACAAGGCGCCGGTCGACGAGGGCGATGTGGCGGCTATCGTCGACTATCTGGTCAAGACCAAGGGTGAGAACTAGCGGTCCGATTCTAACATTCGCATCCCGTCGTTCCACTGGCGGCATCGTGCGGACTTCTCGCCCGGCGAGGTCGCGGGCCGCCGATGCCCGTTGGCCAGAACCGCCGCAGCCCGCGCGCAACGGCTTCGCCCGCACTGTGCATCCGGTTCCACGGGGGCGGCCGCGGTCTTGCCAGCAGGCGCACTCCCCCTGAATGGGAAAAGGCGGCCTGTTCGGGCCACCTTTTCCGTGTCCACGCCCGCTCGGGCAGGTTCTGGCCCTTTGCCCGGGAGTCTGGTATTCGCTCGGCCAAGCGACCCGCGAAGGCCTGGCCACGCCTCGCAAGCTGCCGGTTTAGCTCAGTGGTAGAGCAGCGGTTTTGTAAACCGTTGGTCGGGAGTTCAAATCTCTCAACCGGCACCAGCGCGATCAATCTCGTGATTCGATTGGCAGCCCCGAATTCAATACCACTCCCCCCGCAACGGAAATCGGGTCGTCGCAATGCCGGCCGGACCGTCACCAGAGACAAGCTGACCGGGGTGCTGCATGGATGACAAGACGCATGGTGCCGAAACCGCCTGGCCGATCCTCAGCGGCAAGGACCCCGGGGCGGCCTCCGTGTTCCGGCCGGAAGGATTGTTGCGCGAAGCGCGCCGGCAAAGGCAGCTCCCGCTCGTCGCTGTCCCCGAAATCTGCGTACTCGATCCCGACGGCGACGTGGTGCGCCACCTCAAACGGACCGGCAGTGGTCGCCTCCATGAAGGATGGGCCTGCTATCACACCGAGCTTCTCGCCTTCGACCTCGCCGGCGTGGGTGAGGTCGGCATCGTCGGCTGCGCCGTCGGCGCGCCGTTCGCGGTGCTTGTGGCCGAGCAGCTTTTCGCGTCGGGCTGCCGGCTGCTCGTCAGCGTCACCTCCGCCGGCCAGATCACCCCGATCGGGCCCACGCCCTATTTCGTCCTGATCGACCGCGCGCTGCGCGATGAGGGAACAAGCTACCATTATCTTGCGCCGGCGACGTTCGCCGAGGCGCCAGATCGAGACCTGCTCGCGCGCGTGGAAGCCATCGTCCATGCGGAGCCGGGGGTCATGCTGCATCGCGGTGCAACCTGGACGACAGACGCGCCCTACCGCGAAACCGAGGCAGCGATTGCGCGCGCCCGGGATCTCGGCGCGCTCGCGGTCGAGATGGAAGCATCCGCCCTGTACGCGTTCAGCTTGAGCACGGGCCACGCCGTCGTCTGCTTTGCGCATGTCACGAACGCAATGGCGCAGACAGAGGGCGACTTTGAAAAAGGCGAAGCCGACGGGGCGAAGGCGACGCTTTCGGTCATCGCCGCCACGGCGCGCGCCTGGTCGGTCGCCCCGGCAGCCCGACCCGAACCGATCGGGCGGTGACCGGCCGGCGGGACCGCCTCCCCGCCTTGTTTGCCGATCACGACCGGAAAACCCCTCGCAGCCTATTTACATCTGCCGCCCGGTTGCGCTTACAATCGCACCGTCATCGGCAGGGGCAAATGATGATGGGGGCTTGGGTCCGGACGCTTGGCTGCGTCGCCGTTCTTATTTTTGGCCTGTTCAGCGGGCTGGTTCGGCCTGCGACCGCGCAGACCAACCAGCAATTGCAGGCCTGCAAGAGCGACACCGTCGACCCCGACGTCAAGATCCGCGGCTGCAGCGCCTTCATCGATAGCGGACGCGCGGTCGGCGGGCGGCCGCTGCCGCGAAAGGCGCTGTGGGCGGCCACCTCGCTGCGCGGCGTCGGCTACTTCAAGAAGAACGATCTCGACCACGCGCTCACCGACCTCAGCGCCGCGATCCGCATCGACCCGAGCCAGTCCGAAACCTACGGCTATCGCGGCCTCGTCTATGTGAACCTCAAGCAATACGAGCGCGCACGGGCCGATTTCAGCGAAGCGCTGCGGCTCAGTCCGAACTACGCCTTCGCGCGAAACTGGCTGCAATCGCTCGACCTCAGCAAGCAGATGGACACGCGCTGGGCGCGCTACCTGCAGGAAATACAGGACGAGCGCGATTACGCGAACTGGTCGGCGCCCCCGCTGGAGCTCTACCGAAATGCGAAATGATCGACGCAACGGCTCAGGCCATTTCGCGGCCGCCCGCCGCAGCCGCGGAGTGCTCCCATGGATCGTGCTGGCATGGCTCCTCGGCGGCGCGCTCGCAGCCTTCGCCCAGGACGCACCGCTGAAAGTGAGCGTCAACGGCAGGATCCTTCTCGTCAATGGCGAGGCGATCACGCCGCAGGATGCAACCGGCCCGATCGATACGCTGACCAGCCGCAAGGCGAGTCTGGCGGCGCACGTGCTCGACGAACAGATCCTGCATTCGGATTTCGCCGCAGGGCTGTTCAGCCCCGCGGTGCGGGCGGCCGTGCTGTCCGACCTCGCCTCGGGCAGGCTGGTCGAACCCTGGCAGCGCGCGCTCGGCATGGACGGCAATGCCACCGACGCCGCGCTCGCGAGCGCCACGGAAAATTTCAAGACCTGGGCGACGAAGCTCGCTGCCGAGCCCCGCGAAATGACGCTGGCGATCGCGCGGAAGGCCTATCTCGAGGGCATTCCGGCCTACCAGGAGAACGCCGCGATCTATCGCAGCGTGATGGTGAAGCACGAGCCGCTCAGCTTTGACAGCGCGCAGCGGTTTCTGCAGAACCAGATGGCGACGCGCCGCCTCGCCGTCGCCGTCGAGCTCGAAAAATATGTCAGCGCCAATACTGCGCCGGCCGCGGGCGCTGCCGATCCGGACGAGCTGCGCACGCTGCGCCAGCGGCTTCAGAGCGAGGTGCTGGACCGCGTCAGCGGCGCGGCGACGTCGGCCGCCGGGCTCGAGCGCAGCTACACAACGATGGCCAGGATCGCCGAAGGCCAGTCCGCGCCGCTGCGCAGCTATCTCGGCACCGTGAAGCCGGCGGAGATCCGCTTCACCTTCACCGGCGGCAAGGGTGGCGCGGCAGCGCCGGCGCCGAGCCCAAGCCCAAGCCCCGGCATGATCGTCACCCGGTTCGCCGGCCAGAATGCCGTCACCATCAGCGTGCCGGTGACGCCGCCCAAAAATCCACCGTTCAACATCACCGGCGGCATCCTGCCGCCCCCTGCGGGTTACACCGCCGGCTCTCCCGCCGGCGGGGGCAATCGGACAGCCGCGAGCCCCTCCGGTCCCGGCACCGGCGCGGGTGCCAATGCGGGCGGAAGCGCCGCCGCGGGCAATAACGGCAGCGCCGCAGGTGGCGCCACGAGCAGCGGCGGCACGAGCGGCGGCGATCAGGCAACGACCCCGGCTCCCGCCGACAGCCAGCTCGCCAATAATTCGGACCGGGGCTCAGCCGTCCCCGGCGACTTCGACAATCTGAGAACCTATTCGTCGAAGCCGTATCACAGCGCGGACGGCAAGGTCTTCAATCCGATGAACGGCATGTGGGAGAACCCGGCCGATCCCGCCGACTATCGCATTCCCACCGTCATCACCTGCTGCGACAGCACCGGTCTCGCCTTTCCCGATGATGCGCTGGAAGCCCAGCAAGACTACTGGTGGGGCGACGGCAGCGGCGTTGGCACCGATCCGAACTGCGGCAGGCTTTATTCGTGCGGGCCGGTGGTCGATCCGGGGCCGGTCACGACGAGCCCGCCGTCGGACCGCGACAACGAGATCCTGAAGGCGATCGCCTATCTCGATCAGTTTCCGCCGGACCAGAAGGGACCGGCGTTCGCCAATTTCCTGAACAGCCTCGATCCGCTGATTCGCAACCGGGCGATCGAGCTGCTCCGGCAATACAATACGGGCCATGCCGGCGCCGCGGCCGCGGCTCGTCCTCGCCTCACCGCCCAGGCGGTGCGCAACGCCCCCTCGACGTCCTATGCCTATTCCGGCCGAAGCGGCGGCAACAATTCGACCATCACGGGCGTCGGGAACAGTGGTGGCGGCGGGCTGCGTTCGAGCTACCAGCCGATCACGCAGAACGCGGCGCAGAGCATCGTCGGCCAATACAAGTCGATTCCCGGCGGCGTCACGCTCGAAGGTTCAAGCCCCGACCTCGGCTTTGTCAAAACCATCTCCTATTTGCCGAAGGCAAATGCCTTCCTGCTCAACAACGACATCGTCTATCTCAACCCGGTGTCGGCGGCGGATTTCGCCGAGATCCAGCGCGCGATCGCATCCGACGACAAGATGGGCGTTTCGCTGAGCTGGCAGGCGGCGATCGTCTACGGCAAGCTGGCGCCGCAGGGCGATGTCGCGGGAAATCTGGAGCTTGCCGACCGCTTTCTCGGCGACATAGCGTTCGGACAACAGCGAGTGACCAAAGGCTATGTCTTTGCGCCCGGCTACGAGCCCAAACCGGCGACGGTGGGCGGCAACATCGCGGTCTATTTCAACATCCACGACATCCGCTTCCGCGAAGCCGCCGACGGACACATCGCGCGCTCGGGCGTCAATGTCGACACGACGCTGGTGCCGCTGATCGCGGCGGCCGGCAGCGACGGCGGCCACCTTCCCGATCTCGACCGGGTCAAGAACGGCAACATCCCCCCGGAATACGTCGCCAACCTGCAGCACCTGCAAAACAACATCGACTACTACGGGCGCGAGCGGATCGTCCGCAAGGCGCTCGCCTATGGCGAAGCCGCCGCTTTCGCGCGGACGCTGAAGGCGAGCGGCGTGACATTCGATCTGGCCTCGCTCGGCGAGGGCGTCGCGGCCGAAAAGCGCAACGAAGGCGCGCCGGCCGCCTCCTCCGGCGGCGAAAGCTGCGCGCTCGCCGCCCTGCACTGGACCAGCACCGAATCGATCGGCACCCGCGAAGCCTATCGCGACCACCTCGCCCGCTTCCCGAACTGCGCCTTTGCGACCCTTGCGACCGCCCGGATCGCGTCAATTGACGCCAAGGCCGAGCCGGCGCCTGCGGTCATGCCGCACGCCAGGGAACCGGTTCACCGCGAGCCGCCCCCGAAGCGGGTCGTGGCGCGCCGCGCAACCCCGAGCGCGGCTCCGGCGGCGTCGAGCGGCACCCTCGATTGCAACGGGCCGATCGCGCTGGTCGGCTGCGTCAGCCACGCCCTCTCGAAACACTAGTGTCCCGGACCCGAAGTTCGCATCATTTTGCGGCGGGCTCTCTTGCGAACTTCCGGTCCGAAAGGACACTAGCAAACTCATGATTCTAGTGTGGTGGTTCGGAAGCGAAGGCGGAACCGCCGCGCCGCCCGCGGCGTTTCTCGTCCATGAGAATTCCGGACCAGTACCGCAACATCCTCCTGCTCGGAACGGTGACGTTCCTTGGCGCATTCCTTGCCGCCGGCGCCGCGTTCTGGGACGAGCCGGCGCGGACGGAGCCGAAGAAGGCCGCCCTCCATACCGGCCAGACGCCGGTCCGCATCGTCGGTCCACCTTTCGTGCCCAACACCAATCCGCGCGAGCGATAGCGCGGCGCGCGCCGCGCGACTGCTGGTGACGACGCTCGCCGGTGTCACCGTTTTGTCACCCTGAATCTCAATCCGACATCGAACGGTTATCCACAGGCAGGCCAGCTTGATTCCCTCAAGGCGCTTTGCTCGACTGTTTTTCTAGCGGCTGAGGTGGATCATGAACTGGGTCCGTGAGCGTGACGCGCTGATCGCGCAGACTCTGGCATTCGTGCAGGGCGTCGCCGGCAAGACTGACAATGCGGCGCGACCGCAGGATCGGCTTGCAGGCCGCGGTGAGAACGGCGGTGTGGCCGCGTTTGACGCGGTACGAAGCCCGCGCGAGGTCATCGAGCGAGCGCGGGACACCCCCGTCGCGCGGGCCGAGCCCCTCGACCGCCGGCATCCGATCGTGCTCAGCGAGGTGAAACGGGAGATCCAGAGCCGGATCGACGGCTTTCGCGCTCATCAGGAGCGGTTCAACCGCGAACGTGCGGAGTATTTCAGCGCGACGATCGCAAAACTTCGCGCCGCGATCGACGAGGTGCAACCGCCTCGGCCGTCCCGCCTGCGCGACAAATAGGCTGGCCCGCTGTTTGGACGTGATCCGGTTGCGCTCGCGCTCCGCATTTTGTCGCCAAGGGAGTACCGTTACCCGCCTCGCGCCGGCCAGCCCGGCCCTTCCAGGGGGCCGGATCAAGGGGTCAGAGCCAGGCCCACACCAGCATCACATTGGCTGCGCAAGCCCCGAGCAGCGCAATCGTCAGCGCCAGATGAACCCGCGTGCAGGAGGTATGCAGCATCGTTCCCATGGCCGGACCATCGGGCGATTCTAGGCGGGGAGTCCCGGGGATTCTTTTTTCCGCGATTCAGGACTTGTTAAGGACTCAAAGGCCGGTCAGGCCGGGCCGGCAGGCTTGCCATTTTCGTGATGGATCGCCGCCTCCGCGCCCGGAAACCGCAAGCACAATCCGGACGTTGACCGGCTTTCGGGAGCCGTCCATGCCTTACGCGCTGATTTGTGGCGACGCCCGGCTGAGCAAGGCCTATCCGACCGAAGCCGACGTCTGGAAACTCGCCCGGGAAAGCGGGCTAGTGGTCGACGCCGCCTCGGAGGAGGCGAAGCCGGCGCCACGGCCGGTGCTCGACAATGACTACGAGATAAGGCCCTGCCCGGCCGACCCGGACGAGGATCCGGCTCGGAACAAGGACGAGGCCGAGCGGCTGGCCAAGCGCGAGCTTCAGTTCATGCGGTGAAATGGCGCGGCATTCGCGGGCGCCGGGCGGCCGACCCTCACGGCGTCGCCGTCGCGCGCGAAGCCTGCTCGGCGGCGAGCGTGACGCAGACCTTCTTGCGGTGCAGGCCGCGGACCACGCCGGTGACCCTCAGCACCTTGCCGGCCGGGCACGCGGCATCGCGGACGAAGGCGACTTCGAAGGGAGCAAGGAAAAGCGGCTCGGATTTCAGCACGGTTTCGGCCGACGACGGCAGGGTGCCCGCCGCAACGACAAGAGCTGAAATCAAGATACGCATGTGCGTTACACCGCCCGCTTCCCGCATAATAGCGACGGAGCATGACAGGTTCCGTGCGGTCGTCGAAAAAAGTTCGGTCCTCAAGCAGGAAACAAAAAGGCCGGCGGGGACGCCGGCCTTTTCCGTTTCTGCGTGTGCTCGCGTTCGGCGTCAGTACTTGTTGGCGACCGGGCCACCCCAGCCGAAGCGATAGTTCACGCCGAGCTTGACGGTGTGGTCGTCGTCGCGGAAGCGCGTGCCGACAATCGGTGCCGGACCGCTGGTGAAGGCCGTCGAGCCGAAATTGTAATACTGGTACTCGGCCTTGGCCGACCAGTTCGGCGCGAACATGTATTCGAGGCCAGCACCGACGGTGTAGCCGTCGTGGTGATTGCCATTGGTGGTGAAGGCGACCGGCGCGCCGAGGGTGCTGACGCCGAAATTGTTGTTGTCGCGCCAGGCGTAGCCGCCCTTGGCATAGAGCAGTGCCGGACCCCAGGTATAGCCGAAGCGGCCAGTGACCGAGCCGATCTCGTTATTCCTGGTAGTGATGACGGTGCTCCCGGGGAACAGCACGCCGTTACCGTTATTGTTGCTGAGCCAGCTATACTGGGCCTCGGCGCCGACCACCCAGTTCGGGGCGAACTGATAGTCGAAGCCGCCCTGCACGCCGCCCATGAAGCGGGCATTGCTGCCGATCAGGCTGTTGTTGCCGGCGAACGCTCCGCCGACATGGCCGCCGATGTAGAATCCGGTCCAATTATAGATCACGGCAGGCGCAGTATAGGCCGGCGCCTTGGTATAGGTCCGCGCCGGCATGTCGGCGGCAACCGCCGGGGCCGCAAACGCGAACAGCGCGGCCGCGCCAAGCAAAAGCCTTTTCATGAGAAATTCCCCGTTACTGTCGGTGGCGACAACATTCAAACAACGTGGCCTCAGTTTGGTTGCTTCGCGGCAATGTCGGACCTGTGATTTCATGTCGCTGTGGCGCCGAAACAACACCGGCGTTTGTTCCATCGCGAGGCAGCTTAGGCGACGAAAATGCTGATTTTCCATTAGTTTCGGCCATCGACCGGCCGGTCTGGTTCAAGCCTCGCCAAAAAGTGATCGGCAGGGTTCGCGCGGACTTAATGCGACGCCTCAACGTTGCATCTTTTCCAGATCCGGAAACGGCGCGTAGGCCGCGCCCGCGCAGACGTCGGACGCGTTCTCCACCAGGCGGTCGAGCCTGCCGCTGACATACATCACTGCGCGTTCGCGCGCCTCGCGATAGTTGCCGTCGAGCTCGCGCGGCGTGAAGCGCAGGCAACTGACATAGCGCTGCCGTCCGCCTACCGTGCGCACCACCGGGTCGGCCATCTCGGCATTGCGCACGCCGACGGGATTGTTGAGGTAGGTGCGCATGAAGGCCAGGATCTCGACGCGATAATTCTCCGGATACCGTTCCTGCGCGCTCGAGTCGGCCACGAAGGAGGTCGGCCCGGGCCCGTCATTGCCGAGACAGCCTGTCAGGGCGAGCGGCAGCAGCACGATCGCGAGGCGCGTTGCCGATATGCCCAATTGCTGTCCGTTCCTCGTGAATCGTCGGTGCCGTTCCAGCGGTCCGATTTTACCCGGCGAGGCACTTTTGCGAATGCTGGAATCAAGGAACCACTAGCAAATTATTGATGCCAGTGAAGCTTGGGATTTGACGTTTCCATTCACGAAAAGATGCCGGCCCGCGGTCGCTGGGGACGCAACGACGCGGGCCGGCCATTATCCGCTGATGCGGCGGGGCAATGTGGAACGAACCACACCGGCGGATGGAGTTACGATCTCAGCCGCGACGGGTCTTGGCTTCGCTGTGCTTGAAGCCGACCTTCGCGTGCGTCTTGATCATGCCCATTTTCTTGTGGTGGTGATGCCGGGCATGATGACGGCCCATCTTGGCGTTGGCATTGAGGACGTTCTGCTTGGCCGGCGCGACCTTGGTCGCCTCGGGCTTCGCCGCGATCGTCTTGGCCGGCTGGCTCTGGGTGGTGGCCGGGGTCTGCGCAGCCTTTTCGGGGCCGGCGGCGAGCGCCGGCGCGGCAATCACGGAAACGGCAAGCAGGGCTGCTGAAATGCTCTTGAGCATGGTTGTCTCCTCTTGGGGATCGGGAGGTGACCGGCCGGATGGTCGGGCTTTCCGATCATTGCAACACGACCCTAAGGGGAGCGCACTGAACCCACCCTGAAGCACGAAGACGGGCTCCGTTCATCTGCATGACATGTTTGTCATGTTCACCGATGCCGCATCTGGAGCCCTTGTGAACGGCGCCCGAACCAGCGCCGGGAATGTTTAAGCGGCTGAGGTGTTCAATTCCGCGGAGCTGGGTGTAGCGCCGGGTTTCCGAAAACTGTGGGAGAACTGCATGAACAAGGTTGCGATACGGCTCTTGACGCTGGCGATGTTCGCCTTTGCGGTGGCGGCGGCGCCGCTCCTTTCCACCGCCTATGCCGCGGGAGGCGACAATCCCTCGCCGCCCGCGTCCGGTTCCAGCAAGGACAAGAAGAAGGACAAGAGCTCGGCGATCGACAACCCGAAATTCCTCGCCGGCTATCACACGGCCTACGCCACGATCTATGACCGCCACGATTATGCCGCCGCAATCGATCAGCTCAAGGCGCTCGGCCAGGACGACCGCGCCGATGTCGCCAACCTGATCGGCTATTCCTACCGCAAGCTCGGCGACTACAAGCTGTCGCAGGTCTGGTATGAGCGCGCGCTCACGGCCGACCCGAACCACGTCCGCACCTGGCAGTATTACGGCCTCTGGCAGCTCGAACAGGGCAACCGCGATCAGGCGGCGTATCACCTGAACAAGATCGCCCAGCTCGCCGGCACCAGCAGCGAGGAATATCGCTCGCTCGCTGCCGCCATGGAAAAGCCGCCGGGCACTGGTCTCGTCTACTAGTGGTCCAATTCTAATATTCGCATTCCGTCAGGACAGGCACTTTTGCGAATGTTAGAATAAGGACCGCCAGCAAATATTGTTTTCTAGTGGAGCTTTGGGTTTGACGTTCGCATCACGATGCTCGGTTAGTAGCGAACGTCAAATCCGCTCCACTCATACCCAAACCAACGGTCGACAGGAGGAATGGATGAGCAAATCTGTGATCAGGTTCGCAACGCTTGCGGCGTTCTCGCTCGCATTCGCGTCAGCGCCCGTGATCTCGACGGTCTACGCCAACCCTGACGAGAATGCGCCGGCCCCCTCCTCCTCGACCAAGACCAAGGGCAAGAAGAAGAGCGAAGCGGCGCCATCAAGCGAGTATGCGGCATTCGCTGCCGGCTATCGCGCCGCTTACACGACGATCTACGACCGCCACGACTATGCGAACGCGATCGACCAGCTCAAGGCGCTGGGCCACGACGACACCGCGGCGGTCGCCAATCTGATCGGCTATTCCTACCGCAAGCTCGGCGACTACAAGCTATCGCAGGTCTGGTACGAGCGCGCGCTGAAGTCCGATCCGAACCACGTCAAGACCTGGCAGTACTACGGGCTGTGGCAGGTCGAACAGGGCAACCGCGATCAGGCGCAGTATCACCTGAACAAGATCGCGCAGCTCGCAGGCAAGGACAGCGAGGAATACCGTTCGCTCGCCGCGGCGCTCGAGCAGCCGCCGGGCACCGGCCTCGTCTACTGAACGCCCTGACCTGACCGAACAAGACGGCGCGAGCCTTGCCGCTCGCGCCGTCTTTTTGCTTACGGCTTCATCATGGCCTCGGCCTCGGCGCGGAGGGCCTGACGCGAGGTATCGTTCGAATAGAACATGTGGCCGCCGGGATAGACCGCGAAGCGCACCCGGTCGGGCGACGCGAAGGCAGGCAACTGGTCGAGCGCGATGCGCGTGCCGAAATAGGGCGTGGCGAGATCGAACAGGCCATGCGCGACCAGCAGTTTCAGCTTCGGGTCGAGCGCGAGGATCTGCCTGAGCTCGGCGATCGACTGCGGCGGGTTGATGCCGCGCCCGAAATCCCAGCTCCGCTCGACCGAGCCGTTGAGAAGTTCGTAGGAGCCGTCCGGCCGCCAGTTGAGCTTGCGCCTGGTGAGATCGACGGCGGCGCTCGAAAGCGACGCCATAAGTCCCTCGCCGGAGGGATCGCTGAAATGGAACGCGCTCGAATCCGGATAGGGGTCGAAGCCGCGCACCGAGGCGTCGTACCGTCCGGTCACCTTGCCGTTGCGCCGGTCGAATTCGCGACGGAATTCACCGACGTCGAAGCGTCCGGCGAGCCGCCGGCTCACCGCCTGATCGATGCCGGTCAGCGCCGCCACGCGGTCGGCGAGCCGGTTAGTGGCTTCGGCATCCTGCTCGCCGCGGACGAGATCGGCCAGGAACTCGCCGCGCGCGTAGGTCTCGACCTCGGCGAGATCGGCACGGGTCACGGGCCCCTTGGCGGCGCGCGCCACCGCTGCATAGCTCGGCAGGCTCGCGACGTACTGCAGAAGGCTGGAGCCGGTGAACTCGCGAAAATCGAGCAACGGCGAGATCAGGATCAGTCCGTTGACGCCGACGCCCTGCCGCGTCTGCAAATTGTTCACGACCTTGGGGCCGCGAATGCCGCCATAGCTTTCGCCGGCAACATATTTCGGCGAGGCCAGCCGGTCGTTCTTCTCCAGCCAGCGGCGGATCACCAGCGCGATCGAGGCCACGTCGCCCTCGACCGAGAAGAACCGCTTGCGCGCCTCCTCGCCGCTGGCGACGAAGCGGCTGTAGCCGGTGCCGACCGGATCGATGAAGACAAGGTCGGTGAAATCGAGCCAGGTCTCGTTGTTGGCCTCAAGCTTCGGCGCACTCGATGGCGTCACGCTGGCCGCATCGAGCGGCAGCCGCCACGGCCCGCTATTGCCGAGTTGCAGGTAGGCGGACGCCGCGCCAGGGCCGCCGTTGAACAGGAACGTCACCGGACGCGCGGCGCGGTCGACACCGTCGAGCTGGTAGGCGGTGTAGGCAATGTCGGCCTGCGGCTCGCCCTTGTCGTCGAACAGGCGGATGGAGCCCGCGGTCGCGCTGAAGGTGAGCGTGCGTCCGGGCAGATCGAGCGTCTGGCCGGTGGTGGAATCCGGTGGCAGCCGATGCTGCTCGGCGGCGCCCTGCGAGCCCGGCGTATTGGCCGCGGCGCGGCCACTGCCTGGTCCGGCCTTCTGACCCGCAGGAGTGGTGGCGGCTTCCGCAGGCGGCTGCGAGGCCTCCTGGGCCGAGGCGGCCGCGAGCGACAGCACGAGAAGTGCGGCCGCACCGTGCAGCGCGCGCCGCGACGGCAAGGCAAGGGGCATTTTCGTCTCCTTACGGCTGAGGTCGGCTGGATCATGCCCGCGGTACTTATATCAGGCATGACAAGGCGATAGCCGCGGCTTCTAGCCCGCAATTGCGGCGGATTGGGGCAGCGCGGGCGGCCCGGTTAGTGCCGCCCGTTTGCGTTTGACTTCAAGAATCGGATCGGCGTCCGTCTCGACAAGCAGGATGCGGCCGTATAGACGACCACGGCGCCGGACACCGGCGCGCAAGGGACCATCAGATGACCGCGAGCCAGCGATATGACCGGATCGCCTTCGTCGCCAGCGCCGGCACCGAGGCGCAGGCGGCGCTCGCCCAGCTTGTGGCGCTTTACGGCAACCACGACCCCGACGATGCCGACGTCGTGGTCGCGCTCGGCGGCGACGGGTTGATGCTGCAGACGCTGCACCGGCACATGCGCACGGGAAAGCCGATCTACGGCATGCATCGCGGCACCGTCGGCTTCCTGATGAACGAGTACTCGACACACGACCTGCGCGCGCGCCTTTCCGCGGCGCGCGAATCCGTGATCCATCCGCTCCTGATGCGCGCCACCGACGTTCATGGCGGCATCCATATCCACCACGCCATCAACGAGGTCGCGCTGTTCCGCCAGACCTACCAGGCGGCGCGGCTGCGCATCCTGATCGACGAGCACGAACGCATGCCGGAGCTGATCGCTGACGGCATTCTGGTAGCGACGCCGGCCGGCTCGACCGCCTACAATCTTTCGGTGCAGGGGCCGATCCTGCCGATCAACGCGGCGCTGCTCGCGCTTACCCCTATCAGCGCGTTCCGCCCGCGGCGCTGGCGCGGCGCCCTGCTCCCCAACACCGCCTATGTGACCATCGAAGTGCTGGAAGGCGAGAAGCGCCCGGTTGCGGCGGTCGCCGACCACGACGAGGTGCGCGACGTACGCCGGGTCGAGGTGCTCTCCGACAAGACGATCGCGATGCGGATGCTGTTCGACCCCGGCCACAGCCTGGAAGAACGCATCCTGCGCGAGCAATTCGGCTACTGATCCGCGCGCTCGACTGGCTCCGCCGCAACGCTTCGTTAACCGGCGCCGCGATATGGTTAACAGGGGTATACCGCCGGCCAGGCATGCCCCTGGGGCCTGCCATGTTCCGCATCGATTTCAACAAGCTGCGTTTCCTCGTCTGCGACGACAATCCGCACATGCGCCGCATCCTGCGGACGCTTCTGCATTCGTTCGGCGCGCGCGAGGTCTATGAAGCCGAGGACGGCGCCACCGCGCTCGAAATGTACAGCCATTACGTGCCCGATATCGTCATCACCGACTGGTCGATGCCGATCTTCGATGGCCTCGAGCTGACGCAGATGATCCGCCAGCCGGAATCCAAGGCCAACCCCTACGCGCCGATCATCATGCTGACCGGCCACTCCGAAAAGCGCCGCGTCACCGTGGCGCGCGACGCCGGCGTCACCGAATTCCTCGCCAAGCCGATCTCGGCCAAGGGACTCTACCAGCGCATCCTCAACGTGGTCGCCAACCCGCGTCCCTTCATCAAGACCAAAATCTATTTCGGGCCCGATCGCCGACGCAACACCAACACCGCCTATATCGGGCCGGAGCGCCGCGGCACCGGCGAAGCGGAGGTCCTCCAGCAGCCTTCGCTGCTCGACAAGGCCCGGTCCTCCGCCTGAGGTGATGACACGAATGCCCAAGGACAAGCAGCCCGCGATCGAGGTCAAGACCTACCCGACCCACCACGTGATCACGCAGCCCAACCCGCTGCGCAGCGTGCTGCGCCGCGTGCCCGAGACCGATCTCGACGATCCGGTCGGACGTGCCGAAAAGGCGCTTGCCGGACTGTCGGGCGAATTCGGCAACTGGATGGCGGCCGAGGCCGACCGCCTGTCGGCGGCGCATGCCGCGATCCTCAAGGGCGGCTTCACCAATGCGGCCTGCGAAGAGCTGTTTCGTGCCGCGCACGACATCAAGGGGGATGCGGCGACCTTCGGCTATCCGTCCGCGGCCGGCGTTGCCGAAAGCCTCTGCCGGGTGATCGAGCACGCCCCCGATCTCGATGCCGTGCCGACCGAGCTGATCGCGCATCACGTCAATGCCATCCTGGCGATCGTGCATGGCAACACGCGGCTCGACAGCGTGCGCACCGCCACGGCCCTGAACCGCCGGCTGCGCACCGTCGCCGACGAATATCTCAAGCAGGTCAACCGCGACCGGCCCGAGCACCTCGAGGCGATCCTGGCGCCGAGCATCGTGCCGGGGGAGTGATCCCCAGGTTCGATCGTGACCTTCGTCGTGCCCGGCCCTTGAGCCGGGCATCGACGTCTCTGCGGCCATAAAATGCGGAAGACGTGGATGGCCAGGCATAGCCGTCCGGAGGACGGCGTCGCTTCCGCTCGCCTATCGTCCGGAGGACGGCGTCGCTTCCGCTCGCCTATGCCCGGCCATGATGGAAAGTCACGCCGCGATCAGGTCGTGATGGGCGGGCGCAACCGCGTGCTCGGCGGCGAGCTCCTCGCAGAACTGCCGCGCCTCCTCGCGCGCCGATTCCGTCGCAAAGCGCCGCAGCAGGATGAGAAGCGGCTCGGCCGCGTCACGGTCGCTCTCGCAATGGGTCAGCACGCGCTCGACCATGCGGCGGCGCAGCCGCGCGGCTCCCTCCGGCGTGTCGACGAAGCCGCTTTCATGACAGGCTTCGAGCGCGACGCGGAATGCCACATAGGTCGATGCCGGGAAGCCTGCGCGCTTCAAGAGGGCCTGCAGGCCCGCAGCGCCGCGGTCTTGCACCAGAGCCGAGACGCGCGCCTGCGGCAGACCGGACAGTTCGGAAAGCGCCGCGTCGAACAGTTCGAGATTTCCCGACAACAGCGCGCGCAGGATCAGACCCGCGGTGAGCTGGCCGGCGGCGCGCAGGTGCCGCACCAGGCCGCGCGTGTCATCGCCACACGAACGCGCCGCGATATGGATGGTGGAGCGATCGCGCGCTTCGCTCGCGATCCGCCCTGCCCGGTCGGCACTCAGCCAGTTTTTCGCCACCACGAATTGCGCCAGCGTCTCGGACAGCTTGGTGACCAGCGCGGCGCGGGTCGCAGCCGGCAAATCCTCCAGCGCCAGCATCGATTCCCTGATCGCGGCGAGATGGCCGTGCCGCTCGACGATGCGGTCCCAGGAAAACGGCGCCAGCTCTGCGTAAGGATTTTCGATCAGTTCGAGCGCGGCCTCCGCGGAACCGACTTCGGCGATCGCCGCGCAGACCGAAGGCGGCAGCTTGATACGGCGCGCGATCGCGCATTGCACCTCGCTCGAGCCGGTCGCGACGATGTCGACGAGGTCGGCGTCGATCAAGAGCGTCGAATGTTCGAGCACGCACAGCGCGACCGAGGGCTGGTCGAGTGCCAGCGCCTGCACGATCGCTGCCGGTGCCTCGCTGCTGCGCGCGAATACCTGCGCCATCGCCTGGCGCACCAGCGGCGACGGATCGTCGAGCTGCATCAACAGCGCGCCTTCAGCCGCCGCGCGGTCCTCCTCGGAAAGATCCGAGATCAGCCAGGCCCGCGCCAGCGATCGGGTGGCTTCCGCCCGTTCGCCGGCGGCCGCGGTCCTTACCCAACTGATGAACTGCCGAACGATCATGAATCCTGCCGGCTTACGCAAAACCTTGAAAACGAGATCCAAACAACCACTGCAATACAAAATAAACCACGACGCTTAACAAAGCGTTCACCATAACCGGCTGGTTTCATTGACGTTTCATTAACGAAGGCCGGCCGTCCAGGAAGCTTCGGCCGGCCTGCATGCGCAAGCCGGCCGATCGGTGCCTTCAAAGATTGCCCCGGTCGCGACGGCGCCTGAACTCAGGCGCGCTTGCGCGAGCGTCGCGCCGACTTGGCGGCCTTGTGCGCGACAGGCTTTTTCACCGCGGACCGCTTCCGGCGTACGCCACCATGCGGCGTCGCCGCGTGTTTGACCGGCTTCGCACCATGTTTCGCCGAAGCCGGCGCATGCTGCGGCACGCGCGGCTTCGTCGCGGCGGTTGCCGCGCTGGCGGTTGCGGCCGCCGCGCGATGCGCGCCCATCCAGAACTGCAGCTCGGCGAGCTCGTCGCCGCCGAGATAGCCGGTCTGCCACTGGTCGTCGTCGACAAGGCCGTGCCAGACCTTCGGATCCTGCCGGTGCGCCTCGACATAGGCGTTCCAGCGATAGGTCTGGTAGATCGCGATGATGTTGGCGGCATAGGCCGCAGCAAGCGGCGCGTTGCCCTCGATGATCATCAGGTTGTCGTCGTTCTTGCTGGAAGCCTTGAAGCCGAGATTGTGCGAGCCGGTCATCACGACCGGCTTGTCGCCGAACGGATCGAGCACCACCACCTTGCTGTGGATGTGAACGCCCGAACCGAGAACTTCCGTCGCCCAGTCGTGGAAGACGTCCTTGATGTTCTTCGGCACCATCGATTCATAGCCCAGCCGCTGCGGCGGCTCCTTGCCGCCGTTGAACAGCGTCACCGGTGTCTTGGCTTCCGGGTCGAGCGCGGCCTCCGCCGCCGACGGTCCAGCTCCCGCCTGCTCCGTGGTGAGGTTCTTGATCTCCTGGTTCACCACGCCGTGGATATAGAGGCTGCCATCGTAATTGGCGCTATCCTGGTGGTGACGGAACAGGATGCTCTGCAGCAGCGTCCATTTGCCGACCGGCTGGTCTTCCTGGACAAAGCCGCCCGGGTTGAAGAACAGGAAGAGGATGCCCTGCTTGGCGGCGTTGATCAGCTTGCGCGCATATTCGAGGTCCGGCCCGCCATTGGTCGGCGCGAACCATTGGGTGATGGCGCCACCGTCGACGTTCATGGTCCTCGCGGTCGAATTCGTCTTCGCGAGCGCCGGCGGATAGCCGTTGCCGGCCTGCGCCAAGAGCTTCCATTCGGCGAGAAAATCCGCCGCGACCGCCGCGTCCTTGACGATGATCGCATTGTTGGCCTGCGTGCACAGGCCGGTGACGGTCCAGTTGGTGCTGCCGGACAGCACGCTGTTCGGGTTGCCCGCGGAATCGCAGGCGACCACGAACTTGTTGTGCGCGAAATGGTTGCCCGTGACGATGCGGTTCTTCAGGTCGACGACGCCCTTCAGTTGCGCGCGCACCGCCTTGTTCTCGTCATTGGTCGGTGGCTTGAAGGCGCCGTTGGCGAGGATCAGATGGCACTTCTTGCCGAGCGCCTTCAGCCCCGCGATCAGCTCGGGATCGTTGAGCTCGTAGAGCGCGGCGTAGATCTCGCCATTGCCCTGCTTGACGTCGGCCAGGAGCTGCAACAGCCGCTCCCGCAACAGCCCGCTCAGTTCGTTGCGCAAGGGATTGTTCGGCGTCTTGATGATCCCCTGGATATCGGGATGCGGACCAAGTTGCGCGAGCGCTCGCGAAACCCACTGCGCCGAGATGATGCCCTTGTTGAAATAGGCGCTGATGTTCGGGCTCGCCTGGCTCGAAATCGTCAGCGGCGCGGTCAGCGGACTCGCGGCCGTCGTGGCGAGCTGCAAATGGTTGCGGTCACCGACGACGGGAATGACCGAATACTGCACCACGTCGCCCGGCTTGACGTAGTAGTCCCACCACATGAAGCGCTGCAACGGATGTTTCCAGGGCGCTGTGGGATCGAGCTGGTCGTCATCGGAGAAGCCGGCAAAGCCGTGCAGATAGGTCTCGGCGCCGCCCTTGAGCTGGCGGATGGTGAAGCCCCGGCAATTTGCGATGGGCTTGGCATCGGAGGTCAGCCACACCACGACGGTGTGATCGCCGTTGTCATAAACTTTCACATCGATGGACATAGGTCACCTCTCGGCCATGAGCCCAGCCACCCGGCGGCCAACCTATGCCTCTACCTCCAAGCGTACAAGTGAACTAGAACACTTTTGGTTGTCATAAAAATGTTGCGGGAATCGGCGCGTGAGGTCGGATGTGACGGAGCGCGATGCTGCTAGTGGAGCGGATTTGACGTTCGCTACCCGTCTGCCACGATGGGATGCGAATGTTGGAATCGGACCACTAGCTCGAGAAGCTGCCGCTGCGGTCGCTGAAGAGATCGAGCGGCTGCGCCGCGCCACCATTCGGCGTGGTGCCCGGGACCGAGGTCAGCGACGAGGAATTGCCCCACAGCGCCTGCACGGTGGATGACACAGGCTGGGCGTTGGCGTCGGCCTGGAACAGCGAACGGAACATCGGCGGGCGCGGCGGCGCGCCGGCATCGCTGGCCGACGCCAGCGTGACCGCCGCATTGGCGCGCGTGTCCGGAAACGTCTGCAGATAGGCCGCGTTGTCGATGACGGGCACGGCGGAGCCCGCGCTCGCGACCGCGCCTATGGAGGGCGCGTCACCATAGATCGCCATTGCCGAGCGCGTGGCCGGCGAACCTGCCGCAGCCGCATAGCGCTGGGTCAGCACCGAATAGACCTCGTAGACATTGCGCGCGCGCCCGTCGCGTTCGAAGAAGATCGAGCGGTTGGACGCGGCCGCATTGGGAAACAGCCGCGCCGCGGAGGCCTGCGGGTTGTCCTCGGCATTGGCGATCAGCTTGGCCGCGCCGCCGACGCCCATGAAATGGGCCATGTAGAGCTCGCTGTCGGTCGGGCGGCGGCCGAGCATCCCCGTCAGCTTGAAACTGTTGGACTGCGTCAGCACCGCCGCCATGGCGGAGGCAGCCTGCGGGTCGTCGCGCAGCTTCATGATCGACTGCCGCTTGGCGGGATCGCTGACCGAATAGGTGCCGGAGGGGGACTTGGTGATGGCGTCGGCGTGGGCGCCAAAGCCGAGCTGGGCGCCCGCCTCCTTCACCGTGCCGAGCCAGGTCTGCTCGATGAACTGGAACAGCCCGTGCGCCGAAGAGGTTGAGGCGCCCGCGGCCGGGTTGAAGTCGGACTCCATCTTCGCGGTGGTCAGCAGATATTCGAAGCTCGCGCCGGTCGCGCTCGCCGCCTGCTTGATGGCGCCGGCCACCCGCGGCGCGCGGGAGGGATCGACACCCGCCGAGGCGTTTGATGGATCGACCGCCATGCTTGCCCTGTTGCCTTGCGAAATGAACGCGCGGCTTCCTCGTCGCCGATCAATCGGCTGAAACGCCGTTCACACTGCGGCAATCATGGTTAATGCGAGGTTAAAACGGGCCTCGCGGCAGCCAGCATCCGGATCCAGCGCTTCAATCGATCAATGAAAGCTTCGCCTCGCCCGCACCGGTTTCGACCTTGCGGTAGAAGCAGGAGCGGCGGCCGGTATGGCAGGCGGGTCCCTGCTGCTCGACCCGGATCCAGACCGCGTCCTGGTCGCAATCGATCCGCATCTCGACGACCCGCTGGGTATGACCCGACGTCTCACCTTTCCGCCACAACGCCTTGCGGGAGCGGCTGAAATACCAGGCATCGCCGGTCTCTACCGTGCGCCGCAGCGCCTCCGCATTCATATGCGCGACCATCAGGACGTCGCCGCTTTTGGCGTCGGTGGCGACGCAGGTGACAAGGCCGGACGCGTCGAATTTAGGCTGCAGTGCCAGCCCCTCCTCGCGATCTTGGTCGGTTGTAGACACGGGAACCCTCGCAAATCTTTCGCGAGGTTACCGGTTCGGTCCTCGCACCAAGGACAGGAAGCGCGCCTGCTCGGCAGGATTGTCGCGAAACATGCCAGTGAAGCGGCTAGTGAAGGTCGTCGCGCCATGCTTGGCGACGCCGCGCACCGACATGCAGGTATGCTCCGCCTCGATCAGGACCGCAACGCCGCGCGGCTTCAGGATTTCATCGATCGCGGCAGCGATCTGGGCGGTGAGGTGCTCCTGGGTCTGCAGGCGGCGGGCGAAGATGTCGGTCAGCCGCGCCAGCTTTGACAGGCCCACCACCCGCTCCACCGGCGTATAGGCGATATGCGCCTTGCCGTAGAACGGCATCATGTGGTGCTCGCACTGCGAGGTGAACTCGATGTCGCGGACGAGGACGAAATCGTCATAGCCGGCGGTCTCGCCAAACGTGCGGTCGAGCACCTCGGCGGGGCACTGGTGGTAGCCCTGATAAAGCTCATCGAAGGCTTCGACGACCCGGCGCGGGGTGTCGAGCAGACCCTCGCGGTCGGCGTTCTCGCCGATATAGCCAAGCAGCGTCTTGACTGCGGCTTCCGCTTCGGCGCGCGAGGGGCGCGGCTGATCGGCGCGCACGAGGGCGGCCATGAACTCCGAAGGGTCGAGTTCGGCGGGGCGGGTTTCGGCAGGCTTGCCGGGGCGAAGTGGCTTGATAGTGGCGCCGTCCATGTCTTCTCCGTTCGACCGGTCGCGACGCGACCGGAGTGTCACCGGGCAGACGGGGCGGTTCTGCCGCCGGGCGCCTGAGTCCCCAAAGTCTTGCTGCAATCCTAGCATCCGGCGCGGTCGGTTGGCCCTGCAATTCGGTCAACCGAGGCCCGCCAGCCGGGCTGTATTTCCAGCAGTTGCATCCATATATAAGACCCTGAAACCGGCCCGCCAAGGGCGTGTTCCGCCCGGAACGGCGGGGAGTTCGCACATGCTGAACGACATCTACAACAAGCGCATCATCGAACTCGCCGGCAACATTCCGCGCCTTGGCCGCCTTCCCGATCCCGATGCCAGCGCCACCGCCCATTCCAAACTGTGCGGTTCTACCGTCAAGGTCGACCTCAAGATGGACGGCCCCCTCGTCACCGACTTTGGCCATGAGGTGAAGGCCTGCGCGCTCGGACAGGCCTCCTCCTCGATCATGGCGCGCCATGTCGTGGGCTCGACCGCCACTGAACTGCGCGAGCTGCGCGAAGCCGTCCGCCGGATGCTGAAGGAAAACGGCGCCCCCCCGCAAGGCAAATGGGCCGATATCGGCCTGCTCGAGCCGGTGCGCGACTTCAAGGCCCGCCACGCATCCACCATGCTGACATTCGATGCGGTGGTCGATGCGATCGGCCAGATCGAGGCCAAGGCGAAACAGCCGGCCGACGCAGGCTGAATTCGTCGTCCTGAGACTAATTCGCTATTGCGACGGCGTGGCGGCGCGGCCGCCGGTCGGAACCACCGCTTCCGCGGTCCTGGTCGACTTCGCCACTTGCGTGGGGGCCTCGCTGGCCTTGGCGTCAACGCGATCCTGCGCCTTCGGCGCCAGCTCGGCCATCGGCACGGCCGTGATACCCGTGTGCGGCAGCACGTCGGCGACCAGCTCGGTCGTCGCCAGGTTGGTGCGCTGCAATTCCGCGCGCGACAATTCGTGGAGGTCTTCCCATGGCGGCACGCTGAGCGCGAGCGACAGCAATTCGCCTGCCCCGCCCATGTCGAACGTGTATCTGGCGAGCCGGCCGATATCGCGCTCCACGATCATCAAATCCTGCGCCGTGTAGCTCGCGGCCTTGGGATCGTCGGCACGGTCGCCCATCCAGATCTGGTGCACCCGGACATGAGCGGCTTCCGGCACATAGCGCGCCTTGCCCGACAGCAGCAGGAACACGCACATCGACTCGCAATAGGCTTCCGGCATCACGCTGGTGCGTTCGCCCGGCGCGCCACGCTGCACGCTGATGCCGACCGTGGTCAGCATGCCAAGGTTGCGGAAATGGCGGCCGAGTATGATGGAGTCGTTGACCGATCCGCCGCTGGAATCGAGCACCACGGTCGCGCCGTTAAGCTCGCGCCCGCGGGCAAAATCCTCGAAATCCTTCGGGCTGTCCGCCGTCACGACGCCGACCGCGCTGACCCAGCCGCGGCAATCGGGCTGGCAGGCCACCCAGGAAAACTTCATCGGCAGCTTGCGCTCTTCAAGCGCTGCGCCGGCGTGCGCCGAATTGCCCAGCGTCGTGACCGCGCCAGGCAATGCGATACAAAGGGCGGCGGCGCCAAGCAGCACCCATCCGCGGAGATCAGGCGACTTCAAGCGTATCAAGCCAGTTCCTTCCCCCAAGGCCCCCTTCACGGCGGCGACGGTGATGGAATTTGCCCCATGCCAACGCCACATGATTCTGTCATGGCGGCGTTATGAAGAGGGTAGTCATGCGGCGCGCGATCGTCCATAGAACCTTTGCTGCACCGCCGATCAAATCATGCATTTTCTTCAGACTGTGGCGCAATTAGCGGCGCCCTGTGAGTTCCTTGCACTGGAACCCCGCAGAACCACGGCTAAGATCGCGGCTCATTGCTCATGAAGCATTCATTTGTTCACCTGCGCTGCGCCGACTGTGCGAACTCGCTGGCGCGAGTTCCGCGCAATGCGGGCCGTGTGCTGATCTGGATCTATCGCCATACGCTGTCGCCGCTGGTCGGCTACAACTGCCGCCATCTGCCGACATGCTCGGTGTATGGCGACGAGGCGATCGAGCGCTTCGGCTTGTGGGCCGGCGGCTGGATGACACTGGCGCGGCTGTTGCGCTGCCATCCGTTCGGCACCTCAGGGATCGACAATGTGCCGCGCGAACTCTCGCCTCGCGCGCGCTGGTACCTGCCCTGGCGCTACGGCCGCTGGCGCGGCGTCAATCCGGGCTAGGGCACCCCGCTGGGTCCGTCGGGGTCGCCGCATGGCTCCAAGGCCCCTGACGCATTGCATGGAACCGCAAGCCGCGTCCTCGCGTTGATTTGATGCTTCCCGTTGGGAGGAAACAACAATGCGCTGGAAAATCAGCCGCCATGGTCACGATCCCAGGCAGGTGGATCTGTTGGCCGTCCTCGCCCTCCTCGTCCTGATCGCGGTCGCCTACGACTATTTCACCCGCGATCCGCAGCCGCGCAGCTCGACGTCCTTCGTGGTGCCGAGCCAGCATGTGCGCTGGTGAAGACCGGCGGGCCCTTTCGCCTGTCCGCGGCCCGGCCAAACCGCCTGATCACTGCATCAGATGCCTGGCGAGCGCGTGGAACGCCGGCAGCGTGGTCGGATCGTTGTTGCCGTTGGCCGCCAGCGGATGCGAGGCGAAGCGCGCGATCACCATCTCGGCCTTGGGATCGATATAGATCGACTGGCCGTGAATGCCGCGCGCCATGAACGCGCCGTGCTCGTTGTTGGAGACCCACCACATGTCGCGGTAGCTCCAGCCGGGAAGCGTCGCATAGCCGGCCTTCTCGAAATCGGATGTCTTGCCGCCCTTGCGGATGTCGTCGACGACAGCCTTCGGCACGATCTGCTGGCCGTTGTAGTTTCCGCCAAGCCGCATCATTTCGCCGAACCGCGCCATGTCGCGCACCGTGAGATTGAGCCCGCCGCCGGCGAACTCCGTCCCCTCGCTGTCGATCAGCATGTAGGCATCCTGCTCCATACCGAGCTTCTGCCAGATGCGTTCCGACAACAGATCGCCGACCGGCTGCCCGGACGCGCGCCGGACCAGCCAGCCCAGCACGTCGCTGTTCACGGTCTTGTAGGCGAAGGCCTGTCCATGCTCGCCTTCCTTCTTCAGCGTCTTGAGGAAGCCGTAGAAGCTGGTCGGGCCCGCATAGCCCGGCGGCCGCGGCAGCACGCCGCCCGCTCGCACATGATCCCAGATCTCCGCCTTGGGATCGGCGTAGTTCTCTGAATATTTCACGCCGATGGTCATATCCATGACCTGGCGCACGGTGGCATCGCCGTAGGCGGTGTCCTTCAGCTCCGGAATGTAGGTCGAGACGAGCGCCTTGTCGTCGAGCTTGCCTTCCGCGACCAGCATCGCACCGAGCGTGCCGAAAAACGACTTCGTGACCGACATCGCGATGTGCGTGGCATGCGGGTTCATCACGCCGAAATAGCGCTCGTAGACGATGCTGCCCTTGTGCAGGACGACGATCGCATCGGTGTAGTTGGCCTGAAGCGAGTCCGCCCAGGTCATGGTCGTGGTGCGGCCGAGCGGCTGGAAGGTGACGGCGTCGATATCCTCGCGCTCGGCGCGCGGAAGCGGCGCTGCGCCGCCCTCGCCGCGCCAGATGTTGCTCGACGGCATGAAGCGGCGGAAATTCGCAAACGACCAGCGCGTCTGCGGAAAGCGATGCATCGTGGCGTCGGAGAACAGGATCAGCTTGTCGGGCGGCGGTGGCGCACCGACCATCCAGCCCATCTTCACGGGATCGGAATCGGCGGCGCTGAGCGGCGGCTGGCCCTGCGCCAGCGTGGTTTCCGCGCCAAGCCCCATCGTCGCAGCCAGCATGGCAGCTCCTGCCATTGTTGAGCGGGTGGTCATGCGATCGCCTCCTCCCGGATTTGTTGTCTTCGTCCGCGGTAGCGCCGCCGTGCGATATATGTCAAATTCATAATATGATTTAAGTGATGAGCATATTTCATCATGCCCACGATCCGGCAGATCCAGATGGTCCGCACGCTCGCCGAGCATCGCCACTTCACGCGAGCGGCGAACGCGCTCGGCGTCACCCAGTCGGCGCTGACGAAAAGCCTGCAGGCGCTGGAGGACGAGCTCGGGGTGCGCCTGTTCGACCGTGGCACCGGCGAGCCGGAGCCGACCCTGTTCGGCGGGATCGTGCTCGACCATGGCCGGACGCTGCTGCGTGACATGTCGGAGCTGGTCCGGGAGATCGACCTTGCGAAGGGGCTGGAGACCGGAGGCATCACGGTGAGCGCCAGCGTGTTTCCCTCGGAGCTATGGGCGCCGCAGGCGCTCGGGCGCCTTGCGGAAGCTCACCCCAGGCTCAATTGCGTGCTGCGCGCCGGCGACGCCAGGCAGGCCGTGGACGATGTCAGCGAAGGTGTCTCCGACGTCGCGATCGCCGACGCGGCGGAAGCCGAAGGACGCGACAATCTTGACAGCGAGATCCTGGCGACGACGCGCCTTGCCATGTTCTGCAGGCCGGAGCACCCGCTCGCGCGGCGCCGGGTCGTCCGGCCGAACGACCTTCTCGAATATCCGTTCGCCGGACCGCCGCTGCCTCGCGCGCTGGTTGGTCGCGACCTGCTGAAGCTGGTCAGGACCGCGTTCAGCGTCGCGCCCGGCGGGCAGCTGGTGCCCCGCCTTTCGGTCGGGAGCTTCTCGGCCATGGCGCGAATGGTCCTGCACAGCAATGCGCTGGGCTGGGCCCCGGAGGTTCTGCTGGCCGACGACTTCAGGCACGGCGTGTTCAGGCAGCTCAAGACCGACGCGCCGGCCATCGGCGCGACCTTCGCGCTGTTTACCCGACGCAACCGGACGCCGTCGCCGGCCACGATCGAATTCGTCCAGCTGGTGAAGGCGATGCTGCCGTCGGGCGCGCGGCAATAGCGCGATCTGCTAGCGGAACCAGAGGAAGCCGCGCGGCCAGAGCTGCTGCCCGATCGGCGCGGGCGGCCGCGGCTTCCTGGGACGCGCGGGGCTCGGCGGCGCCGGCTCGGTCGAGGCGGTGGCATCGGCAACCGGCTCGTCGGCCGCGGTCCGCACCGAGAGCAGCAGGTTCGACTCGTTGGTGCGCCAGCGATAGCCGATGCCGAAATCTATCGGCTCGGCGCGGCGGAACAGCTCGGCATAGGATTGCTGGAACTTGCCTGGAAACTTCTCGATCGGACCCGCATAGCGGCCGAACGGGAAGAAGCGCCAGCTCTTCGGATTGTAATAGGCGAGCGGAATGCCGGAATCGTCCTGGATGATGGTTGCGCTGTTGGCGAGCAGGAAGTTGCGCACCGTGGAAAAATTGCCCGAATGCATCAGATAGGAGGCGCTCTTGATCAGGCTGTTGCCGGGCGCAAGCGTCGCGCAGAACTTCAGGAAGCCCGACGCCCTCACCCCGGCATTGGAAAGATCGGTCGAGAAATAATACAGCGTCCGCTCCACGCGATCGTCGCCGCTGAAGATGATGCGGATGCCCCGCGCGGGATTCCTCCCCGCATTCTCGCTGCCGACATGGACGATGCCGCTCGCATCCAGCGCGACCGGGGTGACTTCCTTGATGGTCTTGCCCGATCGCGCCAGGAACACGTAGAGGATCGGCAGCGTGCCGCTGATCTGGTCGGCATGCAGGTCGACCTTCATCTGCTTGGTGATGAAGAAGCTGAAGCTCAGGATCGAGCCGAGCGACCGCTCGACATTGTAGAGCGCGGCATTGACCGCGGAGTGCGGCAGCCTCGACAGATCGGGCACGAAGCCCGGCGGCTCGAGCGCGCTCAGCACGTAGGTCGTCGCCTTGCCGTAGAAGGCATCGGCGTAGAGGAAATCGGGGCCAGAGAACATGTAGAACATGGTCGGCTTGGGTGCCGCGAGGTTGGCGTCGGCCCAGGTGCGGATCTTCGACACCTGCCGCTGCTCGAGCTGGCTGAACGCGTTGTCGAAGAATCTGGCGTGGCGCTGCCAGGCCGGGTCGCCGGTCAAGGCGGCAAGCGGCGAGTCCTGCGCGGGGCTCATGCCGGCGAGGAAGCGCGCGGTGTCATTGGCGGTGACATCGGCCGCGCGCGCCGGCAACGCCAGCGCAACGAGGGTTGCCGCAACAGCCACGAGCTTGGAAAGGATACGCATGTCTATTCCCGGCCCGGTGATGCGGGGGCGGCCCGCTTGCGGAAAACGGCGTAGATCAAAAGACCCGAGGTCATGATCAACGCGCCAAACAACGATTGCAACGGCCGTTCCGTCAAGAGGTAGTACATCATGAATGCGGTCACGGTGAGGAAGATCAGCGGCGTGACCGGATAACCCCAGGCGCGGTAGGGCCGCGGCAGGTCGGGCCGCATGATCCGCAGCTTGATGACGCCAGCCACGGTGAAGAAGGAGCAGAACAGCAGCGAGAACTGGATGAAATCCAGCACCGCCTCGAAGCTGCGGGTGAACAGGAGCAGGCTGGCGACCGCAAGCTGGAACAGGATCGCGTAGGCCGGCGCGCCGTTGGCCGAGCGGCGCGCGAACAGCTTCAGCGCCGGAATGTCCTCGCCCATCGTCATCGTCACGCGCGGGCCGATCCACATCATGGCGCTGATCGAGGAGATCAGGCCGATGCAGATCATCCCCGCGACGATCCGGCCGCCGACCTCGCCGAAGATATAACGCCCGGAGATGCTGGCGACATCGAGCTTCCCGGCGAGTTCCGCCATCGGTGCGGTGTGCAGGAACACGGCATTCAGCGCGACATAGATCACGAGCACGATCAGCGTGCCCGCGAGCAGCGCCCGCGGCAGGTCCTGCTGCGGCGTCTTCATCTCGCCGATGATGTAGGTCGCCGCGTTCCAGCCCGAGAACGAATACATCACGAAGACGAGGCCGATCGCGAAGGGAGCGCTGACGACGTGGCCGAAATCCGCCGCGACGGGCGCAAAAGACACCGGCTGCGGCGTGCCGATGACGAAGCCTGCGACCAGGAACGCTGCGATCAGCGCCACCTTCAGGATGGTCGCGAACAGCTGGAAGGTGCCGGAATGCCTGACGCCGCCAAGCTGCACCAGCGACATCAGCAGGACCACGCCGACCGCGAGCGCCATGGGCGAGGCCGACGGCGCGACCGACTTGCCGTATTCGCCCAAGGCCATCGCCGCGAGCGCCACCGGAGCGGCAAAGCCGACGGTCGCCGACACCCAGCCGGCGAGGAAGCCGAAGGCCGGATGATAGGCGCGGCTGAGAAAATTGTATTCACCGCTGGAGCGCGGAAACATCGCGCCGAGCTCGCTGTAGGAAAACACCCCGCACAGCGCGACCAGGCCGCCGACCATCCACAGCAGCAGGATGGAAAAGCCGGACGGAATGTCCTTCACCTGGAAGCCGAGGCTGGTGAAGACCCCCACCCCCACCATGTCGGCCACCACGATCGCGGTCGCGACGACAAGGGAAACCCTGGCCGCCCTTCCAGGAAGCTGGCCCGGCCACACCCCGCTTTCCGCCTCTGATGTCGCCATGCCGGGTCCGTTCCCCCAAACGCGATGGTGCAGGCGGAAAAAGCCGACTTCAAGGAGCGTTAGTGGCGGTCGAACTGCCATCGCGAATAAGGTATTTTTATACCTCGATTGCCGGCAATATTGCGGCCGGACTGCTACGGCATTGCGAAATCGCTTCGCCGGTCCCACAATCGCGACACGATTGAATGTTCTGCTAAAGCCTTCCGGATGTGGGGAGTTTTTCCGGAAGCTTAACGTCACCTACACACCCGCGCGCCAGACTGACGCGTTGCCGGTGGAATTGGGGGGTGGATGGTCGGAGCGGATCCGAAATCCCGAATGCATGGGCGCGTGGGCCCGGCGCAATCGCCGGCCGCAATGATGCGCGCCTTGCGCTGGCGGAATTTCGCGATCGCCTGCATCGGCCTGCCGCTCACCCTGACGCTCGCGCAATGCGGCCGCGCACCGGCACCGTCAGCGCTCGCCGCCAATGCGCAGGTGACGAGCGGCGACAGCTTCGAGGACCGCTTCCCGGCGCCGCAATTCCGTGACCGCTTCCCGTCGTCAGGCGAAAGCCTCGCGCAGCGCCAGCTCGCAGACTTCGCGCCCAAGCGCACCGCAGCCAGCGAGCCCGCGCCCTACCGCGTGGCCTCGCTCGGGCCGCAGATTCCCTATCAGCGCCCGACGGCGAAGGAAGACCTGACCACGCTGGTCAGCATGAAGACCTCCGCCTTCCCCTATTTCGGCAACAACCCCGCCTCCGACTCGCCGTTCCTCAACATCTCCAAGGGCGACCGCCGCGGCCATCGCAGCTATAGCGGCCGCGTCTACTGGCAGGACGAGACCTATAACGACAGCCGCGTGCTGCTGCATGTGCCCGAGCATTTCGACGTGCGGCGGCCCGGCGTAATCGTGGTGTTCTTCCACGGCAACGGCGCGACGCTGGAGCGCGACGTGCGCGACCGGCAACTGGTGCCGCAGCAGATCTCGGAATCCGGCGTCAACGCGGTGCTGCTCGCGCCGCAACTGGCGGTGGATGCCGCCGACTCCAGCGCCGGCAAGTTCTGGCAACCCGGCGGCTTCAAGCGCTTCATGGATGAATCGGCGAGCCACCTCGCCCGCCTCTATGGCGATCCAAACTCCGCCAAGGCGTTCGCCAACATGCCGATCATCATCGTCGGCTACAGCGGCGGCTTCCTGCCGACGGCCTGGAGCCTGGACGTCGGCGGCATCCCGGACCGGGTGCGCGGCGTGTTCCTGCTCGATGCCGTCTATGGCGAGCTCGACAAGTTCGCCTCATGGATGGAGCATCACCGCAACGGCTTCTTCGTTGCCTCCTACACCCACTACACCGCGCGGCGGACCCGCGAGCTGATGGGCATGCTGCGCGAGAAGGGCGTCGGCGTCTCTGAGGACATGGGTGCGCCGTTGAAGCCCGGCGGCGCCGTGTTCGTCGAGACCGGCGAAGGCATCACCCATCGCGACTACGTCACGCAGGCCTGGACGCGCAACCCGGTCAAGGAAGTGCTGGTGAAGATGGCGGCGACACCGGCGATGCGGATCGCCGCCAGTGGGCCCTCAGCCAACCGATAGCGGATCAGCTCGCCGCGCCCAGAGCGTTTTCGAGCGACGGCCTGCCCCGGACTTGATCCGGGGCGACGACCGGTTCGCGTGAAGAAAACGCGTCAAAACAAGAATCGAGAGCATCGGTTCTGAATCCATCAGAGCCCATGCTCTAGCGGCCAGCGCATCAGCTCTTCGGCAGCTTCGGCATGCTCTCGACAAAGCCGTTGAAGCAGCTCAGCCGCTCGTCTTCTTCCTTGGTGAAGCGGCAATCCATCACACCCTTGGCGGCAGGCGCCTTTGGATTGGGCTTCGGCGGCACGACCGCATCGTAGCAGTTCAGCCGCTCCTTGGTCTGGTCGTCGATGTCGAGGCAGGCCTGCAGCCGGACCGCGACCGACTGGCCCTTGCCCGGCTTCTCCGGCGCGCCGCGCGACTTGACCTGCACCAGCGGCTTGCCCCCGACGGTCGGTGGCGGCTTGTCCTGCGCGAAGGCAGTCGCCGCATAGAGAACCGTCAGGAACGCCAGCACTATTCTCATGGCCCGTCACCCTCGTTGTCGTCGGTGGGGCGGCCGCGCCCGGGATCAAGGTCGGACCGGCTCGCCTTTCGATGCGGCCTTTTATCCCCGACCCGCTTGCCTTGCCAAGCGCCTGTAGGCCGGAAAAAGCCGGACCCCACCGGCCTATGCCGCGGCGGCCCCGGCCCGCCTTGGCCGGGTCAGGACCACGACCAGGAGCGCCAGCGCCATCAGGGTCATCCCGACGAAGCCGACGCTGTGGAACAGGTCGCGCGCGTAAAGCAGACCGCCGATCGCCGAGCCGGTGGCCTGGCCGACATAGAGCACCGAGGTGTTGAGCGCGACGGACGCCGGTGCGAGGGGCGGCGCGGCGGTGACGAGCCGGACCTGCTGCATCGAATTCGCCGACGCAAAGCCCAGGCCCCAGATCGCGACCGAGCCCGCCATCAGCGGATAGACGCCGGCACTCAGGGCCCAGCCGGAGACGCCGGCGAGCAGCAGCGCGGTGAAAAGCACCGACGTGCGCCAGGCGCCCCAGCTGTCGACGATGCGCGTTGCGATCATGATGCCGACAAAGCCGAAGACGCCATAGAGCGCGAACACGAGGCCGATGGCATCGGACCCGGCGCCGGTGAGCTTTGTCAGCAGCGGCCCCATGAAGGTGAACACCACGAACTGCCCGCTCATCTGCAGCGTCGTGATCGCGAGCAGCACCACGATCAGGCGGTTGCGGCCGAGATCGACCCAGGTCTTCAGATCGACCGGCGCGCCCTTCAGGCCGCGCGGCAGCCGCCACAGCAAGAGCGCGCAGGCGATCAGGCCGGCCGTGCCGACCTCGCCATAGACCACCCGCCAGCCATGGCGGCTGGCGATGATGGTGATCAGCGGCAGGCCGACGGCGGCCGCGAGCGACCAGCCGAGGAAGATATAGGCGATGGCGCTGCCGCGCCTTTCGACGGGCACGATCAGCGCGCCGGTGCCCGCCGCCTGCGGCGTATAGAGCGCGCCGACGAACAGCATCACCATGCGGATGATCAGCAGGCTCGTGTAGTCGGGCGCGAAGGCGGAGGCGACGTTGGCGAAGGCAAGCACGCCGAGCGTCGCCGCGAGCAGCGTGCGCCGCTCGATCCGGCTGGTGAGCCAGGCCGTCAGCGGCGAGCCGATGCAGAGCATGATCGCGCCGAAGGTGATCAAGAGCCCGGCGGTGCGGACGCTGACGGAGAGGCCTTCCGACAATTCATGCAGCATGCCGGCCGGCGCCAGTACCGAGCAGCCGGTGACGATATTGCCGAGCATGAGGGAGGTGGGAGCGAAACGGCGAGTCACTTTCCGACCATAGCAGATCTTTCCATGCATTTGCATGAAACCTTCTCATGCGTGGCATGACAAGAGCGCGACGGTGTTTCGAAACGCTCGCGCGTCGCTTCACCTGATAATCGGTGAGGCCAACGCGGTCACGGCGCGGGCGCAGCGCTCACGCTCGGGAGCGGCCCCATCGGACGGGGGCTGGTCGTCGCGACCGGACACGACGCCAAAAGCTGCGTCCATGCCGGTTCCAGCCCGGTGGTGTCGATGTCGAATGTTGCAAGGCCTGCCTTGCCGTCCGATGTCGACATGCTCTCGCCGACCTGCAGATGCGGCATCGCCGATACCGCCTTGACGGCGGCAGACGCGAGCGTGTCGCTCCAGACCTCGTATTTGCCGACCCGCGCCGGATATCTGCCGAACGCCACAAACCTGTCGGCGCCCGCCATCATCACCACCGTGCTCTTGCCGGCGGCTCCCTCGTCGAACTCCCGCACGAACATCAGTCGCGCGCGATCCTTGTTCTCGCAGAACAGGCGCCACTCCAACATCCGGAACGAAGCGCCATTGTCGCGTCGCTCCAGCGCAGTCTTGTGGATGTAGGGCCGAGCCGCCTTCTCCAGCGTCCACATCGTCTCAGGCAATGGCCGCGTGTCGATTCCGAAACGATAGAGTTCCGGCCGCGTCAGCAGGTGCATGGTTTCGAATTTGACCGTCCTGATCAGATCGTTGAGCTCGCGGTTGATCCCCATTGCGGCAAGGAAGGCGGCGCGCTCGCGATCGGCGGTCAACATCTGGCGCTGCCTGTAGTCAGCAAGCGCCTGCGCAGGCGGATGGCCGCGGACGACGAACACCAGCCTGGAGTTATGCACCCCCATCGCCGCATCGGGCGCCACCTCACGGGTCGCCGCGCCAAGGAACAGATAGCCGCAGGCCGAATTGCACATCGCGCCGCGCGTGGAGAGTTCGGCCTCAAGCTCGCCGCCCGCGTTCTTGATCTTCAGGCACGCCGCATCGACCTGCGTGCCGGCGGCGCATGCGGTCGCAATCGTTCGGCCAACCCGGGCGATCGCCTTGCGGCTGCGCAGCAACCGCCCGATGACGTAGGACTGCTCCACGTTTCCGCCGGGTGAGTGAAAGTAGATCGGGCGCTGCGTGTCCTTGACGCCGGCCAGAAAGCGGCGGATGCGCGCAGCCGCGTCACGATCCACCTCGCCCTCCACGGCGATCCAGCGATCACAGTTGACGCCACAGGCGTTGGCCGCCCCCTTGGCGAGGTAGATCGTGAACTTCGGGGCAAATCCGGCTTTCTCGGCCGTCGTCTCTTCCGCGCGCGATGCGCCGGGGATCGACAGCGAGGCCACCAGAAGCAGAAGACGGACAAACATGAGGCCGACGGAACCACGCGACGCGGAAGGAAAATGGCCTCGTGAGGTTAGACGACGAACGGCATGGTCGCAACGTCCGGTAGCGCATCGACGCCGGCGAAAACCCGCAGGCGCCGCGGTCTGGCCGGACCGCTCGCCGCAGCAAGGCTGACAGGCCGATTTTCTTGCTGTTGCCCGATTGCATCGCCCGAATCGCCTGCTATATCGCTGTTTCCCGCTTACCTGCGCTCGTTCGCAGGAGTGAGCCTTGAGGAGAAGCCATGTCCGACGATCACAAGTCCGAATCCGGATTCCAGTACAGCCTCAGCAATCTGAAGCCCGCAACCCCGCCGCTGAAAGTCACCCTCACCTTCCCCGACGGCGCCAGCCGCGAATTCCCGAAAAGCACCACCGGCCTCGAGATCGCCAAGGGCATCTCGCCCTCGCTTGCCAAGCGCACCGTCGCCATGGCGCTCGACGGCGATCTTGCCGACCTCAACGATCCGATCGAGCAGGACGCCAAAATCGAGCTAATCTCGCGCGATGACCCGCGCGCGCTGGAGCTGATCCGGCATGACGCCGCCCATGTGCTGGCGGAGGCCGTGCAGTCGCTGTGGCCGGGCACCCAGGTCACGATCGGCCCCGTGATCGAGAACGGCTTCTATTACGACTTCTTCCGCAACGAGCCGTTCACCCCGGAAGACTTCGCCGCGATCGAGAAGAAGATGCGCGAGATCATCGCGCGCGACAAACCTTTCACCAAGGAGGTCTGGGATCGCGAGAAGACCAAGCAGGTGTTCCGCGACAAGGGCGAGGCCTTCAAGGTCGAGCTGGTCGACGCCATTCCCGGCAGCGAGCCGATCAAGATCTACTTCCAGGGCGACTGGTTCGATCTCTGCCGCGGCCCGCACATGACCTCGACCGGCAAGATCGGAAACGCCTTCAGGCTGATGAAGGTCGCTGGCGCCTACTGGCGTGGCGATTCCAACAACCCGATGCTGACCCGCATCTACGGCACGGCGTTCGCAAAGCAGGAAGAGCTCGACGCGTATCTGAGGCAGATCGAGGAAGCCGAGAAGCGCGACCACCGCAAGCTTGGCCGCGAGCTCGACCTGTTCCACTTCCAGGAGGAAGGCCCGGGCGTGGTGTTCTGGCACCCCAAGGGCTGGACCATCTTCCAGGAGGTCATCGCCTATATGCGGCGGCGCCTTGCCGGCGAGTACAACGAGGTCAACGCGCCGCAGATCCTCGACAAGGTGTTGTGGGAGACCTCGGGCCACTGGGACTGGTATCGCGAGAACATGTTCGCGGCACAGTCGGCCGGCGACGAAGCCGAGGACAAGCGCTGGTTTGCGCTCAAGCCGATGAACTGCCCGGGCCATGTGCAGATCTTCAAGCACGGCCTGAAGAGCTACCGCGACCTGCCCTTGAGGCTTGCCGAGTTCGGCGTCGTGCACCGCTACGAGCCTTCCGGCGCCATGCACGGCTTGATGCGGGTGCGCGGCTTCACCCAGGACGACGCGCACATCTTCTGCACCGAGGAGCAGCTCGCCGACGAGTGCCTGAAGATCAACGACCTGATCCTGTCCGTGTACAAGGATTTCGGTTTTGAGGGCGATCTCACGGTCAAGCTTTCGACCCGTCCCGACAAGCGCGTCGGTACCGACGCGATGTGGGATCATGCCGAGCGCGTAATGGCGACCGTCTTGCATGAGATCCAGGCGCAGAACAACAACATCAAGACGCAGATCAACCCCGGCGAAGGCGCCTTCTACGGGCCGAAGTTCGAATATGTGCTGCGCGACGCCATCGGCCGCGACTGGCAGTGCGGCACCACGCAGGTCGATTTCAACCTGCCGGAACGCTTCGGCGCGTTCTACATCGACCATGACGGCGCCAAGAAGCCGCCAGTCATGGTGCATCGCGCGATCTGCGGCTCGATGGAGCGCTTCATCGGAATCCTGATCGAGCACTTCGCCGGCAATTTCCCGCTGTGGCTGGCACCGACGCAGGTCGTGGTCACCACCATCACCTCGGAAGCCGACGAATACGCCAAGCAGGTTCTGGCCGAGGTGCGGCGCGCCGGCCTGCGGGCGGAGATCGACCTGCGCAACGAGAAGATCAACTACAAGGTCCGCGAGCATTCGCTGGCGAAGATCCCGGCATTGCTCGTGGTCGGCAAGAAGGAAGCGGAAAGCCATTCGGTCTCGGTCCGCCGGCTCGGCAGCGAGGGCCAGAAGGTGATGCCGACGACCGAGGCGATCGCGGCCCTCGTCGAGGAGGCGACGCCGCCGGATATCGCGCGGGCGAAGCAGGCGACCGGATCGGCTTCATAATCGATCTAAAGTCGCTTTCGCTTCGCGCTCCTCCTTCCTATCTGGTTGGCAGATCAAACGACGAGAAAGAACCGACGTGCCCGACGCCCTTGAACTGTTGAAGACCCGCCGCTCGGCCAAGCCGCGCGAGATGACCGGCCCCGGTCCGTCGGCGGCCGAGCTCGAGACCATCCTCACCATCGGCGCGCGCGTGCCCGATCACGGCAAGCTCGCGCCCTGGCGCTTCATCATCTTCGAGGGCGAGGCGCGCGAGCGCGCCGGCGACGTCATCGCTGCCGTGTTCGCCCGCAAGAATCCGCAGGCGACCGCAGCCGAGATCGAGGTCGAGAAGAAGCGGCTTACCGACGCGCCGCTGGTGATCGGCGTGGTGAGCTCCACCAGGCCGCATCCCAAGGTGCCGCCGTGGGAGCAGGAATTGTCGGCCGGCGCGAGCGCGATGAACATCGTCACGGCTGCCACCGCGCTCGGCTACGGAGCCTGCTGGCTGACCGGCTGGTTCGCCTTCGACCGCGACGTGCTCGAAGGCCTTGGGCTCAAGGGCGACGAGAAGCTCGCCGGCTTCATTCACATCGGCAAGACCACGAAGCCGAACGAGGACCGCCCGCGGCCGAACCTGTCGGATATCGTCACGCGGTTCTAGCTCACGCCGCCTTCGAGGCACGGTGGCCGAAGCGGGCCAATAGCTCCGCGATCTCCTGCGCCGGCCGCGCCGCGCTGAACAGGAAGCCCTGCACCTCGTTGCAGCCTTCGGCGCGTAGCCAGTCGAACTGATCGATCGTCTCCACCCCTTCCGCTGTGGTGGTGATGTTGAGGCTGCGGCCAAGCCCGGAGATCGCCCGCACGATCGCCACGCAATCCGGCCGCTGCGAAAGATCCTTCACGAAGGAGCGGTCGATCTTGATCTTGTCGAACGGGAAGCTGCGGATATAGCTCAGGCTGGAATAGCCGGTGCCGAAATCATCCATCGAAATCCGCACGCCGAGCTCGCGGAGCTGATGCAGGATCGCGAGGTTGGCCTCGCTGTCGGCGAGGAAGATCGACTCGGTGATTTCAAGCTCGAGCCGCTTCGGCGACAGCCCGGACTGCGCCAGCGCCGAGATCACCACCTGCACCAGGTTGCGGCCGCGGAACTGCACCGGCGACAGGTTGACCGCGACCTTGACGTCGTCGGGCCATTTCACCGCCTCGTTGCAGGCTTCCCGCAGCACCCATTCGCCGAGCGGGGCGATCAGCCCGATGTCCTCGGCGACCGGGATGAACTCGGCGGGCGAGATCATGCCCTTGTCCGGATGCCGCCAGCGCAACAGCGACTCGAAGCCCGAGATGCGGTCGGCGGAGATATCGACCAGCGGCTGGTAATGCAGCTCGAACTCGCCATTGGCGAGCGCGCGGCGCAGGTCGAGTTCCATGTCGCGGCGCCGCTGCGCCTGGAGGTCCATCTCCTTCTCGAAGAAGTGGTGTATGCCGCCGCCCTCTTCCTTGGCGCGGTACAGCGCCATGTCGGCGTTGCGCATCAGTTCCTCGCCGCTCGCGCCGTCGCCGGGCGACAGCGCGACCCCGATCGAGGCGCCGATCACCACTTCCATGCCGTCGATGTCGTAGGGCGCGCTCAACAGCTTGATCAGCCGCACCGCACCGGCGCTCGCCTCGTTGGGCGAGGCGCCCGCGGCGATGATGACCGCGAACTCGTCGCCGCCGAGCCGCGCGGCAAGGTTGCTGCCGCGGATCTCGCCGCGCAGCCGCTCGGCCACCAGTTTCAGGAGACGGTCGCCTATCGGGTGGCCGAAGGAATCATTGACGTTCTTGAACAGGTCGAGGTCGATGCAGAGCACGGCGACGCGTCCGGCCTTCGGGTCCGCCAGCGCCTCGCGCAGCCGTTCCTGGAAAAATTCGCGGTTCGGCAGATTGGTCAGGCCGTCGTGATGCGCCATGTAGGCGATGCGCGCCTCGGCGCGGCGCCGCTCGGTGATGTCGGCGACCGCGACCAAATAGCCGTCGCGGCCCTCGAAGCCGACGCGCCGTCCGAAGGTCAGGACCTCGATCTCGCTGCCATCGGCCTTCAGGTGCCGCCAGGTGCGGCTGGAATGGTAGGCCTCGCCGATCTCCTTGAGCGCGCGGCTGTGCGAGGCCCATTCGTCCTGCGGCCAGATCTCGCGCAGCTTCATCGACAGGAATTGCGCGCGGCTGTAGCCATAGTGCTGGACGGCGGCGTCGTTGACGCCGAGGAAGCCGGTGGTTTCGGTGTCGAACACCCACATCGGCATCGGGTTGTTGTCGAACAGCAGGCGGAACGATTCCTCGCGCCGCTTGATCGGCGTGACGTCGGACACCGTCAGCGACAGGAGATTGCCGCCCTCGCTCAGGCGACGCCACAGTAGTTCGCTCGACGGGCGCCTGAGCAGCCGCGCCGCGCCCTGGTTGAGATGCACGATCTGGAAATCGGCAATGCTTCCTTCAGCGCTGCGGATCGCCGCGAGAGACAGCACGCCGTCCTCGGTGGTCGAGAAGATCGCATCGAGCAAATTGTACTGGCCGGCGCGCTCGTTGACATAGGTGCCGATCAGCGTGCCGCCCCAGCGCGACCAGGTCGGCAGCGCCAGCACGTCATAGGTGCGCACCATGCCGTCGCGCACGCAGTGGGCGGCGGCGAGGTAGGGACGGCCGTTGGCGAGCGCGTTGCCCGCCGCTTCGCCGAGCGCGGTCGCGCAGTCCGGCGGCAAGGCGCACAACGGCACGTCCCAGCGCTCGTCATCGAGCCATTTCTGGACATAGCGGCCGGTGCGCGTCACCTCGAAGCCGGCGTCGGCGTTCTTGAGCAACAGGATGTGGTCGGCGAGCTTGCCGAGGCTGCCCAGCATCACGTCCTCGTAGCGCGGAAGCGTCTCGCCGGGCTTGAGCGCCGCCTGCCATTTCCGGCGCAGCACTGGCACGTCTTCGAACATTTCGGTGTTGAGCTTTCCCGGCGATTTGCTGCTGGCAGCAACCATGACGTCCCCACGCGAGCTTTCTGCCCCTCACGCGGCATCCAATGCGCCGCCGCTTAATGCGATGTAAAAAAAGCAAGCTTCGCCCGGCCCATGGCCGATTATGACAGTTTTAAGTCACGCGATGGTTAGTGGCCGTTAGAGACTATGACAGCCGGCGCGCGGCGCGCGAGAGCCCTCAGCGCGCGATCACCTCGACTTCGCCGTCGACGCCGTTGACGACGTTGAACGGCCGCTCGAACACCTTGCCTTCGTTCTTGGCGATGGCGCGATATTCGCCTTCCGACAGCACGACCTTCGGGAAGGCGCCGATCGATTCCTTGATCACGTCGCCGCCGGGCGTGATCACCGACCAGGCGGTGTTGGCGAGCGCCTCGCCGCCCCGATCGCTGACCAGCTTCAGCGTGATGACAGCGGCGCGATGGGTGATGGTGACGTCGGTCAGCTTGCTCGCCTGCACGCGGATGTCGGAACGCACCACGGAATTGGCGTCGCCGTAATTGGAGATGATGTAATAGGTGCCTTCCGGCAGCAACACGACGTCGCCGGCGGCGACGTTCGGTACCAGCGAGGCGCGCTCGGCGGTCTCGAACTGGCTGCCCTTGTAGATCGCGAACGAAATCTGGTTCTGCGGAATCTTGCTGGTGCCGACGCGGCCCTCGATGCGCAGGCCTCCCGCCGGCAGGATGAAGGACTCGCGGTCGGTCTCGGCCTTCAGGCTCACCGCGCGCACGGTGCTGACGAGGCCAAGCGCGACATGGACCACGTAGTTGCCGGGCGGCAGCACGACATTGGGATTGGCGCTGCGGTCCTCGCGGATCAGCTTGAACGTGCCGTTGTCGTCGGGACGGTCGGGGAAGATGCGCCACACCAGCCCGGCATTGATCGCCGGCAGGTCCTTGCCGTAGCGCGCCGACAGCGACAGCACCGCCTGTCCGGGTGCCGCACCCGGCGGCGTCGTCGGCTGCGGCGGCACGCTCACCATCGCCGGCGCCGCTGGTGACGGCAGCGGCGACTGGGTCAGCGGCGGCGGCAGGTTGGACGCGGGTCCCGTGGGCGGAGCGAGATTGAGCGCTGGCCCCGACGGCGGATCGGGCACGGCGGCCGGAGGTATCGGCGGCGGGCGGTCGCTGAACAGCTGCGCCTGCGCCGCGCTGACGGGAGCAAGGAGCAGCACGGAAGCCAGCGCAAGCCATGGCGCGCCTGCGCGGCGGAATCGGTTGATGCCGTCACCCCCTGATCTCATCGTCATGCTTTTCACCGAAAACGCGGCAAATTCAAGCCTCAGCGGCCCGGTGAACACCGGGTTTTGGAACTGGGGTCATGCCGTGGAGGTCGGCGATGGCCCCGCCGCGGTCACAATGCACGCCTACCCACGCCTCTCCAAGCCCGGCCAAAATGGCATAAACCATGCCTGTTGGACGCGGTGGCGCAGCGCGGCCTCCGCGCATAATCTGAGGCTTGCGGGAATGCGCCTAAGCCGTTGGCGCGGAGGATTTTCTCGCTTCTGGGAAGATCCAGAAATTTCGGTGAGATTACGATGCTCGACAATTTGATCGGACGAAGCCAGAACGGACGCGGCGGCGACAAGGTCGGCCTCGGCAGCATTCGCCGGCCGGTGATCGGGCTTGCGCTCGGCGGCGGCGCGGCGCGCGGCTTCGCCCATATCGGGATCGTCCGCACGCTGGTCGCCCACGGCATCATGCCGAATGTCGTGGTCGGCACCTCGATCGGCGCGGTGGTGGGCGGCGCCTATGCGACCGGCCATCTCGACCGGCTGGAGAGCTGGGCGCGCGGCCTGCAGCCGCGCAATGTGCTGGGCTATCTCGACATCCGCCTCAACGGCTCCGGGCTGATCGGCGGCACCAAGCTCGCCGCCGAACTGGAGTCGGCGATGGGCGACAGCCTGATCGAGGATCTGCCGGTGAAATTCGCCACGGTTGCGACCGAAGTGCGCACCGGCCACGAGATCTGGCTGACCCACGGCCGCATCGTCGATGCGATGCGCGCTTCCTACGCGCTGCCCGGCATCTTCTCGCCGGTCATGGTCGGCGACCGCTGGCTGGTCGACGGCGCGCTGGTCAATCCGGTGCCGGTGTCGGCGGCGCGCGCCATGGGCGCCGAGATCGTGATCGCAGCCAACGTCTCGAGCGATGTGTTTGCCCACTCCACCACGATCTATTCGTACGGGGCGACCGGCGACGCCGCGGTCGCAGCCGCCTCCGAGGTGATGGACCCCTCCCCGCCCAAGCGCGGGCTCGGCCGGTTCTTCTCCGCCGAACGCACGGTGAAGCGCGAGTTCTTCGGCGGTGGCGGACGGCCCGGCATCTCCACCGTCATGGTCGACGCCTTCAACATTATGCAGGACCGCATCACCCGCGCGCGGCTCGCCGGTGATCCGCCGGACTATCTGATCTCGCCGCGCGTCGGCGAGATCGGCTGGTTCGACTTCCACCGCGCCGACGAAGTGATCGCGCATGGCGCGCGCGCCGCCGAGCGCGCTATGGAATCGATCCAGGAGGCCATCGGCATCCTGGCGCCGCCGGCCGATGGCGCCGACAAGGTGAAGAAGGACGAGGTCAGGCGGTCTTGATATATTCGCGCAGCGCTTCCTGCTCGCGCTCATATTCCTGGACGCGGTGCTTGACGATATCGCCGATCGAGATCAGCCCGACCACCCGTCCGTCCTCCACCACCGGCAGATGACGGAACTTGCCGAGCGTCATCATTTCCATGATGCCCGCGACGGTATCCTTTTCCCGGCAACTCACGACCTTGCGCGTCATCACCGCGCTGACGGGCTCTTCGAGCACGCCGGCACCGCGTTCGCTCAGGACGCGCACGATGTCGCGCTCGGAGAGGATGCCGTCGATCCGGCCCTCCTTCATCACCACCACGGCGCCGATCCTCTTCTCGCCGAGAATCTTGATGGCCGCGGCGAGCTTATCGTCCGGCCCGACATTCAGAACCTGATGACCCTTGGAATCAAGAATTGCACGCACCGTCATTGTCGCCTCCCTGAATCCGTTCGCGCGCCCACCCGAGCAGGCTCGACCCGATCGTTGCCGGGTCAGCATCAACAGTTTCGCGCCGGTTTCGTTTCAGGCGCCGCTGGCGGGCGCAGCTTTATTCGGCTGGTCAGCCAGCCTGTCTCTTGCATCGTGCTGAGTTCGATGATGGATGAAATCGGGCGGCGCCGCAAGCGCCTGCATCACACCTGATCTGGTGTGCCAGGCGGCGGCGCTTCGACTGCGTCGGCCGGCGCGCGCGGCACCGGATCGAACAACGAGAACAGCAGCAGGCCGGCGAAGAAGCCGCCGATATGCGCCTGCCAGGCGACGCTCGCGCCGTCCATCCCGAGTTCGAGCGACCAGACGCCGAACACGATGTTGACGCCGAACCAGATCGCGAGAAAGGACAGCACGCGGCGGTTGCGCAGCGCCTGCGACAGCGACAGCGCCGGCACCCTGGCCGCCGTGTCGGCATCGCCCCGGCCGAAGGACAGGAAGCTGCCCTGCACGAACGCGAAACGCATGGCGGCCGCCATCGTGCCCGAGACCGAGGCCGAGGCCCCGATCATCGGCGCCACCGCATGCTCGTGGGTGATGAGATGGGCCAGCGCGCCCGCCGCAGCCGTCACCGCCATGAAGACGAAGAACCTGACGGCGCCGAAACGGCGCGCCAGCGCGCTGCCGAACGGCAACAGCCACAGCACGTTGAACACGATGTGGGTGAGATTGGCGTGCAGCAGCGAATAGGTGACGAAGGTCCAGGCCTTGGCACCCGCGCCGCCGGGAAAGGTGTAATCGAGCAGCGTCGGATCATAGCGCTTCGGGATGAAGCCGAAGACGTCGATGGTCCAGTTCTCCCATTCCGGGGACAGCAGCACCCGCAGGTGGATCAGCGCGATCAGGACCACATAGGCCGTCAGCGCCGGCGGCAGCGTCAGGATCGGCTCGCGCACGCGCTCGGCGGGAACTTCTGATCCGGGCGGCGGTGATTCGGGAGCGTATTCCATGAGCGGCGGCTTGAGCGGGCGATAAGCCCTGATAGGCGGCTTTGCCTCGCCTGTGCAAGTGCACAATGGGACAATCTCCCGTGTCCTGCACGCTTTGCGTGTTCCGGACGCGGTGCGGCAAGCTTCCCGGTCCCGGATGCGCTGCGGCACGAGACGCCAAAAACAAAAAGGGAGGGCTCTGAGAAAGCCCTCCCTTGCTCGTTCGGCGTTTCGCGCGAGGTGCAACCCCACCCCTCCCCGCGCGAACGCCGATCTCCGTTTGACCGCCGTGTACCACCTCGCCGGCGTGTTCACCGTGCGAGGAATTCGGTGAGCCGACCCTAGCAGGGTCGCATGGCGCGCCAAGCCCATAGTTAACTTAACCTTAACGACGCAAAGACGTGGCCAGCGCGCGCCGAAAGCCGCTTCGGCATGGACGCTGCACAGCCCCTCCTGCACAACAGGAAAGGGAAACGGGCATGCGCAAAAGCGGGACACAACTGTCTCAACCGGGCATGCGGGGCGTGGGTTCTGGCCGATGAAACATCCGTCCAACCAGGAGTTCTTCGGCTATTGGGACCGCAAGCGCGGCACCGCGCGCGCCCCCGACCGCGCCGATATCGAGCCAGCCGCGCTGCGCGAGCTGCTCGGCGACATCTTCGTGCTGGCCTACGACACGCAGGCCGGTTTTCCATTCCGCGTTGCCGGCACGCGGGTTTCCGCCCTGCTCGGCCGCGACCTGAAGAATGAAGGCTTTGCCGGGCTTTTCGCCGGGGAAAGCTGCCGCGACGTCGAGGACCTCGTCGGCGGCGTGGTCGAGGACGTGCTGCCGGCAGTCGCCGGCGTCACTGCCCTCACTGCGGACGGCTCACCGGCGCATCTCGAGCTGCTGCTGCTGCCGTTTGTCGCCCGCGCCCATTCGCCGGTGAGCCTGACCGGACTGCTCGCGCCGTTCGACAGCGCGCCGGCACCGATCCGCGATCTCACGCTGACCTCCTGGCGCTATCTGCATCCGCCGGAGACCTTCGTGCCCCGCGTGATCCGCAAGCTCGCGATCGCCCGCGGCTTCATGGTCTATGAGGGGTTGCGCTAGTGTGGCGGTTCAGAAGTCCGCATCATTATTGCCGCGCGTTCGTCATGCGGACTTCCGAACCAAAGCCACACTAGGTCAATAAGTTGCTAGTGTCCTTCGATTACGAAGTTCGCAAATGAGGGGCCCGCAGAATGATGCGAACTTCGGAATCGGGACACTAGCGGCTCGACAGCCGCGTCGCGCATCCCCCGACCCTTCACCGCAGCGTTTTGGGATCACCCGGCATAGCGTCCAACCAGTTCGGGCGTGCGAATAAGGCCGAGCTGAAGCATCGCGCTCAACGCGTCTTCCTGTCCCAGCTCCTCGGCGATGCATCCGCGCTCCAGGCGAAGCACCGTTGTGCCGGCGAACTTCATCTTGCGGCCGGAGGCTGCCGGGATCGAGCCCATGCGGAAATCGCTGAAGGCCGGGCCGGTGTGAGTGCCGCCGCCCTCCCATCGCCCCACGACGTAGTCGCCCTCCGCGATGAGATCGCCGACACCCCGGAAATCAAGATCGGGAAAGGCGTCGCGGAATTCGACCATGAATTCCGTGACCGCGGCGCGCCCTCTCTTCGGCTCATGCATCGGATAGTGCAGCACGATGTCAGGTGCGGCGAGTTCATTTACAATCTGCGGATTCCACGGGTTTCCCCAGAACTCCTTGAACCATCGCGCTACGATATTCTTGTTGTCCTGTGACATCAGTCATCTCCATTCGCTCGTTGCCGCTTCAGCAAAGGCAGCGGCTTCGATGCGAGGAGTAGATCGCGAGCGCCCACGCCAACCACCCGCTTTCCGATCTGGTCATTCGGCAATCGGGTGGCTTGTCGGCTGCAAGCTCCTCACGTGCCGCCAGCAAGACGGCATGATGCAGGCTGGCCCGGACCTCGCTTCGGAGACGCAAGCCGCTGACGCGCGCGCGACACGCTGCTATGATCGCGACAAAGGATCATAGCCAGGGAGGCCCAGATGGATGCCGCGACGCCGCAAGGCCAGCAAACGGCCGAGACGCATTCCCACGTCGTTCGTCCCGCCGAGATGGAGTGGCAGAAGACGCGCTTTCCCGGCTGCGAGGCGAAAACACTATTGTTCGACCGTAAGAGCGGGCTGATGACGGCCCTGATGCGCTTTGCGCCCGGCGCCGTGCTGCCCGACCATGAGCACGTTCATATCGAGCAGACCTATGTGCTCGAAGGCTCCCTCGTCGACAAGGAAGGCCCCGCCAAGGGCATCGCCTGCAAGGCCGGCGAGTTCATCTGGCGCGAGGCGAAGAGCCGCCACGTCGCCTGGTGCCCCGAAGGCGGGCTGATGCTCGCGATCTTCCAGGTGCCCAACAAGTTCTTCGAGGCCGACGGCCGCGTCGTCGACGCCGCGGGCGAGGACTGGGACGCATCCTGGGGCCACACCGGCAAGGGCTGAGCCGCTTCTATTCCACCAGCTCCGGCCACGGCACGATGGTCGACTTCACCGTCTTCATCGCCATGGCGTCGGCTACGGCCTGCGCGATCCCCTCTTCCGAGAATGGATAGATCGTCTGCATGTCGAGCCACGGATATTTGTCGCGCGTGCGGTAGAGCATGTCGACGCCGAGCGGCAGGTCGTTGCCGGTAAAGCCCCAGGAGCCGAGCACGTTGAGGTCCTTGGTGCAGATGCGGTGCCAGGAGGTATCGATCGAGCCGGCATCGGTGAACTGGCCCATCTCGACATAGGTGCCGCCGTCGCGCAGCATCTCGATGCCCTCAGGCCCTGCGCTCGGATGGCCCGAGCAATCCATCACAAGATCGGCGCCAAAGCCGCCGACGATGTCGCGCACCCGCGCAATGCGCTGCTGCGGCGTCCTGAGCTCGTCGATATCAACCGTCGCCGCCGCGCCGAATTTCCGCGCGAGCTCCAGCCGCGGCTGTTGCGGCGCGCCGACGCAGATCACCCGGGACGCCCCCATCTCCTGCGCGGCGGCAACCGCAAGGATGCCGATCGGGCCGGAGCCCTGGATCACCACGGTATCGCCCCAGGTGAAGCCGCCGGCCCGCGTCGCGCGGTTGAAGGCGCGGATGCAGGAGGTCAAGGGCTCGGACAGCGCGCCCAGTCGAAGCCGCATGTCGTCGGGCAGCTTGTAGATCTTGGTGCCCGGCAGCATCTCGAGATCGACATAGACGTATTCGGCCCAGCCGCCCCACAGATGCGGCGCCTTGTCGAAGCCGAGATAGCGGCCGTAATAGACCGGCGTCAGGCACTTGTTCGCGGTCTGCGGATAGTGGATGCAGTAGTAGCAGCGTCCGCAGGGCATCAAGGGCGGGATCATCACCTTCGAGCCCACGCCAAGCGGCTTGCTCATGAAGTCCTCGGTGAATTCGGCTCCGCATTCGACGATGACGCCGCCGAGCTCGTGGCCGAGCGTGAACGGCCACGGCAGCGGCTTCGGCCAATGACCCTTGAGGATATGCAGGTCGGTGCCGCAGACGCCGCAGGCGCCGATCTTGATCAGCGCCGCCTTCTTCCCGACTTTCGGCCACGGCACGCTGCGGATGACAGGCTCGGCGCCGGGCCCGGCGTGGGTGCATACCCTGATCTGGTCCATGAGCTTCCCCGTCTCTTGTCGTGGTGTTGTCGTTGCTCGCTGCTATCGCCCGGTCAGCGGCTGCAGCGCTTCGCCGCCGGGACCGAACGCCAAAACCTTGTCGGCGATCACGAACGACATCAGGTCATGGCCGACGACGAGCGGCCCCTGATAGGTGGTCCGCGTGCGCGCAACCAGCCTGTCCTCGGGCACGTCCTGCGTCGGCGGCAGGCTTGCAAACACGATGTGCGAATAGACCGCGAGCTTCGGCTTCGCCTCGGCGAAGATCCGCCCTGCATCCTCGGGCGCGGTGTGATGGTTCTCGATGGCGCGATAGGCCGGATAGGTCTTGACGAGCTCGGGGTCGATCACCGCGACCTCGTGGATCAGGAGATCGGCGCCCTCGGCCGCCTTCTCGACCCGCGCATCCGGCTTGGTGTCGCCCGACAGCACGACCTTCTTGCCGTCGAACTCGACGACGTAGCCCAGCGCCGGCTTGATCTTCTCGCCATGATTGACCTCGATCGCGGTCACCTTCACGCCGTTCCTCTCGTAGACGAGACCGGGCTCGATATCATGGGCGTCGAAGGCGACGCCTTCGGGCGGATAATCCTCGTCGTCGATACGGATGCGGATGTCTTCCGAGAAGGCCTTCGTGAGGTTCTCCGTCATCGCGACCGTGCCCTTCGGCCCATAGATCACCATCGGCGATTTGCGCGATCCATAGGGCGTGCCGAGCCAGCCGGTCAGCCACATGTCGGGCAGCCCGACGACATGATCGGAGTGCAGATGGGTGAGGAAATGCGCCGTGATCGTGCCGAGCGGGATCTTCTTCTGGAACAGGCGGATGGTCGCGCCGCGGCCGAGGTCGAAGACCAGTCGTTCCGATCCGGCCTCGACCAGTGTGGCAGCGCTGAAGCTCGAAAGCCGCGGCGTCGGCGTGCCCGTGCCGAGCAGCGTCACCCGCATCTCGGCAGCGCGCCCCTGCGTCGCGCAGGCCAGCGCGGCGAGGAGCGCGAGCCCAAACCGCATCGAATGTCTTCCCACCCTCTTGTCCCGTCGTTCTTGATCCGTCACACGCGGCGGCGAAGCCCGAAGCCTAGGTGAAGCCGGCAGCGATGCCAATTGCCGCAGCGCGGTTGACATTCAAACGGCGGCCAGCTCAGGCTGCGCGCCCGCAAGCGATACGAGGGGGATGAGGCGTTGCACAACCGCTGGGGCGTTCTGACAATCCTGTTCATCGTCCGCCTCACCATGGCCTTCCAGTTCCAGAGCGTCGCTGCGGTCGCGCCGCTCCTCGGCCACGATTTCGGCGTCGGGCTTGCCGATATCGGCGTGCTGATCGGCCTCTATTTCATGCCGGGGGTGGTGCTGTCGCTGCCCGGCGGCGCCATCGGCCAGCGACTGGGCGACAGGCACACAACGCTCGGCGCACTCGCCCTGATGCTGATCGGCAGCCTGATGATGGCGCTGACCGCGTCCTGGAGCTGGCAGGTCGCAGGGCGGTTGACCGCAGGCGCCGGCGGCGTCCTGCTCAACGTGCAGCTCACCAAGATGATCACCGACTGGTTCGCGGGCCATGAGATCGCGACAGCGATGGCGGTCTTCGTCAACTCCTGGCCGGCCGGCGTTGCGCTGTCGCTGTTGACGCTGCCCTGGATCGGCACCGCCTATGGCGTGAACGCGGTCTATCTCGTGGTCGCCGCGCTGCTCGCGCTCGGCCTTGCACTCGCGGCGACCTATCGCCCGCCGGCGGCGCATGCGGCCGTGGCCGCGGCGAGCGGCCAGCTCGACCTCCAGGCGATGGCCGCCGTCACCGTCGCCGGCCTGATGTGGGGCCTGTTGAATGTCGGCTTCGCCACGATCTTCAGCTTCGGGCCCACCATGCTGGTCGAGCGCGGCTGGTCGATCGCGTCAGCGGGATCGACCATCAGCCTCGTGCTGTGGCTGGTCGTGCTCAGTGTGCCGCTCGGAGGGTTCGTCGCCGACCGCCTGAAGCGCCCGCAGGCGGTCCTAGTCGGGGGCTCGCTCTTGTTCGCCGTCCTGATGCTCGTGTTCGCCCATACCGGCGCAGTGCTGCCATCGGTGATCGCGCTTGGGCTGATCAGCGGCCAGCCGGCGGGGCCGATGATGAGCCTGCCGGCGCGCGTGCTGCAGCCCGCGACGCGAGCGGTCGGCATGGGGCTGTTCTACACGCTCTATTATGCGGCGATGATGCTCGGGCCCGTGATCGGCGGCGCCTATGGCAGCACCACCGCCGCCTTCGATTTCGGCGCGATCGCGCTCGCGCTCTGCCCGCTGCTGCTCGTGCTGTTCAACGCCATCGCGCGACGCCGCGTCGCTTAAGCGCACGTTAGCTTTCCCATGGCGCCGATAACCACCCGTTAACCCTGCCAGCCGTAGGGTTTCGCGAAGGCGAAAAGCCTGTCCTCAGGTGGCACGATGGCGTTGGCGCAAAAGAAAACCTTACCGGCCGCCGAAGAGCGGCGACGCTTCCAGCGCGTCAAGGTGCATCTGCTCGGCCGCTACATGCTGCCGGACCGCCGCGAATTCCCCTGCCAAATCATCAATATGTCGCCCGGCGGGCTGGCCCTGCTGGCGCCCGGCATCGGCAATGTCGGCGACCGCGTCATCGCCTATCTCGACCATATCGGCCGCGTCGAGGGCAGAATCACCCGCATCATCGACAACGGCTTTGCCATGACGGTCGGCGCCACCGCGCGCAAGCGCGACAAGCTCGCCGCCCAGCTGACCTGGCTTGCCAACCGCGATATCCTCAACCTGCCGGAAGACCGCCGCCACGACCGCATCATCCCACGCAACCCGATCGCCGTGCTCACCCTCGAGGACGGCAGCAAGATGACCTGCCGGATCATCGACCTCTCGCTGTCGGGGGCGGCGATCGCCGCGGAAAACCGGCCGCCGCTGAAGTCCCAGGTGCTGCTCGGCAGGGTCGCCGCGCGCGTGGTGCGAAACCTCGAAGAGGGCTTCGCGATCGAGTTCATGCACGAGCAGCACGCCGAAACTCTCGAAGAGAGCGTTACCGCCCGGTAAAGCGCCGGCCGCCCTTCCTTCCCCGATTTGCCCCGACAAGGCGGTATCCGGATCACCGGATGCCGCCTTTGCCGTATCTGGCGGCGCGCCGGCGGCGGTTAACGCCGGCCGCTTTGGCGGCCGCAAGCGCCCTATTGGCGGGCGTTTTCGCCTTAATGCATAAAATTTGAATCAATTGCAGTTGTTTCGAATTTTAGTCGAATTTAGCGCAAGTATAAATCAAATAAGCCGCCGTTTTTACTTGCATTTGCTTCAATTCGACTTGGCGCACTTAGCAGCGGCGCAAAAGCTTTGTGCGAAACGTGGTCCCAACAAGAAAAACGGGGGGCCACGATGCTCAAGCTCAGGGGACAGGGAAAGGGGTTGGCGGTTGCCGCCTTCCTGATGGGGATGACTGCGTCGGCGCATGCCGGCGACGAGCGGGTGCTTTATGCGAGCCTCGGCGACGCCACGCGAGCGCCGATCGGCTGGGTTGAATTCTGCGCCGAAAACGCGAGCGAATGCCGCGGAGGAGCGACGCAGCCACGGGACATCGTTCTGACGCAGGCCGCCTGGCGCGACCTCGTCAAGGTCAATCGCTGGGTCAACGAGACCATCAAGCCGATGACCGACATGGAGCATTGGGGCGTGATCGAGAAGTGGTCGCTCCCGACCGACGGCTACGGCGACTGCGAGGATTATGTGCTCTTGAAGCGCAAGATGCTGATCGACGCCGGCTGGCCGCGCGAAGCACTGCTGATCACGGTGGTGCGCGACAAGAAGGGCGAAGGTCACGCGGTGCTGACGGTGAAGACCGACAAGGGCGAGTTCATCCTCGACAACCAGAACGAGGCCGTCGTCGCCTGGACCGAGACCGGATACCGCTTCGTCAAGCGCCAGTCGCAGAGCGATCCGAACGTCTGGGTCTCGCTCGGCGACACCAAGCCGGCGGTCGCGACCGCCAGCGCCCACGACCGCTGAACACGAACGAGGAATTCACAGGTTACGCGACCCGGTCACATCCCCACCCCTCCCCGTCCCAGACCGGTTCGCGCGCGGCCAGGCTTCCCCCAAAGCCTGGCCGCAACTTTTTTGGCGGCCAGCAAATCATTTTGCAGCGCGATAAATCGTTTTTGTGTTCACTCCGGAACAGATCGCCCTATGACTGCATATTAGAAATCGAAGTGCTGAACCCTGCGGAATAGGACCCGTAAGCACGAGAGAATGTGTCATGGAGCGTCATCGTTTTAGACAAACCCAATCCCTTGAAAAACGACTTGCCGAAGAAGCGAAGCGCCTGCGAGCCGAAGCCAAATTGCTTCCACCCGGCGCGGAGCGGGACGAAATGATCCGAAAAGCCCGGCAGGCCGAAATAGCCGCTCATATGAACGAGTGGCTTACATCGCCGGGACTTCGCCCACCGGAATAGAAGCAAGGCTCTGCCTCAGTTGGCGGCCTTCCCTGCCCACACGGTATCGCTGCGGCATTGCTCATCGCCATGGCGATGATCGCGAGACGAAGCTTTGACTTTGCAAGCGCTGCAAATCCGCAGCGGGAGACCGTGGGCCGGCCGCTCGAGCTCGCGGGGGCCAACGCTCTGGTTCCTCATTCCTTGCACGTAAAAGCCTCTTTTTGGTCAGAATCGTTGCGAAAGCTCGGTTCGGCGCGAGCGTTGTCGCGCCGAACATGTTCGCGTTCAGGGTGCCCGGCGTGTTGCGGACGGGCGCGTCGCCGACAGGCGATTCCCCGCGTTTTGCAGATTTCACATTGGTTTCGGGTTTTGCATGGTCATCACTTCCATCCCGTCCCCTGACGGGGCACGCGCAAGCCGCACCGGCATCGGTGCCCAGCCGATCGCGCTCGCCGCCGTCACCCTTGGCATCGTCCTGCTCGGCATCGCCTCCATCACGACCTGGCGGGCCTATACCGGCACCTCGCCCGAAGCCGAGCGGCAGGCAGCCACGCGCCTCCTGCAGGCACGCGCCGCCCAGGCTTCCGAACAGCTCGTCGAGAAAACCAAGGGACTGGAAGCGACCCAGCAGGAATCGATCGATCAGTTGCAGATGCTTCAGGATCAGTTGCAGTCGGTCAAACGCCTGATCGCCGCGCAGCAGGCGGACTCGCGACGGCTCTCCGAGCAGATGTCGGGACTGACCGAAGCGATCGAGGGCTTGCGGCAGTCTTTCGCCAGCGTGCGGGCCAGTGAGCCGGATCCGGCGCCCTCGGCACGCAATGGTCGCTTCCGCGGCCATGCGGCACGGTCCAGGCGGGCGCGGTCCCGCGGCTAAGGTGCCTCCCAGTGGAGTGGATTTGACATTCGCTCCCCATCCTGACCGCGAGCCGGCAAAGCGAATGTCAAACTAGCGCCCCTTGGCGACTGCCGAATAATTTCTTGTTTGAATGTGAACCGGCTCACACTTGACCGGAAGAAACCGGGGCACATTGGACCGCACCGGAAGGCGCGAGCCGATTTTAATTTCCGGGGCTGGCAAGGTCGTTGGCGGTATATTGCGTCAACGGCCTTGTTTCTTTTTCAGCCCTGTTTGCTTCGGGTCTCGTGTTTTCCGAGACCGCCGGCCGCGATTCCGTCAACCGCAGACCTGCACCGGGCGCACCCGCCAGCCATAGCTCGTCCGCACGCGCTGCCGCACCACATAGCAGCCGCCGCCATCGGCATAGTAGCTGTCGTCATAGGCATAGTCGGGATAGTCGTAATACGGGTAGTAGTCGCCATAGAAGCCGCCGTCGCCGATGAAGAAGAACCGCCGGTGATGGCGGAAGCGGCCGTCAAAGCGGTGGTCAAAGCGACCGGCGAAATGCCGGCCCGCAACAAAGCCGGCACCGCCAGCGATTGCCGCCGTGCGCAATCCCGGCCGGAACGCGCCGGTATTCATCCCGCCCGTGTGCCACGCGCCCATGCTGGCCATGCCAGGCCGGGAGCCTCCGGCCATGGCCGGATGGAATCCACCGCCGCCGAACCCGCCGCCACGGAGACCGCCACCACCAAATCCGCCACCGCCAAAGCCGTGGCCACCGCCGAAGCCACCGCCGAAGCCGTGGCCACCGCCACCACCGCCGCCATGGCCACCACCACCACCGCCGCCATGACCACCGCCGCCGCCGCCACCACCGCCGCGCGCCGCGGCGACATCAGGTGCCAACATTGAAAGGGCTGCAGTCGCCGCCAAGGCGATCATCATCTTGCGCAACATGTCTCGCACTCCTCATCCCAATTCCGAACAGGTTCGGAATGACCGCACTGAGCCAGGGCCATCAAAAGCTAGGACAGGATTCCGGCATGTGCACGAATTGTCGCGCTCACTTCTGCGCGACCCTGCGGCATTCAGCAGCCGCGGCAGATGCTCTTCACCTTCCTGTCGATCGTCTTGTCTTCTTCCTCGATCGCAGCATCACCGTTTTTCTGCGGCCCGGTCACGTCCGTGCCGGGTGCCGCTCGGCCCGCCGACCCCGTGGTGACGCCGGGCTGGGCGTTGACCGCAGAGCCTGAGGATTGTGCGGTGCCCGCGCTGTTGGTGCCGGGCGCTGGCGGCGAATTATTCAGTTTGGCGGCATTGCCGGCGCCGCTCGGATCATTCGCCGAATTGTTGAGGCCGCCGGCATTGGCCGGGCCCGAGGGCACGCCGCTGACACCCGAGGTGCCGGCGACGGCCGAGCCGGCATTGGGTGAACCGACCGCGCTGCCGGTTCCTCCGGTCGGGCCGCTCGCGGCGACGCCCGCACCGCCGCTCTGGCCGGACGCGGCGAGGGGAATAGCCGACAGCGCTAGCGCCAACGTCGCCGCCATCACAGCGCATCTGAACATGGCAATCTCCTTTGCCACTCAACGGCTGCGCCGCGAGCCCGTTCCACCGGCAATGCGATGGGGGCCATGCCGGACGCAGGTTGCAGCATTTGGATCAATCAGCCGCTATTGTTCCCATCGCTTCACCAGGCTGGGAAAACCGCGCCATGCGCAAACTGATCGCATTCGACGACGACACTTTCGACAAGCTCAAGCAACTCGCGCGCGACAGGATGGCGACGTTTCAGGAACTGGCCGACGAAGCCTTCGCCGATCTGCTGAAGAAGCACGGGATCCCGATCGACCTGCGCGATGCGCTGCGCAAGAGCGCGGCGCGCGCCAAGGAGCCGGCGCGGCCGGCCAAGGCGCGCAAATCGCGCGCCCGCTAGGCGAGCCTCAGCCGATCTTCTTCAGGCCCTTTTTGTAGCGCGGGCCGTTCAACTGGTAGTAGCCCGCAGCGCTCCCCATCCGCTCCACCTGCGCCGGATCGAGCGTGCGGATGACACGGGCCGGCGCGCCGATGATCAGGGCGTATTCCGGGAATTCCTTGCCCTCGGTGATGACGGAGCCCGCGCCCACGATGCTGCCGCGGCGGATGCGCGCGCCGTTCATCACGATCGAGCCCATCCCGATCAGCGCGCCCTCCTCCAGCGTGCAGCCGTGCAGGATGACGTTGTGGCCGATGGTGCAGTTCGTTCCGATCGTCAGGGGGAAGCCGATGTCGGTGTGGCAGGTCGCATTGTCCTGCACGTTGGCGCCCTCGCCGACCTCGATCCATTCATTGTCGCCACGCAGCACCGCGCCGAACCAGACGCTGGCCGCTTGCTTCAGGCGCACCTTGCCGATGACGGTCGCGCTGTCGGCGATGAAATAGTTGCCGTCGGCAGGAAGGTCGGGCGCCTGCCCATCAAGTTCGTAGATCGCCATGTCGGTGTCCTGAATTCGAAGCTCTCAGGGCCACCTTATAGCGGTTTCGAGCGACGTGGATACCGGTTCGCGTCAAGAAATCGCGTCATGCGAGAAGCCGGAGCATCGGTTCTGATTCAACCGCAAGGCTCAAGCGAACTTCGAATTCCAAAGCGCATAACTCTCGACGCGCGGCGCTTCATGCGACGCGGCGGGACTAGCCCGACAACAGCCCGGCGGCGCGCAGCGTCATCAGGAAGAAGGTGCCGGACATCAGGCTCCAGAAGCCGGCGATCACGGTCGCCATCATCACGAACTCGAAGCGACGGCGCTCGATGCGCGCGCCACGCAGCGTGTTGCGCATGATGATGAAGGGCGCGGCAAAAACCAGAAACGGCACCGCGGCGAAGGCTCCCGGCGCAACGCCCTGCTGCAGCAATCCGAAACCTGCCGGACGGTGCGAGACCACCTGGTAGCCATTGGTCAAGGCGCCCGCGAGGGAAAATCCGATGCACAGGCTGAACAGGGAATTGAAGACTTCCGGCGTCATCCGAGGTTCCGTTCTGCTTACGGGGACACCTCTGCTTCGCAAAATCGGCGGCCCGCCGCCACATCATCCTTAAAGAAAGGTTAATGCCGCGCGCGCCGGCACGCGGCGTTCCATGCCGACGGTGCAGGGCTTTTTCGCCAAACGCCTCCCGGAACGAAGCGGCCGCATGGCATAGTCGCAGCTGATTCGAGCCCTCGCCTCCCCAATCACTGGACCGCCCCCCTACCGCCCCTTGGACCGCCTTCGTGACGGTGTTTTCGCTTCCCAGATCCGGCGCCCGCTTGTGGCACAAGAACAGCCACGCCATCCCGATCGCCGCCGCGGCCGTGATCGCGGCGCTCGCGCTCGCGCTCGTCACCTATCTGCTGTGGCCGACCTGGAGCACGGAAAGCGCCGGCGATCCGGGCCGGCTGCCGGTGAGCGTCGGAGGCACGCTCTTCAACGTGCCGCCAGGCGCGATCCGCATGAGGGTGCAGCGGCATTCGGGGCCGCAGGAGCGCATCGATCTTTCCTTCGTCTACCCGTCGCTGGAGCCGCCCGAAGCGCCGAAGCACGTTACCGCCGAGACGGTGGAAGAAGGGCTGCCGCCGATCGACCGCCTGTTCCTGTCGATCGCGGCCCATCACGATTCACTCGCCCCCGACATGCGCGTGCGCACGATCTATCCGCGCTATCTCGAGCAGAGTGCGGCGAGCGTCGATGACCGGCTCTCGATGCGCGCCTTTCGCGACAACTCGCCTTACGCCAGCGAAGACCTGCTCACGGCAAGCAGCCCGCCGCTCAGCGCGCGCTGCACGCGCGATGCGGCGACCCCCGGCATGTGCCTGAGCGAGCGCCGCATCGACGGCGCCGATCTCACCTTCCGCTTTCCACGAAGCTGGCTTGCGCAGTGGCGCGACGTCGCCGTCGCGATGGACCGCCTGGCCCTGCAACTGCACGGATCGAAATAGACGCGGGCCACACCGGTCGCGGGCGATTACGCCTGAGCGTGCGCTAGCCCTGCTCGACCAGATCGTCCTCGAGGATCGCCATCTGGAACTGGAACGAGCGATCGTCATCCTCGTCATCGACGAACAGCACGCCGATGAATTCCTCGCCGATGTAGACCTCGGCCGAGTCTTCCTTCTTCGGACGCGGCACCACGCGGATCTTGGGATTGCCAAATACCCGCTTGAGATAGGCGTCGAGTTTTCTGACTTCCTGAACGTCCACGGCAGGCTCCAATCGGCTCGAAGAATTTCGGTGGGGTTTTAGGACGAGACGACGCCGACCGCCAGCGCAAATACGCGCGGCCGGCATGTGCCAGTGGTCCAATTCCAACATTCGCTCTCCACATAGGGAGGCACGTCTGCCAATGCCAGAACTAAAGGACCACTAGCAAGCTATTGATGCCAGTGGAGCTTTGGATTTGACGTCGCATAAGGGAATCGCGGCAAAACGGGCAGCGAACGTCAAATCCGCTCCACTCGTGATCACAGTCCGATCGCGTTGATCATCTGGTCCATGGTGCGCGAGGGCTCGGCGCAGCCGGCCTCGCCGATGATCTTGGCCGGCACGCCCGCGACCGTGACATTATGCGGCACCGACTTCACCACCACCGAGCCCGCGGCGATGCGGGCGCAATAGCCGACCTCGATGTTGCCGAGGATCTTGGCGCCCGCGCCGATCATCACGCCGTGGCGGATCTTCGGATGACGGTCCTCGTTCTCCTTGCCGGTGCCGCCGAGCGTGACGCCGTGCAGGATCGAGACGTCGTCGTCGATGACGGCGGTCTCGCCGCAGACAAAGCCGGTCGCATGGTCGAGGAAGATGCCGCGGCCGATTCTGGCGGCCGGATTGATGTCGGTCTGGAACACTGCCGACGAGCGGCTCTGCAGGTAATAGGCGAAATCCTTGCGGCCCTTCTTGTAGAGCCAGTGCGCGAGCCGATGGGTCTGCAGCGCATGAAAGCCCTTGAAATAGAGCAAGGGGTCGATAAAGCGCGAGGTCGCGGGATCGCGGTCGTAGACCGCGACGAGATCGGCGCGGAAGGCGTTGCCGATATCGGGATCGTCGCGCAGCGCCTCGTCATAGGTCTGGCGGATCAGATCGCCCGAGATCGCGGAATGATCGAGGCGGTCGGCCAGGCGATGCACGATGGATTGCTCGAGCCGTTCGTGATGCAGCACGGTCGAGAAGATGAAGGTGGCAAGCTCCGGCTCGCGGTGGACGATGTCCTCCGCCTCGTTGCGCACGCGATCCCAAATCGGATCGAGCGCCGCCAGCTTGCCCTGCAAATGGGTCTGATGCATCGCCATGGTCGCTCTCGCAAAATTGGCTGTCCAGATGAACTCTGTCGGTCACCTTATACCATGGCGCCCCGACAGTGTCGCAACACCCATCCCGCAAAGGTGAACGGCACCCCGCGCCGGGAGGCGCCAGGTGCACGGAAATCGGCCCGCTTGGCATGCGCGCCGAAACCGTCCTTTCCGGGACGTCGGTTGAACGTGGTCAGCGGTTGCCGGAAAATCAAGCCGGGCAAGCCCGACTATTGGCCGATTTCGACCCAGCCGCGATTGTGGCCATGGTGCCGAAAAAGGAGAAAACGGCATCACCACGCAAGTCCTGAGCGGCAGCGGCATCGAAGGCCGCTCGGTGCGCATCGCCGCGCTCGTCCTCCCCTTCATCCTGATCGCGCCTGCCCTGTGGAACGGCTACCCGCTGCTCCAGTGGGATACCGGCGGCTACCTGGCACGCTGGTACGAGGGCTATCTCGTGCCGAGCCGCTCGACGGTGTTCGGCCTCTACCTCCATTACGGCGAGCATTCGAGCTTCTGGATCAACCTGGCGTTCCAGGCGCTGGCGACGCTGTCGATCCTGCAACTGACGCTGCGCGCGCTCGGCATGCCCCAATTGTTTCGGCTGGTGGCGATCGGCCTGCTGCTCTCGCTCACCACCGCGCTGCCATGGCTCGCCAGCCTGCTGCTGACCGACATCTTCTCAGGCCTGTCGGTGCTCGCGCTGTTTCTGCTCGTGCTGCATGGCCGGCAGCTCTCGACGCCCGAGAAGATCCTTCTCTTTGCCTTCACCGCCTTTGCCGCGGCCACCCACAGCGCCACGCTCGGCGTGCTGTTCGGGCTGTGCGCGATCGCCTGGATGGCGCGCCCCTTGCTGCGGCCGCGGATCGCGCTCTCCGGCCTCGTGCAGGGCAGCCTGACGATCGTGGCAGCCGCTGCCATGCTGCTGGCCGCGAATTTCGCGCTGTCCGGGCAATTGGCCTGGACGCCGGGGGGCACCGGCGTCGCCTTCGGCCGCATGCTGCAGGATGGCATCGTCGCGCGCTACCTGCGCGATCATTGCGGCACGATTCCACTCAAGCTCTGCCCCTATCGCGACCAGCTTCCACCCTCCGCCGACGACTTCCTCTGGGGCAACAGCATGTTCAACACGCTCGGCCGCTTCCAGGGTCTCAACGACGAGATGGGCTTCATCGTCACCCATTCGCTCGCCGACTATCCGCTCTGGCAGGCGCAAGCCGCGCTCTCCGCCACCGCGCAGCAACTGGTGCATGTCGCGACCGGCGAAGGCACCAACGGCTGGATCCCGCATACCTATGGGATCATCGAGCGCTACATCCCCTCGGAGCTCGCGCCGATGCGCGCGGCGCGCCAGCAGCATTGGGACATCGATTTCGGCGCGATCAACCGCGTCCACGTGCCGGTGGCCCTCACCTCGATGCTGCTCGTCGTTGCGATGCTCGGCCGCGCCTTGTTGCGGCGGCGGCTGGACCCTCTCACCTTGCTGGCTGCGACCGTGGCGTTCGCCCTCCTCGGCAATGCCTTGATCTGCGGCGTGATCTCGGGGCCGCACGACCGCTATGGCGCGCGCCTGGTGTGGCTTGCGACCTTCACGGTGCTGATCGCGCTGGCGCGGTACCTTGGCGAGGAGGCCGCGGAAGAGGATTTTTCACGCCACCCGGCGTGACAGGAAGTCGAGCACGCCGGTCTTGTAGACCTTGTCGCCGACCGCGCGCATGTGGTCGCGGTTGGGAATGTCGAGCACCTCGGCGCCGGGGATGATTTTTCCGAGCGCCGGCGCCGAGCCCGCGATCTCGTCCTTGGTGCCGACCGCGATCAACACCGGCACGGCGATCCGAGCTGCCTCCTCGCGGCTCATCAATCCGCGCGAGCCGCGCAGACAGGCGGCGAGCGCGCGCCGGTCGGAACGGGTCTGGTCGGCAAAGGCGCGGAACGTCCGGCCGACGGGATCGGTCACGTCGTCGAGCGACGGGGCCTCCAGCGCCTCGGCGACGTTCTCGCCGGGGCCGCCGCCCTCGATCAGGCCGATGCCGATGCCGCCGAGGATCGCTTTGCGCAGCCGCTGCGGCTCATGCAGGCCGAGCCAGGCCGCGATCCGCCCGCCCAGCGAATAGCCCATGATATCGGCGCGCGCGATGCCGAGGTGATCCATCAGTGCGGTGACGTCGCCTGCCATGACGGGAATCGAATATTGCGCGGGATCGGTCAGCTTGGCGGAATCGCCGTGGCCGCGATTGTCGAGCGCGACGACGCGCCGGCCATTGTTCTTCAGCTCCGAGACCCAGCCGGGGTAGACCCAGTTGACGTTCTTGGTCGAGGCAAAGCCGTGCACCAGCACGATCGGCTCGCCCTCGCCTTCGTCGAGATAGGCGATCTCGACAGCGCCGTTGTTGAAGCTCGGCATCGGCCTTCCGTTGCTTGAGGGGGATTCTTGGAACGCGAATTTAGCCGGAGGCGGCGGCCGCCGCCACCGCCTGCGAGGCAAGGCGCGCCTGCACGCGCTGCCGCTTCGCCTTGCGACGGTCGAGCCACGCCTGCGTCAGCCGCTCGGTCGTCGCCTTGATCGAGGACAAGAGGCCGAACAGCGCCATCAGCGCGCTGAACAGCCACAGCGCGAGGTTGAAGGCGCCGCTTGCGAGCAACAGCGCGCCGCGGCCGAGGATCTTCAGGATCGCGCGGGTCTGCCCGCCCTTGGATTCGGCGAGCCGGGCCGCGCGCGCGACATCCTTCGGGCCTTCGGCGAGTTTGAGCGTGTCGAGCGCCCCGCGCGTGCCCGCCTTCTCGCCGACGCGCCCGACATCCTTGGCGAGCCGCACCAGCCCGCCGGCCTTCTCAGCGCGGAAGGCCGCGGCGATGGCGCCGACGCTTTCGGTCGGCCGCAGCACCGAGGCGGAGCCGACCGCCTGCTGGAGCGCCGGCGCATCGACGGCCTGGCGCGCCGACCGGCCGGCCCATTCCGCGAGCCCCTCACCGATGCGGCCGACCTTGCGCGCATCCTTGACCAGCGAAAGTCCCGCGCGCAGCGGCGCCGCGCCGCCGACCGAGACATAGGTCGCCGCCGTTACCGCGAGGCCCGCGGCGGCAAGGCCGAGCACCAGGCGGTCGGTGTCCTCGCCCGTCGCCAGATGCTTGCCTTCACGGACCACGTCGCGGATGTCGCCGAACACGAAGAGATCGCCCGCGACCGTGCCCGAGAGGCTCGCAACATCGTCGGCGGTGCCGGTGACGAGCCCCTCGGCAAAACGCTTCGCGAAATGCGGCGTCGAATTTTCCTCCGCGACCGCCGCGTCGACGCGGCCGGACAGACCGTCGGAAACGGCGATGTGCTTCTCCCGCGCCAGCGCGAGGAAGCTGTTCGCCAGATCGGCATCGCCGGCGGCAAGCGCGGCTTCGATGTTCTGCGCAACCAGCGCCTCGCCGTCGCGCAAGGCCGCATCGAGCCTGAGGTCTGCGAGCGCGGCGGGCTCGTCCTGCGCGCCGAGGATGGCGGCGGATTCGCGCGCCTGCGGCCACAGCCCGATGAAGACGGCGGCGCAGGCCACCGCAAGCGACGCCGTCAAGCCTGTTCGCCACCTCTTCATCGAATAAGACCTAAATCTTTCACTTGCTTGATAAGAGATTTTCGCCGCGCTGTCGCGTCGCATTCGCCGGACACGAAAAAACGGCGCGACGCCCCGTCGCAGTCGATGCCCGGTCCGGCCGCGCCCAGATGCAGCGTTGGGCCGATTTTCCCTTGTTCTTCCATGCACGGGAAAACCGCCGTGATCGCAAATGTGACGCGACAGGACATAGTGTGCCGATTTTCTGACACAACGGACCCGACGAAAGAAGGGCTTCTCCAGGGCGACAAGATTGTGTCGAATTTGCATGCAGATATAAGCGTGGGGCGGTTGCGAATCCGGGATTCGCTTCTACTGGCAATCGGTTCCACCCGCCGGTATGGTGCGCGGCATTTCACGGTTGCCGCGAGTCTGATCGCGTCCGCCGCCCGTGCCATTAAGGTGATACCGATGTCCGACAATGTCGTCCCGCACTTCCACAACGATGCCGGTGTTCCCGTCATCGAAATCGGCTCGCAAGAGTTCATGTGCGTGGGCGCCAACCCGCCTTTTGACCATCCGCATGTCTTTCTCGATCTCGGCAATGACAGCGAGATCATCTGCCCCTACTGCTCGACGCTGTATCGCTTTGCCCCCGACCTCAGTGCCGGCGAGGCGCGGCCGCCGGAGTGCGTCCTCAGGGACAAGGTCGCCTGACGCTTTTGAGCCGATTCCGATTGTGGATCGCCGTGAATGGCCGCGCGCACCATCTTCATCGCCGGCGCCGGAATCGGCGGGCTGACCGCCGCGCTGGCGCTCGCTGCGAAAGGTTTTCGCGTCGTCGTCCTGGAAAAGGCCGAGCGGCTTGAGGAAGCCGGCGCCGGGATACAGCTCTCGCCCAATGCCAGCCGCATCCTGATCGATCTCGGCATCAAGGACCGCCTCGGCTCGCGTGCGGTGGCGCCCGACGCGATCAGCATCATGAGCGCGCGCGCCGGCGGCGAGATCGCGCGGCTGCCGCTCGGCGAGGCCGCCGCGCGCGAGGCCGGTGCGCCCTACTGGGTGGTGCACCGCGCCGACCTGCAGGCCGCGCTCGCCGCCGCCGTGAACGACCATCCCGACATCGACCTCCGGCTCGGCTGTCAGTTCGAGGATGCCGCCGCCCACGCCAGGGGGCTCACGGTGGTCCAGCGCAGCGGGTCCGCGCGGCATCAGGAGCTTGCACTGGCGCTGATCGGCGCCGACGGCATCTGGTCCAGCGTGCGCCATCATCTCTTTCCCGGCGTGCAGCCGAAATTTTCCGGGCTGATTGCCTGGCGCGGCACGATCGAAGCGACGCAATTGCCGCGCGAATATACCTCGGCCCGGGTGCAGCTCTGGATGGGACCGGGCGCGCATCTCGTCGCCTATCCGATTGCGGGCGGCCGCCAGATCAACATCGTTGCGGTGCTGCCCGGCACCTGGAACAGGCCGGGCTGGAGCGCGCCGGGCGACCCGCTCGAGGTCAAGGCCGCCTTCGTGCCGGCACGCTGGCCGGGGCCGGCGCGGATGATGGTCGGCGCCGTCGACGTCTGGCGCAAATGGGCGCTGTTCACGGTCGACGATTGCACGCAGTGGAGCAACGGGGCGATGGCGCTGCTGGGCGACGCGGCGCATGCGATGCTGCCATTTGCCGCGCAGGGCGCCGGCATGGCGATCGAGGATGCGGCGGTGCTCGCCCAATGCATCGCCGGGCATCGCGGCGAAACCACGGCCCAGATGACGGCGGCGCTCAAGCAATATGGAAAGCTGCGCCGCCCGCGAGTGGCGCGGGTGCAGCGCGCCGCGCGAACGCAGGGCCGGATCTATCATCTGACGGGGGCGGCGGCGCTCGCACGCGATCTCGCGATCAAGGCGATGGGGCCGCAGCGCGCGCTGGCGCGGCAGAACTGGATCTATCACTGGCGCGGGTGAGGCCGGCGCGCCGAGGGGGGCTAATACACCGCCCGGCCCGCACGCGAGGGCGGCGCAGGCTTTGCTCCGGCTTCCGCCTTGTCCGGCGGCGTCTCGCGGCAGTGGCTGCGGCGCCAGGCCTCGTCGGCGTTCCGGCTCTGCCCGCGCACCGCGATATAGTCGTTGCGATAGGCCATCTCCGACACCAGCGAGCCGGCCACCCCGGTCTCGGCCTTGGCCATCAGCCCTTGCAGCTCGGCGGAGCGGTTGCTCAGCGCCTTGCGCTCGGTCTCGAGCTGCTTGCAGTCGTAGGTGTCGTATTTGGCGGGATCGGCAAAGGCCGCGGTCATGTTGTCGCTCATCTGGGCGCAGGCCGACAGCAGCAGCCCAAGCGAAAGCAATGCCAGCGGCGCGGCCGCGCGCGGGGACAAACGATGGTTTGGGCGACGAATCATGCGCGCTTTCAGGTAAACTCACAGTGTTGAGATTGCCTAAAGCAGGGTTGGATGTCCGCAATGAGGCTTTATGTCGGCCAGCGCGGGCGGCCAGCGGGTAACAGGATGCTCATTCCACTTCACTGGAAAACGCGCTAAGTACCTGACCTTACGACTAAAGTTGGCGCGGGCAACGCCGACCAGACCCGACGGGTATGACAGAACCAGCGTGCACGACAGGCCTCTCCACTGAATCAGCGTCTGATGGCATCGCCGGCCGGCTACATGAGAGCGGCACAGACGCCAGGTTCGAAGCCTGAGAAGAAGCCTGAGAAGACGTCTCGCGGGTGACAGGATGCAGCTGCAATCCGTGGCTATGGCTTGCCAGCTTCTGAACCCATGCCGTAGCGGGTGAAGTCGTCGCCGATGTCGGCCGCGATCGTCTTTGCCGCCGAGATGTCGGTAGCGCCGCCAGCCCTGTCGCCCTGCTTGAGCTTGGCAAGCCCCCGCCCATAGAGCGCGTTCGCGAGCTTCGGGTCGGCCCCCAAAGCAGAATTATAGTCGTCGATAGCCGCGCCAAGTTGGCCCATCTTCAGGTAGATCAGGCCGCGTGAATCATACGTCGCCGCGTTGCTCGATCCCGATTGGAGCGCCTTGTTGCAGTCCTCCAATGCCGCCTGCAACGCACCGAGGATGGCTCGGACCCAACAACGTCCGCTCCACACGCCCACCAGGTTGGGCTCGAGACGAATTGCCGCGTCATAGTCCTGCGCCGCGCGATCGTATTCTTTCTTCTTCAAGTGCGCTGCGGCACGGTTGGCGAAGGCTTGGCCATAGTTGGGATTGAGCTTGATTGCCTCATCGAACGCCGCGATGGCGAGATCGTATTCGCCTCTCCTCAAGTAAGCCGCACCACGGTTGTTGAGGGGCTTGGTGTAAGTTGGATCGAGCTTGATCGCTCGATCAAAATCCTGGATCGCGCGGTCATAATCCGCCTTCGCGATATAGGCGTTGCCACGATTGTTATACGCGATAGCCAAGGCGGTCGCCGTGCCGCGAGCCTCGTCGATGAGCGCCGTACAACCACCAATTCGCGCTTCGAGCGCCGTGCGATCGAAGCTGTTGCACAACTCGACATTCCTGAAATAGTTGTCTTTCAGCTTCGGGCTCTGCGCCATCGCTGGTGCAGCGAGCAACAGCAAGATGAGGATGGGCGCCACGCCGTCGACGGAGGCCACCCTTGCACGAATTTCCATATCAGGCTTCCCGGTTGTGGGAATGCGCGATCGCTGCCCTGTGAAGTAGCCCCGCATGATCTGATAGCTGGCGAGAACTGGTGTACTCAAGAGATGAGCCTAGCAGCCCCGACAGATCCTTGGACTGAACCTTTGATCGGTTTCATTTCCCCCTTGCTGCACCGCGGGTGGCCGGGGCTTTTTCACCAGTTTGCTCTTGCCCTCTTCAATGAGCGTAGCAAATTTGACCGACCCGTCCTCCGATATCTCGATGCGTGGCGTGGTACCTCGAACGCCCATCGTTGCGACGGGAGTGTCGATCTTCATGGCGCCGGTCTTCGCTATGTTGCCGGCAACGAAAGTGAACGTTCCCTTGGCCAGACTGAACAAGGTCGAATTCGACTTCCCGTTTGGGTCGTACACGAACTCGGTCAAGGCCATGTGGGCGTTGCTCGACAGACTGAACGAGGTGCCATCAGTGAAGTTGATCCCGACCCGGCCATCGCCCCCGGTCTCGACCACGTCGCCCAAATAGACGAGATCGCCAACCTTGGTCTGACCGGCTTGACCGGAGACATTCGCCTGAACGACCACCGCGCTCGCATGTTCAATTGTGACCGAACCGGTGGCGGTCACAACCTTCCCAATGGGCTTTGATGAAGAATCCTGAACGGCCGGTCTGGCGGGCTCGCTTTGCGCCTGCGCTGGACGAGGCAAAAGGCCGCCGAACGCCAAAACGAAAACCGTCACCAATACGCTAATAAAATTCGTGCACATGATCTCCCCTCTCTGAGAAGATCTTCGTTCGTGTGACAGCCCGTGGTCATTGAACCGTCGGGCCAAGGTCGCATACCTGCAATGCCAAACTGATCGATACCGACCAGTTCATCCGAACTGATCTTGGACTGTAATCCCAGCGGCTGGCCGCTGCCAACAAAACGTGGACATTCCGGCCACAAATAATAGTATCATTTTAATGGGAGGGGGGCCGCGTCTCGCGCGGTCCGGAACGACAGCAATGCTGTCATGTCTGGGTCGCGCTTAACGCGTCTCATTGCTGAATTGGTTTGATTGGATCCGCACATTTTCGGCGGGCAAGCCTAGGGCTGCAAGCGCCAAGATTTTTTTGATTCCGTGGCGAGGGCGGGCCAGAGCAAAAACACTGCGGCACCACGCTGGACCTGAGCTTACTCAGCAGGCGAGGTCTAGGCCTATGTTAGTTGCGTCCGGCGTCGAGTTTAGCGGCGAGCGAGAGTTCGCGGGCGAGTTTCCTCCCGTGATTGGCACGATACAGATGGTGGCCGGTGGCGTCACCATCGAGCGCGCGAGCTGCATTGCTGTTCAAATCGCGGTTGGCGATCCTGTTTGTCAGGATGACGTCATCGAGACCGCAGCCGATGGGCGGATCGGCATTCGCTTTATTGACGGCACCGTCTTCAACCTGTCCGGCGACGCTCGCGTGGTGCTAGGCGAATTCATCTGCGAGTCCGATGGCACCTCACGTTCCGCCTCGCTCACGGTAACCAGAGGCACCTTCGCCTTCGTTGCCGGCCAGCTGGCGAAGAGCGGCGCCTTGAGCGTCGATACGCCTTTCGGAAGCATTCGCAGCCGGACCCTTGCCGGCGGTTTCGGCATGTTGTCGCTCGCAGCCCTCACCTTCGCAATGATGAAGGAAGTCCAGGCCGCGGACCCGAACGTCACATTGCTGGACGACGACAACATCACATACAAGCACTTCGACCACGGCGTATTCGAGCTCGTAACCAAGGAGCCGATCCCGCGACACATCATTGTTGAGGACCCCGGAGAGACAATCGTCCTGAACAGGATAGGCTCCTCGGTCAGCGTGAACCAGGTCGCGAATTCTGCTGCTCGAATGGACGAGTTGCAGGTGGCCCAACAGGACGCGCTCGCCAATTTTGCCAAAGGGTTCGGGCACACCGGGTCCAGCGCCTATCCCTTCCTCAGTCCGGAGGAGCTGCCGCAGCCGATCAATTTTATTCAGCCTGACGAGCCCGCGGCGCAAGAGGCGCTGCCCGTGATATTGCCGGCGACCTTCACAGTTCCTGATAGCTTGATCGTTCGTGTGCCGCCTCCGCCACCCCCGCCGCCGCCGACGCTGGAAATCACCGGCATAGCCGGACAAATCGGCGTCACCACAAACAACATCATCAATGCCAGCCAGGCGAATGCCGGGGTTCAGATCACGGGCACAACCTCGGGTGTGGAGAACGGGCGGATCGTTGCGATCACTATCACCGATAGTTCCAACCATGTCGTTTACAGCAATACGGCCACGGTCACCAACAACACCTGGTTGATCCAGGTCAGCCCGGCGGATGCCAAGGCGCTGGGCGACGGCATCTACACCGTGATTGCGGACGTGTCGAATGCGGCCGGCAGTTCGGCGGAGGCCTCGCACGAGATCAGGGTGGACGAGACTCCGCCGACGATCGCAATCGACGGTATTGGCCATAACAACGTCGTCAACACCAACGTGGCGAGCGCCGGGTTCGCCATCACCGGCACTGTGCTCGACGCAGAGAACGGCCAGCCGGTCACGGTCAAGATCGTCGACAGCTCCGGCCATGTCGTCGACACATTCGCCACCACGCTGGCGAATAACGCCTGGTCAGTAAACATCACTTCGACCGATGCCAAATTGCTGCATGACGGCAGCTACACGGTGACGGCGGACGTTTCGGATACGGCCGGCAATCCGGCGCCAGAGGCAACGCAAGCGATCACGGTCGACGAGACACCACCGACGGTGACCTGGCTGCCGCAGGCCGAGAGTGGCGTCGAGGGCACCACGATCGCACTGGGCAGGATCACGGCAACCCCGAACAGCCTGCCGGGCCACAGCGACAACGTGCAGTCGCTTGTGGTGAGCGGCATCCCGGTTGGAGCAGTGCTCACCGACTGCGCAAATAGCTTCCTGGCGACGAGCGGCAACACCTCGATCGATGTGAAGAGCTGGAATCTCTCGAACCTGAAAATCATTCCGCCGAACGACACCAATTTTATCCTGACCGTCACGGCGACTGACCAGGATGCCAATACGGCGAGTGCCAGCGAACTGGTGACGGTCACCCCGCTGCCGCCCGACGTCGACCCTGTCGCCGCGCACGGCAATGAGGACACGGCGATTGCGCTGAATCTTGGCGTGACGGCCAGGAGTCTGTCTGGCGCCAACGGCGACACGTCCCCGAACAGCCTCGATACGCTTGTCGTGAGCGACATCCCGCTGGGCGCTACGCTGAGCGACGGCACTGGCTTGCCCAGTCACAGCTTTACGGCGACCGCAGACAACAGCTCGCATGACGTGGCCAGCTGGAATCTGTCGAGCCTGAAGATCACGCCCCCGGCGGAGTTCGAAGGATGCTTCACGCTGACCATTGCCGCGACCGAGCGCGATTCGGAAGGCAATATCAGCGCCACGGCGACGGCAACCGAGGTCGTGACGGTCGCCCCGGTTGCCGAGCCGCCGACGGCAAAGGCGCCGGCGACGCTGACGCTCAACGAGAACGCCACCGGCGTGGCGGTCGCCGGGGTGAGCGTTGGGCCGCCGGCGGAGGACAGCGACGACACGGTGCGTGCGACATTGACGGTATCGCATGGGACGCTGCATGTCGGCAGCCTGGACGGGGTGACGGTGACCGGCGACGACTGCGCGACGCTGTCGCTGTCGGGAAGCGCGGCGGCCGTGAACACGCTGCTGGCGGGGCTGAACTATAGGCCGATCACGGGATACGAAGGCTCGGACACGCTGCACCTGTCGGTGACGTCGAGCGACGGCTCCAATACCTACCCGATGGCGGCCACCGCCTCAACCGCGATTGCGGTGAACCCGGTCGCCGAGCCGCCGACGGCAAGTGCGCCGGAGGCGCTGACGCTCAACGAGGACGCTACTGGCGTCGCGGTTGCCGGGGTGAAAGTTGGGCCGCCGGCGGAGGACAATGACGACACGGTGAGTGCGACGCTGACGGTATCGCATGGGACGCTGCATGTCGGCAGCCCGGGCGGGGTGATGATGAGCGGCGACGACAGTGCAACATTGACGCTGTCCGGAAGCGCGGCGGCCGTGAACACGCTGCTGGCGGGGCTGACCTATGCGCCGACCAACGAGTACGAAGGCTCCGACACGCTGCATCTGTCGGTGACGTCGAGCGACGGCTCCAACACCTACCCGACGGCGGCAACCGCCTCGACCGCGATCACGGTGAGGCCGGTTGCCGACCCGCCGACTGCAAGCGCGCCTGCGAGGCTGACGCTCAGCGAGGATGCCATTGGCGTGGCGGTTGCCGGGGTGAGCGTTGGGCCGCTTGCGGAGGACAATGACGACACGGTGAGTGCGACGCTGACGGTATCGCATGGGACGCTGCATGTCGGCAGCCTGGGCGGGGTCACGGTGAGCGGCGACGACTGTGCGACCCTGACGCTGTCGGGAAGCGCGGCGGCCGTGAACACGCTGCTGGCGGGGCTGACCTACACGCCGAACGACGAGTACGATGGCTCCGACGCGCTGCATCTGTCGGTGACGTCGCGCGACGGCGCCAACACCTATCCGACACAGGCGACGGCGGCGACGGCAATAACAGTCATCGAGAATTCGGAGTCCTTGATAGTAGGCGGACCAGGGCCAACGCTCGACTGGAACAACCCGGCCAACTGGAGCCGCGGGTTCATTCCCACCCTGGGCACCGACGTAACCATCAACGCGCCTTCCAACTACACGGTCGTCATCACGGGAACACCGGACGCCCAGGCGGCCTCGCTCACGATACCGCATGGCGCGGCATCAACGGACATCAAGGTCAGCGGAACCCTGCAGCTCGACGGCGACATCAATATAAGCGACTCGGGGAAACTCGAGAATGACGGGACATTGGAGGAAGCAGCCAACGCCACTTTCACCGGCCCTATCACCAACAACGGCACGATCATCGTCGATCCGAATGTTGGCCTCGACGTAACAGGCACCATTACCGGAAGCGGAAAGTTCTGGATCAACAGCGGGGCCACGCTCGAGTTTGCCCTTGGCAGCAAGGTTGCTCCGGGCACGACCGACAGCCAGACCATCTACTTCGAGCAGGGCGCGGGCAAGCTGGTCATCGATGACTGGGGAAAATTCGCAGGCGTCATCACCGGCACCGACATCGGCACGCACCTCACGTTAACCGATTTGATCGACCTCACGCAGCTTCCCTACGTGGGTGGAAGCATGTCCGTCTCGGTCGCGTACAACTCGGGCACCAACATCAGCACGATGACCTTCAGTGATGGCATCAGTGCAAATAACGTGACACTGCATTTGTCCGGGAACTACACCGGCGCCTCCTGGACCTTCACCAGCATCGACGGAGGCGCCGGCACCGAGATCCGCGACCCCCCGGCGGATTCCGGCATCATGACCAGCTCGATGGTCGAGACTGGCGGTGCGACGCCCGGCACGCCGATCGCAACCGGCACGCCCACCGATAACGAGGTCGACATCAGGCCCAACACCATCACGACGGCGAGGCCGCCGACCAACAGCGCTAGCGGCACCGGCACTTTCACGATGACGGCGGCCGGTGTGTGGACCTACACGCTCGACAGCAGCGCCAGCGTCGTAAACGCGTTCAATACCGACAACACACTGACCGGCATCTTCTCGGTGACCGCCATTGGCGGCACCACACAGGCGGTAACGGCAGATTCCAACGCGGCCCAATTCAAGACCATTACGGATTTTGTCTCGGGATCTGAAAAGATCGATTTGACGGCGTTGGGCGCGCTTGACTCTGCTGTCCTGGCGTTGACCCCTACAGGCGCGTCTGTGCCGGCGCATACCATCGCCTGGCGCGCTGACAGCGGTGCGAACGAAACGATTGTATATGTCAATCCGACGGACCAAGCCCTGAGCATTGGCAGTTCCGGCCTCCTGGAAATCCATGTACAGGGGATTACGACCCTTCACGCGTCGGATTTCGTCCTCGCGCCGGCGATGGAGACCACCGTCGTTGCAGCCGGCGACCCGTTAGATCCGGCCATAACGACGCACAACGATGCGACTGTCGTCGCAACGACCACCACCGACGTTTCGTCCGACACGACCGTCAGCAAAGCGCTCCTCGCCGACTGGAACGGGACGGCGCAAACAACCAACATCAGCGACAGTTTCGACGCCACTCGGGACCACATTCACTCAATCGACCATGTGAAGTTGGCCAGCCTCGACCAAGGCGTGACGCCCGCGAAAGACAGCGCTGACGGTGCGGTGACAACGCTGCCAGCCGGACCATCAATCGAACTGCCGCACGTTACCGTGACGGCGCCGATGCAGACCGGTTCCATACTCGATCAGAAACCGGTTCTCGACAGTACCGCTGCGACGACGGTCAACCACGGAGCTGAGACAAATAGTCCAACACCGGCCGCCGGCGGCGCGATCGTACCGTCCAACAGCGATGAGAAGGTCAATTCTGGAAAGAACTCCGTCGACAACGACGATGATGGAGGAGTGCCCCCGAAAGACGCCGGTTCGGTAGAGGCCGACCATCATGCCCATACAAACGATATCGGTTCAGAGATCGTATTCAACCAGGCACACCTGCAGGCACACCTGAATGCGTCGGAGCGTGGCGACGACAATCGTTGGATCACGAGCGAGGCGAGCGAACACGACGCCTCGCCGAAGCATGACGCCGGCGTGCATGGCATCGAGCCGTCCTCGACAGCGCATGAGGTGTTTGAGGGGACTGCGGGCGGGCATGGAGACTCGTTCCATTTCAAGGACGAGATTCTGGGTCTTAAAGGTTCAGGCGTCATTGACGTTGCGGAGCCCGACCCAATCCCGGCGTCCGTCAGTCACCATGAAGACGCCGGCGAAGCTCACGGATCGCCGGTGACTTCGGAAGAAGGCGGGAACGCCGGTACGCCCGGGGACTCATTCCACTTCAAGGACAAGATCCCCGGCTCCAAAGGTTCAGCCGTCATCGATCTCACGGAGCTCGATCACGTCCCAGCGTCGATCGACCATCCCGAACGCGCTGCTGGCGCTCACGGATCGCCGGCGCTTGCAGAGGGAGCGCACGCAACGGAGCTTCCGCTGCCGGAGCAGCACCCGGATGACCCCTTCCACGTGGTTGCGAACCATGCGGGGGTCACCCATGTGCACCACGATCTGGTGCTCTGAAGCGGCCTTGCCCTGGCGCCCTGCCCTTCAATTTGCAGCGGGAGCCGGACAACCGGGTCGACTTCAACGCGCAGCGCCGCACGCCAAAGCCAAGCGCATCGTTCTATCGAGAGACGATCGCGCGAAACGCCGTAGCTTGATCCGGAATTCGTCAATCCTTGCGCAGCCCCCTCCCCATCGCCTCGTAGATTATCGTTTTCAGGTTCAGTTGGATCCGGCCACCCTGTGTGGGCGACATCACCATGAAGATTCCAAACATGTCGTCCACGGGGTCGACGAAATAGAAACTGCCGCCGGCGCCGTCCCAACGGTATTCACCGAGTGGCCAGTTCGTATTCGGAGGTGGCGAGGTGCGCACGGCGAAGCCAAGACCGAAGCCGCTGGTGGGGTTCGGAAAATAGAAGGGATCATGAATGATCCCGGTCTCCGGCCCAATCTGGTCCGACGTCATCAGCGCGACCGTCTCACGCTTGAGGTATCGCTTGCCGTCCAGTTCACCTCCATTCAGCAGCATTTGCAGGAAGCGGGCGTAGTCCCCTATCGTCGAGACAAGGCCCGCTCCACCGGACTCCCAGCGCCGCGGTATCACAGGATCGAGGATTCCGGCGACTCGAGAGCGATCGACAGGAAATCCCCTGGCGATCAGCGGCCACTTCGCTTTATCCGCGACATAATACGCAGTGTCGGACATGCCGAGCGGATCGAACAATCTCTGCTTTTCAAATTGATACAGCGTCTGCCCGGAGACCACTTCGATGACACGGCCAAGCACGTCGGTCGAATGGCCGTAATTCCAGCGCGTTGCGGGCTGATCGGCAAGTGGCAGCACTGCGATCCGGTCGGCAAAGTCGGCGTTATTGAATTCCCCTGCGTACAATAGAGGATTCGCATAGAGCTTCTGCACTTGGGTCTCCCCGAAGAAGCCGTAGGTGATACCCGAGGTGTGCCGCAATAGATCCCTGATCGTAATCGGGCGTTTCAACGGCTCGAGCTTGAGCGGATACTTTCCCGCTTCATCGGAAATATCGACGCCGACCTTGGCGTTCGCAAAGGAATGAATGTAGTTCGACACGGAATCGTCGAGAGCCAACTTGCCTTCGTCGACCAGCATCATTGCCGCAACCGACGTGACGGCCTTCGACATCGAATAGATCTGGAAAATCGTGTCCGGCGTCATCGGCAGCCCTGTGTCGGGGTCCCGCACGCCGAAGCATTCGAAATCAACTGGCTTGCCGTGTTGTTGGATCAGCAGGATGCCCCCGGGAATCTTGCCGGTCGTGATCTCATAGCGAATGGCGTCGCCAAGCCGCTTCGGGGCCGCGGGTGAAAGACTTCCTATAGCCGGCGTTCGGGATTCGGCGCGCAGCTCAAACGCCCAGCCGACGACCAGGGAAATCGCGAACACTGCTGCGGCAAGCCAGCGCAGTGCGGTGCTTTCAGTTTGCCATCGCTTCATAGACGAGCAGCTCGAGGGTCCGCTGGATGCTCTGGCGTTCAGGAGGCCTCTGCTCCAGCAGCACGAAGAACGTCTCCTGCTTGCGGTCGATTACCATATAGCAGCCCCTGGCGCCGTCCCATTTAAGCTCGCCCAGCGATCCCGGCGGTGGCGGCTTGGCGTTGCCGGGATCGGTGCGCACGGCAAGCCCGAGCCCGATGCCAAAGCCGTCCCCGGGGAAATAGAGAAAATCACGCTCAACGCCGGAGCCCTTGCACGCGAGCGGAAGAAAAAACAGCGTCAGCTCCAACGATAGGGACAGAAATCGACCCGCGCGAGAACGGGAACGGAACATGATTTGGAAAACCCGGCGGGGATTTTGGAAAACCTTTGCCGCAAAAATCGAAAAAGATTAGGAATATCAAAGCGCGGACGTGGCGGAACTGGTAGACGCAAGGGACTTAAAATCCCTCGATGGCAACGTCGTGTGGGTTCGAGTCCCACCGCCCGCACCAGCATAAATTTTCAAACAATATCATATACTTCGCTTGGTATTGTCAGGTTGTTTTGTAGCATGAAAGTGGACACGATTTTGTAGCATCTGAAACATCTGTCGCACGACTAATATTGTAGTTGTAACAATGACTTATGTATAAAAACAGTTGCAGCAGTCTTTTTTCTGATTCATACTGGTTGGCGTGAACGATCTCTTCGCGCCTTCGCGCGCTGAAGACTCTTCTCAAGCAACAGCGGGGAACCACCAACAACGCGGCTGCAATCCGGCAGCCACGGCAGCCCCCTTTTGTTTGATGGCACAGTTCAGTTCGAAGTTCAGACAGCTACTCGGTATCGAAAAGAAGGCCAGCCTCGCCGCGCCCGACGCATTCCTGCTCGACCTGTTCGGCGCAACGGGCACCAACGCCGGAATTCAGGTATCGCCGCGCACGGCCATGCGCTGCGCGCCCGTCCATTGCGCTGTCCGCACGATCGCTGAAGCCATCGGCCAGCTTCCAGTTGCCGTCTACAAGCGCGGAACCAACGGCGAGAAAGAGCCCGCGCCTGATCACCCTGTTCAGCGCCTGCTACAGGACGCGGCGAATAGCTTCACCCCAGCCGGTCAATTCCGCGAAGACGTCACACAAGACGCTGCGCTGTATCCGTATGGCGGCTTCGCCCATATCGGGCGCGCCTCCGACGGCCGCGTCGTGGAGCTTGTGCGGATCGACCCGGAACAATCGAGCATCATCATCGACTACGTGAACCTTGAGCCGATTTACGCTTATCGGCAGGTAAGCAACGGCACCGGCAACGTCACGACGCAACGGGTCGATGCCGAAAACATCCTCCATATCCCCTCCCCGTCATTGCAACGGCTAGGAATGGTCAACGAGGCGCGCGAAGCCATCGCGCTCGCCGTCGTCCTTGAGCAACATGCGGCGCGCCTGTTCGGCAATTCCGCGCGGCCTAGCGGCGTCCTCAGCTTGAAGCGTAACGGCACCAACGCCACTACGCTGGACAACATCAAGGCCATCTGGAACGCCGCGCACGGAAGCGGCAAGAGCGGCGGCACGGCGATCCTGCCCGACGATGTTAGTTGGCAGCAAGTCGTTCTCAATTCAGTCGATGCACAGTTCCACGAAATGCGCCGCTTCGCGATTGCGGAGATCGCGCGTTTCTGGCGCGTGCCGCTCCACATGATGAGCGAGCTTGAGCGCGCGACCTTCAAGAATGCCGAGCAACTTGGCTCCGAATTCTTGACCTACACTTTGCTGCCGTGGATTCGGCGCTGGGAAGGCGAACTGAATTTGAAGCTCTTCACCGAGGAAGAGCGTGGCACCTACTCCGTCGAATTCGACACCGACGCCATCATTCGCGCCGACATGCTCGCACGCATCGAGTCACTTTCGGTCGCTGTTAGCTCGCGCATCCTCAATCCAAATGAGGCGCGCCGGATGGGCTTTGGCCTCCCCGGCTACAAGGGCGGCGAGGAATACGTCAACCCGAACACGACCAGCCCGCACGCTCAACCGCGTCTTATTGGAGGTGTCAACCCATGATGCGGACAGTTCACTTACATGGCGCGCTGGGCGAACAGTTTGGCGACAAGCACCGCTTCGACATCATGACCGCAGCGGAAGCACTGCGCGCAATGAACTGCGCGTTCCCCGGAAAATTCGTCAAAGCGCTCGAAGGCAACGCCTATCGCCTGGTGCGCGGCGATCCCGACACCGGCATGGACCTCGATCTTGAGCTTATCAATCAGTTCAAGCTTGGCTCTGAGCCTGATCTTCACCTGATCCCGATCGCACATGGCTCGATGAATGGCCGAACTGCCAAGGGCACGACCAAGGTTGTGCTTGGCGGCGCGCTGATCGGTAGCGCGATCTTCCTCTCTGGCGGCACGCTGGCCGCGCCGCTCTCCATTGCCGGCATGAGCATTCCCGGACTGACCTATGGGACCGTTGCCGCCGTTGGTCTTGGTCTGGCGCTCTCCGGCGTATCGACCTTGCTGACGAAACCGCAAGAACAAGCAGCCTCAAACAACACCAGTGTTGCGGGCGCTCCGAACGTTCAAACCGGCCAGCAGGGCAGCGCCATTCCGTTGGTCTATGGCGAGGTGTTAGCACCAGGTATTCCAGTCTCGCTCTCGTCAGACACCGAAGACATCAGCGTCTATGCCAACTCGGCTGGATCAATCGAAGCTGCCTTTGGTCGCGACCCATCCTATTGGAGCGGGTCATGAAGCCGTTCTCCGCATTCTTTGGAGATGCCGAATATCAATTCATGCTCACCTTCGCTCTCGCGGGCGAACTTGAACAAAAGTGCGGCGCGGGCATCGGCACGATTTGCGCCCGCGTGTTCGCCAAGCACTTCGCTCAATCCGACATCACCGAAACCATTCGCTTGGCGCTGATCGGCGGCGGCATGGCACCCAAGCGAGCGGCCGAACTGGTCGCGCTCTACGCGACCGATCGCCCCCTTTCTGAAAGCTATCCCCTCGTCGCGAAGATTCTCGAACGGCGTTGGTTCGGCAACCCACATGAGACGACCAATGGACAAGCTTGAGATCAAGGCAACGCTCGGTGTCACCGATGCGGGCGAAATCATCGGCACAGCATGGCCGTTCGGCTCGCCCGATAGCGTCGGCGACATCATCGTCAAAGGTGCGTTCGGATCGATCGCGCCGGATATGCCGATGCTGTTCAAGCATAGCCCATCCGACCTGATCGGTACTTGGACCGAGATCGCAGAAACGCCCGATGGCCTTGTCGTCAAAGGCAAGATGCACATGGAGCAGCCCCGCGCGCGATCCGTGCTTTCCATGATCAAGAGCGGCCTCGTTGATGGCCTATCGATCGGCTTCAAGACGCTCGCCGCAACCCGGCAGGGTCGCAACCGCGTGATCACTGCGGTTGATCTCAAAGAAACAAGCATCGTTCCCAATCCAGCCCATCCCAAGGCGCGCATCATCAGCGCCAAGGCGAATGATTCCGCTCTCGCCGTCGCGGAACTCATCAATCGTTTCGCGGCGGCTCTCACCTAACCCAGAGGTAATGACTACCACCATGACGAAGCACTTCCCGGAAATCGAATTCAAGTCGGCGGATGACGACACCGATCCGACCGCACTTGTCACCAAGGCGTTGGACGATCTCAAAGCGAAGATCGACACCAAGTCCGCCGATGACGCCAAGCTGAAAACCCGGATGGATCAGCTTGAGGCCAAGATGAACCGCGCCGGTCACAGCGCGACCGCCAACGACCAGACAGAGCTTGAGCGCAAGTCGTTCGATGCGTTCTTGCGTGGCGGACCGGACAAGTTGAGCGATCTTGAGCAGAAGTCGCTGGCTGTGACCGGCAACACCGCCCTGACGCCCCCGGAGTTCGGTAAGGAAGTCTTGAAGCTTTTGCGCCTCTTCTCGCCGATCCGCCAGTATGCGCGAGTCGTCACCATCGGCGCGGCCAATGTTCAGTATCCGCGCCGCACGGGTAGCACCGCTGCCGTGTGGGTCAACGATACCGACGATCGGACCGAGAGCGAACCGTCCTATCAGGGCGTCAGCATCACGCCCTATGAGTTGGCGACCTACACCGACGTTTCCAACCAGCTTCTCGAAGATAACTTCTACAACCTTGAGGGCGAACTGGCCTCTGATCTGGGCGAGAGCTTTGGCATTGCTGAAGGCACCGGCTTCGTGAAGGGCACCGGCAGCAACCAGCCGAAAGGCCTGATGAGCGCCACCGGCATCGCCCAGATGATTACCGGCGCGGCCAGCGGCTTCCCGACGACCAACCCGGCCGACGTGCTCATTGCCATGTTCCACAAGCTCCCGGCCGTTCACGCCCAAAACGGCGTGTGGGTAATGAACCGAAACACGTTGGGCGCAATCCGCCAGTTCAAGGACGGCATGGGCCGCTATCTGGTGCTTGATGCCCTTGCCGAAGGCGCACCGGTCACGTTGCTCGGTCGCCCGATCGTTGAGGCCGTCGATATGGACGATATCGGAGCGGGCAACTTCCCGATCCTGTTCGGAGACTTGCAGGGATACCGCATCGTCGATCGCGTCAACTTCATGCTTCTGCGTGACCCGTATTCGATCGCAACCAAGGGCCAGACCCGCTTCCACGCCCGCAAGCGCGTCGGCGGCGACGTCACCCATCCCGATCGGTTCGTCAAGCTCAAGGTCTCGGCGACCTAAGAAGACCAACCAATGCAGCTCGCAGCGGAACGATTTTATCTCAAGCTAGGTAGCGAGGTTTTCACCTTGCGGCCGACGCTGCGGGCTGCCTTCTTTCTCAACCAGAAATACGACGGCTTCCATAACCTTTCGCGTTACATCGCCGAGGGTAGCCTTACGACAGCATCCGACCTGATCACCGAGACTGTCACCGAAAAGGCAGCTTGGGCTTCCTATGCTCTGACGGATAATTCAATCGTGCTGGACCTTATGGCGGCGCGCGATCAGCTTCTCGAATTCGTTCTGATCTTGATGGGCGCCAAGCAGCCTGATCATGCGCCGGCTGACGCCAAGCCGATCACTTTCGAGGAATACCATACCAAGCTCTACCAGATCGCCACGGGCTGGCTTGGTTGGACCCCAGTCGTCGCGTGGGATGCGACACCGGCAGAGATCATCAACGCCCATCAAGGCCGCCTTGAAATGCTCAAGGCGATCTTCGGCGGCAGACGTGATGACACCGAAACAATCGACGTGAAAGACGCGGACGCCCGCGCTGAACTGAATGCGCTCGGCGACCTGAGCGTCACCACAATGAGTGGGGTGCGCTGATGCCACTCAAAGCAGCCCGCGTATGTGGATGCGGCAGAGTCGTTCCTTCGAACGTCATTTGTCTTTGCCAACGTCGTCGTAAGGCAGAGAACGACAAGCGTAGACCTTCGGCTCACCAACGCGGCTACGATTCGAAGTGGAAACGTGAGAGCAAGGCGTTCCTGGCCCTGCCTCAGAACCGGTTCTGTGCTTGTGGGTGCGGTCGCATCGCTGACGTGGTCGACCACAAGGTTCCCCATCGCGGCGATATGAAGCTCTTTTGGGACCGTTCCAACTGGCAACCGCTGGCTAGTTCGCCCTGCCATTCGTCCCGCAAGCAATCACTGGAACGCCAGCGCCATGGCTAAACCAGAACAAGCCCTTTGGCGCGCCGTGATCGACCAAGCCATTACCGATGCTTCCGGTAAGATGAAGTGCAAGGAATTTGATCGCGCTCAAGCTCTTGATTGGCTGCTCAAGCCCAATCGCAACTTCAATGAAGTATGCGCTCTCGCCGATCTTGAGCCTGACCATGTTCGTGCCGCAGCGCGCAAAGCGATTGAGAAATACCGCTCAAAATCGCCACGCAAGCACAGCGGAGCGAAGCTCTACGAGTTCAACGGTCGCACGCTCAACATCCAAGGATGGGTGAATGAGATCGGCTGTAGCTACTCATCTCTTTATGCCCGCCTTGTGATCCTAGGCTGGACGATAGAAGCCGCTGTTACGACGCCCTTCATGGTCAAGCGTCGATCGACCAAGGCAACAGCACCCCCGGGGGTGGGTAGCGAGCCTTCAAAAAGCGGCGGCGACCGGTCCATCCCCTCCGCACAAGATAGCGCCTAATTGGAGTTTTTCTGATGATCACCCTCGATCAAGCCAAGGCCCATTTGAACGTCACCACGACGTTTGATGACGACCTGATCACCGACAAACTCGCCGCTGCGAAGGGCTGGGTTACTGACTACACGGGCGCATCGGTCGATTTGGACACCACTCCGGCCCCTGTTCGGGAAGCCGTGCTGCAATTGACGGCCCAGCTTTACGACAATCGGGAGATCACTGCGTCCGGCATCACGGCGCAGTCCCTGCCGTTCGGTTTCCTCGATTTGCTCGTCAATTACCGCGCTTACAGCTTCTAAATGCCCGCTTTTGAGCCCTCATACGACCTGCAAAAGGCGATCCGTTCGCGCCTATTGGCGAGCGAGGAGCTAACCGCATTGGTCCCGCCGGATAACATTCTAGACACCAATGGTCGGCCCGAGCGCATGCCTGCGGTCATCTTTGGCGAGGGACAGACGGTCTACCGGCGCTTTGACTCGACGACGCACGCAACCTTGCACGTCTGGTTTCAGGAACCGGGGCTTACCCAAGCCAAAGCGGCCGTTAGCGCCATCGTTCAAGCCCTGCGAGTAGACGCCCAGATCAGCGGCGCGCTGATCCTCGATAACTTCGTCTGCCACGATCTCATGGTCACTCAGACCCGGTTTGTGCGCGACCCGCACGGCTCTTTCTCGCACGGCATCGTGACCGTCGCCGGCATCATGAAGGCGAAGTGATGCGCGCTGGCGATCTTGACCGACTGATCGGAATTCAAAGCCGCTCCACCGGCCTTGATCTCTATGGCGCGCCGATCGACGTGTGGACCACGGTCGCCACCATGCGCGCCAAATTGATCCAGATCGCGACCGATGACCGCGAGGACCAGCGCGGCCACACGACCGACAAGACGATGACTTTCCGAACGCGCTGGCTTGACGGCGTGACGCTGGAAAATCGCCTCGTCTATGAGGGGCAGAACTACACGATTAGGAATATCAAAGAGCTTGGTCGCCGCATCGGCCTCGACCTCACATGCGAGCGCGTTGGGCCATGAGCGCGCACATTTACCCGACATCAGCCGAAACTGCTGACTTGATCTCTCAGATTGGTCAATTGAATTTCACGTCGCTGAATCTCGGAAGCGAGATCGCTGATGATACGACGGGTCTCTTCGAGAGCCACACGAACTTCGTCGCTCAAATCTTGGAAGCTCAGCTTTCCTTCCTTCTCTCGAGCCTCAACGTTTTCCGCGAGGGTTCGTATTCGCCATGTTTGCTTGAGGATACGGCGGCCAAAGTCTCCGGGCGCAGTAGAGGCCGATTCGCTGACATAAACGTGCGCTCGCTGATGAAGCTGCCGAAGCCGTTCAGCGAACATGTAGTTCGCGTAATCGGCGTCCGACGGATTGGGAAAATGGGCGGTAAGCGCGTTGAGATACTCGTTGGCGTCTTTCAATATCCTGAGTTCGTCTGCCGCTGCATTAAGGCGCTCCTCCGCCCTCAACTTCTCTGTCGCTCGCAGTTGCTGGTTCGTGCTGCGGATTTGATCCTGCGCTCCGGTGTAGGCCAACCATGCTGCAAGTATAGCGCCAGCAAACCCAATCAACCCTCCCGCCAAGTTTTCGTGCGCGGCCATGACGCATCCAATCGATTTTGGGAGTTGTGCGCTTCGAACCGTTTGGAAGCACCGATCACCGCTGATGTTTCGCGCGTATGTGTGGGCAAATGCGAGAACCCCTGCAACTACGAGCAACAGCGAGGCTGCGACGACGAAAAACATAAGCCATCGGGGAATCTTCATCGCACCAATTTGCCGAGCACCTCTTCGTTTGTCGAGAGGGTTGCGGCATGAAGGGCCGAAAACCTGAGCTTGCCGCCGATCCGGACGCGCTCGGCGCTGCCCAGCGCCCGCCCGCGTGGTTGTCCAAGCACGCCAAAGCCGAATGGCGGCGCGTCATGCCGGAGCTTGCCAAGCGCCGCATCCTCACCGCTGCCGATCTCGGCAGCCTTGAGAGCTATTGCATCGCGATCGGCCGCGTCCGCGAACTGGAAAGCCTCTTGCGTGCTGGCATCGATTCCAAGCTCTTCCGCATGCAGGATAAGGCCATGGTGACGGCGCGCCAGCTTGCGGCCGAACTTGGCTTGACGCCCGTGTCACGGTCGCGGCCCGCCGTACGCGATAATGATGCCCACGAAGGCGACGATGACAATCCGCTCGCCGTCTAAAGACACCTTCCCCCATTGGATTTACGACAACTCGCCGATCCCCGATCCCATGGAATACGGCGAGCGCGCGGTTTCATGGTTGCGGCGCTTGAGGCACCCAAAATCGAGGCTTCCGGATAAGGCGTTCCAGTTGGACGAATGGCAGGAACGCATCGTCCGCCGTATCTATGGTCCGCGCGACGAGTGCGGCAATCGCATTGTCTCGACAGTCGTCATTCTGGTCCCTCGCGGCAACCGGAAAACCTCGCTGTCGGCCGCGCTAGCATTACTTCACACCTTCGGCCCCGAGCACATTCCCGGTGGCGAAGTGATCTTCGCCGCTTCTGATCGAAAACAGGCAGGCATCGCCTTCAAGGAGGCCATCGGCATTGTGAAGGCCCACAAGAAGAAGCTTCTTCCCTACGCCAAAATCTATGACGCCTTCAACAGTGCAAAGAAGATCAGCTATCCGAGAGAAGGCGTCGAGCTTGAAGTGATCTCATCCGACGCGCCTTCGCAGGAAGGCCGCACCCCTGCATTCGTTCTAGCCGATGAAATCCACGTCTGGCGCGGCGATTTGCTCTGGAAGGTTCTAACGAACGGCCTCGACAAAACCGACAACACTTTGCTCATTGTCGCAACCACAGCAGGCAGGGGCCAGGAAAACATTGCCCATGACGTTGTCGACCGCGCACGCAAGATCGCGTGCGGAGAAATTGACGACCCGTCTTTGCTGCCTGTTCTGTTCGAAGCCGATCCCGATTGCGACTACACCGACGAAGACCTTTGGAGGCGCGTCAATCCGGGCAGCGCGCACGGTTATCCCTCAATCGATGGCTTCCGTCGTCACGTCGCCCGGGCCAAAAACAGCCCGACCGAGCGAGCCAGCTTGCTTCAATACAAGCTGAACGTTTGGCTTGATCATTCCACGTCGCCATTCGTCGACATGGCGACATATGATCTCGGCGCTGATCCGATCGACTATGAGGCATTCAACAGCGCGCCGTGCTGGATCGGCGTCGATATGTCGAAGACGACCGACCTATCGGCCGTCGTGGCGTGCTTTCGCAACGACGACATCTATACCGTCCTGCCGCATTTCTTTTGCCCCGAGGAAGACATTCTCAGGCGCGGCGACGTTGACGGCGTGAACTATGCGTCCTGGGCCAAGCAAGGCTTCCTAACCGCAACGCCCGGCAACGTGATCGATAACTCTGCGGTCGAGAACTACATTCGCGGCCTTTGCGAACGCTTCAACGTGCGCGAGATCGGCTTTGACAACACCTACGCTCAAGCCGTCACGGCGCCGCTTATGAACGACGGCTACCGCGTCGTCACGATCCGGCAAGGCTGGGTAACACAATCTCCCGCGCTCAACGTCCTAGAGGCCGCGATCATCGCCGGGAAATTCCGGCATGGCGGGAATCCCGTGCTTCGCTGGAACTTCTCCAACGTCGCCATCCATAAGGACAGCAACGACAACCGCGTCATGCACAAGAGCAAATCGACCGACCGCATAGATGGCGCATCGGCGACGTGGATGGCTGTCTCGCGCGCCGCTGCTAGCGAAGGCCCTTCCGTGTTCGACGATCCCAACCTCGATCCGGAGTATTTCGTTCTTGCCTGACGATCTTGACGCATACCTAGATGCCCTCCCGGACAAGCTGCGCGAGCAACTTTCCGAAGTGATCCGCGAGCAAGCGGAACGGCTTTCGGCTGCACAGAAAGCAGCACTTCAATCGCTGGAGCAGACCGACGAAACTGGCGACCTTGAAGCCTCGTGCACCGTCGTTCCCGGCGCAAACGATCTTGAATTCATCGTGCAGGCGGGCGGACCGCTCACGACAACGGAAGTCCGCGAAGGCAGCGGCAAGCCTTATGACTACGCGCTCGCGTTCGAATTCGGCACGTCGCACCAACCCGCGCGGCCCTTTTTCTATTCGACCTACAACGCCATGCGCGATGACATGCAGGAAGCGATCACCGAAGCTGTAAATGAGGTTCTAAATGACTGACGACCAATGCGCCCGCGAGATCACTTGGGCAGGCGGCACCCATACGTTCACTCTCAATCATCCATGGGTGCGGAATGTGCTGTCATTCCGTGGCATCCCCGGCCCGGGCGGCAATTCACCAGCGGCGTGCTTGGCGCAGTTTGAGGCTGGCAACTACTCTCCCGACGATGTTGAGCGTGTCATTGAACTTGGCCTGATCGGCGGTGGCACGCCGGAGCGCGAAGTTGAAGCGTTGCTGGATACGCATGTCCGCAACAAGCCGCTTGGGCCAAACATCCTAATCGCGCATCAGGTGCTAGCGGCGCTATTCGTCGGAACACCTGAACCGACGGAGGCAAGCTGACATGGCTGCCCTCAATATCCCGGTCAGGGTCGACCTAGAGCAGTTGAAACAAGGCCTCAAGGACACGACCTCCCTGACTCAAACGGCTACGCGGCAGATCGCAAAGCAATTCCTAGACATAAACAAGGAACTCGCGAAAGACGCTCTGTTTGGAAGCATGGCGCGCGGCGCTCTTACTCTCGCCAGCAATGTCGCCATCGCGGTTGGCTCAATCAAGCTGATCTCGGCGGCGATCTCCGGCGCGCGTGAGCAGATGGCACAAATGGTCGCCATAGCGGACAAGGCGCAAAATCTCGGTGTGTCGCCCGCCTTCCTGCAAGCCTTCACCGCCGAGGCGAAGAAATTGAAGGTTGAAGCCAGCGAACTCGAATCGGCGCTTGAGCATGCGTTTCAGGCGACCAAGGAAGTCTCGCCGATCGACATCAACGAATGGGAGACGGGCAAAGAGAAGATCACGGACGTAGAGAAGGCCTTGCGCGTCTATAACGAGACGCTTGCCAAGGCCGCCGGCCAACGCCTTGAGGGCTTGGTGTTGTTCCGGGTCGCCAAGACACAGGAAGAAAAGATTCAGGCCGTCCTAAAGGCCATGATCCAGCTTCAAAGCATCGGCCAGCAAGCCGCTTCGTTCGATCTCGGCGAACGGATGTTCGGATCGCAGATAGTTGACCGCATGCGGCAGGGCAGAACATCGGCCGAAAGCATGCTGGAGACGATCAAAAGCGCCAGCGCTAATGCTGACGGCATCTTTTCCGACGTGCTGGTGAACCGCGCGAAGGAATTGGACGAGCAATTGAAGCTCGCCCATCAGCGCCTTTCGACCGCGCTCAAGCCCTCATGGGATGACCTCGCGTCGGTCCTTCTGACCATCAAGGGCTATTGGGCTGATACGGTAGACCTGATCGCCAAAGCCGTGGAATGGTCCAACAAGATCAAAATTCCCGGATTCACCAGTTCAACCGATCTAGAGGCGAAGCGCGACGCGCTCGCGACGGTCAACAACAAGCTCAACGGCGGCTGGGGCATGTATGGCATGTTTGCCTCGCGTGAGACCCTAGAAGGGCAGCGCGATCGCCTCCAATCGGAAATTGCCGCGCTGGCACAGGGCGAGCAGTATGGCCCAGCCGCCCCCGGTCAATCGCGCGGGACCGGTCCGGCACCGACCAAGAAGCCAACCGGAACGGAAACGGACCGGCTGGAAACGTCCGCCGACACCATCGCCAAGCGCGCTGCGGCCTTGCAGGCTGAAGCCGCTGCCATTGACGAAGGAACGGCCGCGCGCGAGCGCAGCAAGATTGTCGCCCAGCTTGAGACTGTCGCCAAGCAGGCCAATGCTGCGGCTGGCAAGGGCGAGAACGTCGTCACGGAAGATCAGCGTAAACGTATCGACGAAGTTGCGGACGCCTACTCCAAGGCCGCCGAGTCTATCCAAAAGGCCCGCATCGCGTCGGACATCAAATTCGGGCAGAAGACGGCCCTGCTAGATCCTGCCGACGTGGCGATCGCCCAGCAATTGCGCGAGATCTATCCCAACGTCGCGGACGCGCTCAATTCGGTCGAGGCGCAAGCCATCCGGACCAACGACGCCATGCGGAGTATTTCAAGCACCGCCTCCAGCACGCTGACAAGCGGGCTTGCCAACATTCTCGACGGCACGAGATCGGTATCGCAGGGCTTTGCCGATATGTCGCGGGCGATCGTGCGCGCCCTCGAAGAGGCCATGATCAAGATGCTGATCGTGCAACCCCTGATGCGTTCGTTGGGTGGCGCTCTGGGATTCAGTGATGGCGGGATCGTTGGGAGCGGCAGCGCCCCGTCTACGGTCATGGTGGGCAATTACGCCATGCCGAAATTCGCAACCGGCGGCGTGGTCAGCGGACCGGGCGGCCCCCGCGATGACCGTATCCCCGCCCTGCTCTCTGACGGCGAATACGTGGTCAATGCGGGCGCCACGGCCAAGCACCGCGCCTTGCTTGAGGCGATCAACCGAGGCGTTCCCCGGTTCGCGGATGGCGGCTCTGTCGGGGACGGCACCTTATCGGCACCGCTCTTTGCGGGCCAGCAAACGACCATCGCCCCAACTTTCCACGTCAACGTCCAGGGATCGCCCGGGATGACGAAGCAGGATCATCAGCGCATGGGGGAAACGATCGCAAAGACGGCCAACGCCCAGATACAGAGCATGATTGCTGCCGAAATCCGCATGCAGACACGTCCCGGCGGTATCCTGAAACGCTAAAGCGAAAGACTCGCCCTGCCCGCTATATTGAAGGTCTCAGACCAAAAATAAACCGCCCCCACGGCGATCAAACAATGGGGGCGGCTTGAAGGAGTATCCGAACTTGCCGTTACGAAAGCCCGAACACCAACAATATAGCACGAATCCGGAATCCGACGAAGATCGGCACGAAGATTTTTCGGATGACGATCTCACGGTGGACGATCTCGACGGCGGCACCGACGACGCGGGTGTCATTGAGGCCCTAACCGCGCCCGACGAAGATGAGGCGGCGGTCCAATCCAGTGATCAGGAGCCTGTCTATCTCGGGCGCTCGTATGTCAGTCGCGGCGGCAACGACAACGGCATTGATGAAATGCTGGCCCAGCTCGACGGTGGAGAGGGGTCGAAATTTGTTTCGGAGGCCGACGAAAAACCGTCGAAAAATGTTTCAGCTCCTGCGTCGAAAACTGTTTCAGAGCCCGGAGGGCGGCCGTCGAAAATTGTTTCAGAGAACAAGCGTCGATCGCTCGCAAATGATAAGAAAACGGTCGCAAAAATGCGGAGTTTTTGTCTTAGCGACGTATCGGCTGCCCCTACATCTTCAGTTAGCTATCCAGCTTCTTCATCTCTTCCTTCCACCACCACCGCACCTAAACCAGCAAACGACAACAACCGCATACCAGTCTGGTCTCTCACCGGAGAGCTTGTTACGGCGGTTTGCGCTTGTGCGGCCCTACAGATCGACGACAACCCGGCTATTGCGTTCACTTTCAATCTGACGCCGGACGCGATCGAGAGAGCCAAGCGCGATCCTGACGGCTTCCTAGACCCGCTAAAGCGTTCTTTTGATCAGAGCCTTAAAAGGGCTGGCGTCGTCCTTCCCTATTTCTTCGCTGTTGATATTGATGAAGACGAGCGCCCGCATCTGCACGGGGCCTTCCGCTATCCGGCCCGGGAGGTATCCATCACCATGGTCCGCCGTATCAGAGAGATCATGAAGGATAGTTGGGGCGCATGGACCGGTCCGGGGAAGCACAAGCAACTTCTGTTCAAAACGCTCTATAGCGACGATTGGGCCACATACTGCCTCAAGAACGGTAAGGCAGTTCAGAAGATCATCGGCCCTCGAACTTTCACCATTACGCACGCGCTCGGAAGAGAAGCGAAGTGGTTCTACAATGAATTTCGGCGAATCCTGAAGGGGACAGATTAAGATGACTTGCACGCAACAGCAGTTGGACGCGGCTCGCGCTCAGGGCATTGCCGAAGCTCTCGGCGAAGTCGAGAAGGAGCTACGACGAGCCAGCAGGGAGGTTGAGCTTGCGCGCAAGCCAAAGAGCACCTTCGCTTCCAGCAATCGCGATCGAGCCATCTTGCGCCTCAACGTCCTTAAGAAAGTCGCGGGGTGCCTGCGGGCGCTATAAGTCAATGTTGACTTACAATCCCCAGTAGAAACAGATACTTGACGCGACTTCCCGAATATGAATCTCTATAGCCCTCTGCATCACCAATTGGGGCTGACCATGCAACGACCTGATCACTTTATCCCGGATGACCAACTTACCCGGGCCGCGAACGCCATTGCCAACCTAGAGCCGTGCCCGTTCAAAGGGCGGCTTACTGCCGATCAGGTGATCCGGGCGCTGGGCGAATTCGGCGACATCTGGCCCGCCTCGATCGAGAAGCTGATTGAGCGCGGCTGATGCGCCAGTTAGTCTGGTTGTTGGGCACGGCCCTCTTATCGGGCTGCGTTGCCAGCGTAGGCAAGTATGAGCCGCCGGTAGTCGATATGACTGGCGTTGATCAGAAGCGCTACGCCCAAGACCTCAACGAATGCACCTTGAAGAAGGAGCAAGCTTCATTCGTTGGCTCTGCTCAAATGATCTCCAATTGCATCGAGGAGCACGGTTATCGTGTCATTGAGAAGCGGGGCTAGTGGTGAGCCAAACACTTAAAGACCTATTGGCCCTCGCAGGCGGCACAGCCGCAGTTTTGGCTGCAGTCGCCGGCTTCGCCTACTGGCTCTTCAAACAGTTCAGCGAGAAGTGGCTGACGGCCAAATTCAATGAGCGACTGGAAGACTACAAGCACCAGCAACAGAAGGAACTGGAAGAGCTACGATTCAAGATAAACTCTCTCATGGACCGCACCACGAAGCTCTACCAGCGAGAATTCGACGCGCTTCCGGAAGCGTGGGGCAAGCTGGTTATGGCACATGGGACTGTGCAGGCCGTAGCGGCAGGCCTGCAACAATATCCCGATCTTGATCGCATGACGTCTGACCACCTCGACGAGTTTTTGGGCAAGAGCCCGCTCGACAATTGGCAGAAAGAAAAGATCAAGCGCGAAGGCAAAAAGACGGACGAATATATCAGCGCGATTAACCATCACCGGGCTTGGGAGGCGCGCAACGTCTACCGCGACTTCTACGTCTACTTCCGAAAGAATGGCGTCTTCATCAGAGAAGAGTTGAAAGCGAAGTTCGACGCGCTCTCTGATTTGATACACAGCACGCTCGTTGAGCACGAGGTAGGATTGCAGCACAAAGACTTTAGAAAGTGGGAGACAAGAGAGAAGTTCGTGACGGAAAGCACCGCGCTGCTAAAGGCGCTTGAGCAAGAAGTTCAAACGAGGCTATGGGACTCGCAGAGTCTTTCTTAGCGTCCCTGCCCAAGGCGAGAATCATCAATTTCAACAAATGGGTCTGTTGCGAAGCAATCGAACGGGCTGAACGGGGGGATCATGGAATATCGGCGAGAGAACCGTGTAGTGCTGAGCACGGAGCGTGAGCATAAAAGTCTCTATTCTTGGTCAATTAAGGAATTTGACAGGAATGGGAAACAAATCGGCTCCGATCAAATTCCGTGGGAGTGGAGCTTAAGATTTGAAGTGATCGAGTTGACTCCCAATTGCACACTTAAGTTCAACAACGAGCAGGAGGATCAACAAGCGGAAACCAGCAAGGCCGAAATCTCGGAATATCTCTATGGAAAGCTGCGTTCGTCGGAAAGGAGGAGAGAGGCAGGCAGCTATTCAATGTTCGGAACGAAGCGCACCATCAGTGAATTCGATCTATTTATTTACAAGGCAATGCAAGGTGAAGATCGGTGTCGCCTGTGGGGGAGTATTGGCTACACGGCAGAATGGGATTTCGAGGACGTAGCGCAACAGGATAGCGTCCAAATATACATCTACTTGTCGGCTGAAAGATATGAGCGCCTTCTGAAGTTCGTCACATTTCCGCGGCCGACGGGAGCAGAAGTTCGCTTGAAGGGAGTTTCGGGTTTCTATTCGGCGTGGTCACCGTCGATAAGAACTGACAGCATTAGGATTTTGGCGAACGTGAAAGATCAAGGATTGGAAAACCCCGAGGGGCTGTCCTTTGATCCGCCCGTTTTGGGCCATGTGGAAGAGTTCGAACTTAGTATCAAGCAGCAATATCCTCTTATTCTCAAAGAACGCTAGCTTTATAGGCTTGGAAAGCCGTCAAACCTCAGCTTCTCAATCGCTTCCTTCATCGCCTCAACTGGCTGTCCGTGTTCGTATCCCGCGCCAGCCGTTTGATCAGAGTGCCCGGCAAGCTGGTCGCGCATGTCCTTCGGAACGCCCGCCATCTTCAAGCCCGACTTGAACGTGTGTCGGAACGAGTGCCACGCCTTGCGGTCGTCAACGATGCCGACCTTCTTCAGATAGGTGACATTGAAGCGGCGCGGCAGGTAGCGCGGGAAATAGTGATCCAGCGTCGCCGTGTCTTTCGGAGCCTTCGCCTTCGCCTCCATTCCCTGCCGATACCAAACCGGGAATAGATACGTTTCGTGGCGCTTCCTCAGAGCGGCAACGTATTTCTCAAAGCCCAGCGCGAGTAGGGTGCTGTGCACCGGCACCAGACGCTGCGATCCGATGTTTTTGGTTTCTTCCTCGATCGCGATCACCAGAACGCCACGCTCGGTGCGGATGCTGTTGAGCTTAACCTGGGCCAACTCCGAGGCGCGCATCCCGCCGAACAGCGAGATCACCATCGCCCATTCGCGCTCGCCCCACTTGCCCTTTGGCGCAAAGTGTTCGCCGAACAACCGCGTGAGATCGTCTGGCACGAAGTTCACGCGGGGCGGCTTCGAATCTTTGACGGCATCGACTTTGATCCCGGCCGACGGATTGTCCGGGATGATATCTCCGCGCACGGCCCAATTCAGGAACGCATGCAGCCGGGCGAGATACTTGTCGTTGACGGTGCGCGCGTCCAAGAGCGGATACGGCTTCGCCCTCGCCTTGTTCGCCTTCACCGCCTCCGGCAGGGTCAAGCCGGGAAAGCGCTTGCTGTAGCTCGCCGGGGCATCTGCCAACATGCGCTTGAAGGCGTGGACGTGCTGGCGCGTCAGCCTGTAGATCGGCAGCGGCTCGCCGATCGTTTCCTCAAGCATGCGGATCGTGACGCGGTTGTCGTGCTTGGTCCGGTTGCTGGTCGCCTTCTCCGTCGCGAATTGCTCCACTAGCTCGCTCAGCGTCCGCTCACTGTCCGGCCCAAGAATTCGGAGGGTTAGCGGATCGGCGGGCGAAGCCGCCTTCTCTACCAGCAAGGGGTGTTCCGGTTTGGCAGAGAAGTCGCCCGCGTCGTGCGCCTGCTTTAGCCGCATTGCTTCTAGATGGACGGCCGCGAGCGCTCGCGCCAATTCCCGCCACTGAGGCGTGCCGAAAACAACATCGGTGTTTCCCTGCTCGCGATACCAGTCGATCGACCAGCCTATGAGCGCGTCGGCTTCCTCGTCCGAAATTAGGCCACTGATCAGCTCGCGGAGCTTGTTCGCGTAAAAGGGCCGCACCTCTTCGTTCTGGAAGCGAATAGTTTCGGCGAACCGCGAGAGATCAGCCCGCCGCTCGGCGTCGTGCTTGGCAAGCTGGGCTTCGAAATGCGCCCTCGCGAGGTTGCCAAGGCTCAGGATGCGCCCTTTTCTCGGCGGAGGCGCCGAAGGCCTCTGCTCAGCGTCTAGCTGACCACGCGCCTCGCTAAGCCGTTCCTGCATGCGGGCGACAGCAGCGGGAAGGTTCCGCTTCGCAAGGGTCAGATCGGGGCCAAGCGGCTCGGTCAATTCCCGCTTGCCGATGATTGGGCGCAACGCTTCCGGGACCGCGACCCGCGCCCAATAGCGACCTTTCCGAGGGAGCAAGTTTCTGATTTTGGCGAGCGCGTTCGAAGCCATGGTGGAGGGCAGTTTCCGAGAGTTTCTGGAAACCATTTTGTAGCATGGCTCTGGACACTATGCTGCTAGAATCACTTATGTTTTTGTGATTTCAAAAGAAAGTTTTGTAGCAGGTTGCAGTCCCACCGCCCGCACCAAAAGCTTGGTCGTGACGGGGTTCCGCGTGGCGCAGCCCTGCCAATTCGTCAGGGCGAAGCGTGTCCGGCGAAGCTTGAGTGGTCGGCGAAAGCGAAGACGGATTGTAGCCGGCGCCGGAGCCCGAAGGCGACTATTGCCGGCGTTCTCCAATCGGAACCCCGCGCCTCGAAAACCGTTGTCTTGCCATCACAGGGAGCATGACATGAAGGAAGAGCGTCGCGAAGGGCGCGACAAGGAGGCGCGGGACGAAGGCAGCGCTGCGGAAGACCGGGCGCCGCGTCCGAACAGCCCGCTCGAACAAGACGGGCCGGAACTGCTGCGCGACAGCCATTGCTGAGCGCATCGCGTCCCCAAGCAAAACAGCCCGCCGTTTCCGGCGGGCTGTTTTTTTGATCGGCACGCGCTTTACGACTACGCCGCCTTGGCGAGCGCGCTGACGCGCTCCCAGGTCGTGGTCTGCAGGCTCGGGCGCGCCTGCATGCGCTTCAGCCATGTCACCAGATTGGCGTGCGGCGCGCCGAGCTCGGTCCATTCCGGCACCATCGAGAAGAACTCGACATGCGGGGCCAGCAGCAGATCCGCGAGCGACAGCGTATCTCCCGCAAAATAGTCCTGGCCGCCCAGCAAATGCGCGAGCTCGTTGAATACGGTGCGCGCCTTCGGCATCGCGGCCGCGATCGCGGCCTCGTCCGGCGCCAGCCCCATGACGCGCGGGCTGATCACGCGGTGGAAGATGATGACGTTGCCGACGCCGTGAAACAGGTACCAGTCGTTGACGTTCATCGCCTGGTCCATGCGCGCGGCGCGCTTCGGATCGGCCGGCGTCAGCGCAGGCGTCGGCAGCACGCGATCGAGATAGCGCAGGATCGCCTGGGTCTCGTAGAGGCGGAAATCGCCGTGATCGAGCACCGGCACGCGGCCGAACGGGTGCCGCGCCAGGTGCTCCGGCGAGCGCAGCATGCCCGGGGCGACCGGCGCCAAGGAATACGGCGCCCCCTTCTCCTCCAGCATCGCGAGCACGGCGCGGCCGAACGGGCTGCCGGGAATCGAATGGACTGTGAACGACATCGTGCTTCTCCTCGCTGCTTGATCGTCTGCGTCAGCGCCCGCCCTGCCCCGCTTCCTGGGCAAAGCGCTCCAGCAGGCCCGGCCAGCCGCCGTCGACGTCCTTGCGCATGGATTCGCCGCCCTCGCGGCCCATGGTCTCGAACTTGTGGTGCAGAAGGTCGACGCGCGTCGCCTCGGCGCCCTCGGCGGTGAAGCGCACCTCGACCTCGGATTTCATGGTGACGTCAGGCTGCCATTGCGCGTTGATCTGCCACAGCAGCACCAGCCGGTGCGGCGGCTCCCATACCGTGATGGTCCCGGCGCGGGTCTCGGTGCCGTCCTCGGCGATTTCCAGCCAGCGGCCGCCGACCCGCGGCTCGATCTTCACGGTCTTGGCCGGCTTCTTGCCGATGGTGTGATCGAGCGGCCACCAGCGCGCGAGCCCTGCGGTGAACACCTCGAAGGCGTGATCGATCGGCGCCTTCACATTGACTGACTTGCGCACCGGCGCAATGACGAAATGATCGCTCATCTGCTCCTCTTTGCCTTGTGGGATCGTTCGGCTTCCAGCCTGAAGGCGTCGAGCGCATCGGCCCAGAAGCTGTCGAGCCAGGCCCGCAGTTCCAGCAGCGCCTCACGCCTCACCGAATAGATCCGGCGCACGCCCTCGCTGCGCTCCTCGACGAGGCCCGCCTCTTTCAGCACCTTCAGATGTTGCGACACTGCGGGCCGCGAGACCGGCAGGCCCTCGGCGATCGCCTTCACCGGACGTGGACCGCCGCGAAGGCGTTCCAGCACCGCACGCCGCGTCGGATCAGCCAGCACTGCCAGGGCGCTTCCGTAAGTCATGACTTACGGTAAGCCAACGCTAACGGAGATGTCAAGCGGCCCGGCTATCCCGCCTCCGAGGCGTGCCTCGGGTGCCACCAGAGGCCGCCGATCACCACGCCCTCGGACGCGATCTTGCGGTCCCCCGTCATGTGCTCGCCGACCACGTCGACATAGTCGAACCGGCCTTCTTTGACGCTGATGAGCGTGGCGTCGCCGACGCTGCCCGGCTTCAGGCTGCCGAGCTCGGGACGGCGCAGCGCCATCGCCGCATTGACGGTCGATGCCGCCACCACGTCGCCAAGCGCCATGCCCATGCAGAGGAATTTCGACATCGTGGTCACCTGGTCGAACACCGGGCCGTCGATGCACAGCTTGTGAATGTCGGAGGAGATGGTGTCCGGAAGAAAGCCGTTGGCGAGCATCGCGCGCGCCGTCCTGAACGCGAACGAGCCCTTGCCGTGGCCGATGTCGAACAGCACGCCGCGCTCGCGCGCATCGAGCACGACCCGCTTCACCGTGCCCTGCGCGGTGACCGGCGTATTGGGGAACGGCCGGAAGGCGTGCGTCAGCACGTCGCCGGGCCGCAGGCGCGCCACCACCTCCTCGTAGCTCGGCGGCGGATGATCGATATGGCACATCAGGGGCATGCCGACCTGTTCGGCGACTTCAAGCGCGATCTCGAGCGGCACGATCCCCGACGTGCCCGAGGCGTGGAGGCCGACCCGCACCTTGATGCCGACGATGAGGTCGCGGTTGGCGTCCGCCACTTCGGCCGCCGTGATCGGGTCCATCAGCCGCAGCTGCTCGCTCTCGCCGACCATGACGCGATTGGAGAAGCCGAAGATGCCGGCATGCGAGACGTGGAGATAGGCGAGAATGCGCACCTCGCTCGGCTCGATCACATGCTTGCGGAAACCGGCGAAATTGCCCGGACCGGCGCTGCCGGTGTCGACCGCGGTGGTGACGCCGGAGGCGCGGCAGAATTCTTCCGCGTCGATGCCGAGCGAGGTGCCGCCCCAATAGACATGGGTGTGCAGGTCGATCAGCCCGGGCGTGACGATCAGGCCCGAGACGTCGCGCACCTCCGTTTCCGGACCGGCCTTCAGCTCGCGACCGACCGCGGCGACCTTGCCGCCAGCGAAGGCGACGTCGGTCGTGGCATCAAGCTTCTGCGACGGATCGATCACCCGCCCGCCGCGCAGGATCAGATCGAACGGCATTGTGATCTCCGAGAGAGAGGGCCGCAGCCGAGGGCCGGGGCCGTGGTGCCGGCCGTCCGCCTACTCGCTCTTGTCGATGTTCCAGAAGATCGGCGTCGCCGGACCGTCGAGCACGCCCGACAGCGACTTCCGCCACGCGCTCGGCGCCAGATACTGGCCGAGCGGGACATAGATCACCTGGTCGTAGGCTTCCTGCTGAAGCTCGGTCGCGATCTTCTTCTTGTCGTCGAGCGAGGCAGCGCGCGCGAACTGGTCGCGCAGCTTCTCGATCTTGGCATCCTCGGCCCAGCCGAACCAGCCGCCGTTCTTGCCCTGCCCGCCGATCGACAGGTTCGACACGGGATTGTCGACGTCGGCGCTGACCCAGTTGGTGAAGAACATGTTCCAGCCGCCCTCTTTCGGCGGCTTCTGGCTGGCGCGGCGGCTCACCACGGTCTGCCAGTCGGTGGCCTGCAGATCGACCTTGAAGCCGGCCTCACGCAATTGCTGCGCGACGACGATCGGCTGCGCCTTCAGCACCACGACGTCGCCGGGCGCCATGATCACGACCGGCGTGCCGTCATAGCCGGACTCGGCGAGCGCCTTCTTGGCCTGCGCCATGCCGTTGCCCTTGATCAGGGTTTCGGCTCCGACTTCGGTCTCGAGCGGCGTGCCGCAGACGAAGAAGGCGCCGCAGACCATGTAGTATTTCGGATTGCCGACCAGTGCGTCGAGCACGTCCTTCTGGCCGATCGCCAGCAACGCCGCCCGCCGCACCTTCACATTGTCGAAGGGCGGATACAGGAAGTTCATCCGCCCGAGCGTCTGGAAGCCGAACTTGTTCAGCGTCTGCACTTTCAGCTCGGGGTTGGCCTCCAGCACCGGCAGCAGATCGAAAGGCGGGTTCTCGATGAAATCGATGTCGCCGGACTGCAGCGCGTTCACGGCAGTCTGCGCATCCGCCATGGTAACCCACTCGACGCGATCGACCTTCACCACCTTGCCGCCGGAGGTCCAGCTCGCGGGCTCCTTGCGCGGCACATAGTCAGGGTTCTTCTCATAGACCGCCTTCACGCCCGGCTGGAACTCGCTCGCGACAAACTTGAACGGGCCGGAGCCGATCTGCTCGGGGATCTGCTTGTCCGGCGGCGTCTCGGCAAGCCGCTTCGGCATCATGAACGCCACGCGCGAGGACGGCTTGCCGATCGATTCCAGCACCAGGCCATATGGCTCCTTCAATTTCAGCGTGATGGTCCTGGCGTCGGTGGCCTCGAGGCTCGCGGTGAAATCCATCAGCTTCTGGCCCATGCCGTCGACCTTGGCCCATCGCTTCAGCGAGGCGACGCAATCCTCCGCCGTGACCGGCGTTCCGTCATGCCATTTCAGCCCGTCGCGCAGCGTGAAGGTATAGGTGAGCTTGTCGTCGGAAACCTTCCAGTCCGCCATCTGCGGCTGGATCTTGAAATTGGAATCGGTCGCGACCAGCGTGTCGTAGACCATGTAGCCGTGGTCGCGCGAGATATAGGCGGTGGTGAAGATCGGATCGATGATGCGCAGGTCGGAATGCATCACCGCGGTGATCGTCTTGCCGGCGGCAAGCACCGGCGAGGCAAGCGCAAGCGCCGCGGCCGACAGCGCCGATGCGACCGCAAGATGCTTCCAGCGCGCAATGGGGGACATTCGATCTCTCCTGACTGCAAACGGGGTTATCGCTTGGAACGGGGGTGGATCCGCTGACGGATTGTGCATTGAGCCTTTGCGTTGGGCGATTAGGCTTTAGGCGGTTGGCTGCTGCGATTGCGCGAACTAACGCGCTGTAAACTTTGGGTATTTGAGACTTGCATCAAGCGCCTTGCGCGTCAATCGCGATTTGGACGCCGGCTCAGGCCCACGCATCTTTCACTTTACAAATTACGCGCGGCTCTTTCACGTAAGGCGGGATGCGAACGCCGTCAAAAAAACATCGAGAAGCAAGATGAATCCAGCCAATCTTCCCTTCGATTCCGAAACCATGCTGCAGGGCCTGCGAACCTGGGTCGAATGTGAAAGCCCGACCTGGGATGCGAGCGCGGTCGAACGCATGCTCGACATCGCCGCGCGCGACATGGCGATCATGGGCGCGACCATCGAGCGTATCGCCGGCCGCCAGGGCTTCGCCGGCTGCGTCCGCGCCCGCTTCCCGCATCCGAAACAGGGCGAGCCGGGAATCCTGATCGCCGGCCATTTCGACACGGTGCATCCCCTCGGCACGCTGGAAAAACTCAAATGGCGGCGCGAAGGCGACAAATGCTACGGCCCCGGCATCTTCGACATGAAGGGCGGCAGCTATCTGGCGCTGGAAGCGATCCGGCAACTGGCGCGCGCCGCCTTCACCACGCCGCTGCCGATCACCGTGATGTTCACGCCCGACGAGGAGGTCGGCACCCCCTCGACACGAGACCTCATCGAGGCGGAAGCCGCGCGCAACAAATACGTGCTGGTGCCGGAGCCCGGCCGGCCCAACAACGGCGTCGTCACCGGCCGCTATGCCATCGCGCGCTTCAACCTCGAGGCAACGGGACGACCGAGCCATGCCGGCGCCACACTGTCCGCCGGGCGATCGGCGATCCGCGAGATGGCGCGGCAGATCATCGCCATCGACGCGATGACCACCGACGACTGCACCTTCTCGGTCGGCGTCGTGCGTGGCGGGCAATGGGTGAACTGCGTCGCCACCACCTGTACCGGCGAGGCGCTCAGCATGGCCAAGCGCCAGGCCGACCTCGATCGCGGCGTCGAGAGGATGCTCGCTCTGTCAGGCTCCTCCGACGACGTGACGTTCAAGGTGACCCGCGGCGTCACCCGCCCGGTGTGGGAGCCGAATGAGGGCACCATGGCGCTTTACGAGAAGGCGCGCGGCATCGCCCGGGATCTCGGCATGGAGCTGCCCCATGGCAGCGCGGGCGGCGGCTCCGACGGCAATTTCACCGGTGCGATGGGGGTCGCGACGCTCGACGGGCTCGGCGTCCGCGGCGCCGACGCGCATACCCTCAACGAGCACATCATCGTGGAAAGCCTCGCCGAGCGCGGCCGGCTGATGGCGGGGCTGCTCGCCACGCTGGAATAACAAGCGCCCAAGGCTGTTCGGCATAGCCGGAACTCCTCGGCCATTTCCCGCGCCGCGGAAAGTGCCGGCCGGGGCGCTGCCATTGGCGGCCCTCAGCCTTAACGACAATGGCACAGGTCTTGCTGCGTGTTATTCTGGCAGCGGGGAACAAAGAGCGGCGGCAACCGTCCTGGCGGGTTGCACTGGAGTGAGGGACGAGCGTGCTCCTATATCTGCTGCGCCGCATGCTGGCTGCCATTCCCGTGATGGGCGTGGTGGCGCTGGTCGTGTTCCTGCTGCTGCGGCTTACCCCCGGCGATCCCGCCGCGATCCTCGCCGGCGAGAACGCCACGCCCGAACAGCTCGAACGCATCCGCAGCTCGCTCGGCCTCAACGAGCCGCTCTATGCCCAGTTCTTCACCTGGATCGGCAAACTGCTGCATGGCGATCTCGGCGTCTCCCTGATCTCCAACGTGCCGGTCTTGAAGATGATCGGCCAGCGCGTCGAGCCCTCGCTCTCGATCGCGCTCTCCACCATCATCCTGTCGATCCTCATTGCGGTGCCACTCGGCGTGATCGCGGCCTGGCGGCACGGCACCTGGATCGATCGCTTCGTGATGGGGCTCTCCGTGCTCGGCTTCTCGGTGCCGGTGTTCGTGGTCGGCTATGTCCTGATCCAGATCTTCGCGATCGATCTGCGCTGGCTGCCGGTGCAGGGTTTTCGCAGCCTCGCCTCCGGCTTCGGCCCGTTCTTCGAGCGCATCGTCCTGCCCACCTTCACCCTGTCCTTCATCTATGTCGCGCTGATCGCCCGCATGACGCGGGCCTCGATGCTCGACGTGCTGGGCGAGGATTATGTGCGGACCGCGCGCGCCAAGGGCATCGGTGAGGCCGCCGTGCTGCTGCGGCACGGCCTGCGCAATGCCGCCGTGCCCGTCATCACCGTGATCGGCAACGGTTTTGCGCTGCTCATCTCCGGCGTCGTCGTCACCGAAAGCGTGTTCAACCTGCCGGGCATCGGCCGCCTCACCGTCGATGCGGTGCTGGCGCGCGACTATCCGGTGATCCAGGCGATGATCCTTCTGACCTCGCTGATCTATGTGGCCGTCAACCTGATAATCGACGTCGCCTATACGCTGCTCGATCCCAGGATCAGGTACTGAGGGCGCGAGCGATGGCGATCGAAACCCTCCCCGAACCGTCGATCCCGGTCACGACGCCGCTGCAGCCCCGGCTCGGCTTCCTGACGTCGTCGCCGATCATCGCGGTCGCCACCCTTTGCCTCGTGCTTATCATAGCCATGTCGATCGCCGCGCCCTGGCTCGCGCCGCACGATCCGGTGCTGCTCGCGCCCTCCCAGCGGCTGAAACCAGCCAGCGCTCAGTTCCTGCTCGGCACCGACGGTTATGGCCGCGACCTGTTGTCGCGCATCATTTATGGCGGCCGCGTCTCGCTGCTGATCGGGCTGGGCGCCGCGATCTTCTCCACGGCCATCGGGCTCGTGATCGGGCTCGTCTCCGGCTTCTTCCGCTGGGTCGACGCGGTCTTGATGCGGGTCATGGACGGCTTGATGGCGATCCCGAGCATCCTGCTGGCGATCGCGGTGGTGTCGCTGTCGGGCGCCAGCCCGTGGACCGTGATGGTCGCAATCACCATCCCCGAAATCCCGCGCGTGGCGCGGCTGGTGCGCGCAGTCGTGCTGTCGGCGCGCGAGGAGCCCTATGTGGAGGCTGCGATCTCGGTCGGCTCCGGCCTGCCGAAGATCATGGTGCGGCATCTGATGCCGAACACGATCGCGCCGCTGATCGTGCAAGGCACCTATGTCTGCGCTTCCGCGATCCTGACCGAGGCGATCCTGTCCTTCCTCGGCGCCGGCATCAGCCCGGAGACGCCGACCTGGGGCAACATCATGGCGGAGGGCCGCGCCTTCTTCCAGATCAAGCCGTCGCTGATCTTCTGGCCGGGACTGTTGCTGTCGATCGCGATCCTGAGCGTCAACCTGATCGGGGACGCCGCGCGCGACGCGCTCGATCCCCGCATGAAGCAGCGCGGGTCCGGCAAATGAGCGTCCTCTCAGTCGACAACCTCGTCGTCAACCTCGGCCGCGATCCGGAGGCGACGCGCATCATCGACGGCGTGTCGCTTCAAGTCGGTGCCGGCGAGACGCTGTGCGTCGTCGGCGAGAGCGGCTCAGGCAAATCGGTGACGTCTCTGACGATCATGGGCCTGCTGCAGAAGAACGCGCTGGTGCCGACCTCGGGCAGCATCACACTGGTCGGCGAGGAGCTGCTCAAGGCAAGCGACCGCCGCCTGCGGCAATTGCGCGCCACCACCATGGCGATGATCTTCCAGGAGCCGATGACGGCGCTCAATCCCGTCGTGCCGGTCGGCCGCCAGATCGACGAGGTGCTGCGCGCCCACACCACGCTCGACGCCCGCGCGCGGCGCCAGCGCATCCTCGCCATGATGGAGCAGGTGCGGCTGCCGGAAGTGGCGCGCATCTTCGCCGCCTACCCGCACCAGGTCTCGGGCGGCCAGCGCCAGCGCATCATGATCGCGATGGCGCTGGTGCTCGAACCGAAACTCCTGATCGCGGACGAGCCCACCACCGCGCTCGACGTCACCACGCAAAAGCAGATCCTCACCCTGATCCGTGACCTGCAGCGCGATCACGGCACCGCGGTGCTGTTCATCACCCACGACATGGGCGTGGTCGCCGAGATTGCCGACCGCGTCGCCGTGATGCGCGGCGGACGGCTGGTCGAGACCGGATCGCTCGATACGATCCTGCGCAATCCCGCGATGGAATATACCCGCAATCTGCTCTCGGCGGTGCCGAGCCTGGTGCCGCGCCCGCCGCGCGGCGAAACCAGCGAACCGATCGTGCTGGAGACGACCGAGCTCGGCAAGATCTATCGGGAACGCTCGATGTTCGGCCGGCAACGGGAGGTCGCCGCGGCGAAAGACGTCACCCTCACCTTGCGCAAGGGCCGCACGCTCGGCATCGTCGGCGAAAGCGGCTCGGGCAAGTCGACGGTGGCACGCTGCATCGTTCGCCTGATCGATCCGACCTCGGGCGGCATCCGGCTCGCGGGCCGCGAGATCTCCGACCTGTCGCGGCGGCTGTTGCAGCCGCACAGGAAGCGCATCCAGATCGTGTTCCAGGACCCCTATCGCTCGCTCAACCCGCGCGTCACGGTCGGCGAAAGCATCGCGGAAGGCCCGGTCAACTACGGCATGCCGCGCGCGCAGGCGCTCGATCGGGCGCGCGAGCTGCTCGAGCTGGTCGACCTGCCGCCGGATGCGGTGTCGCGCTATCCGCACCAGTTCTCCGGCGGCCAGCGCCAGCGCATCGCGATCGCGCGGGCGCTCGCGCTCGATCCCGACGTACTGGTTGCCGACGAAGCGGTCTCGGCGCTCGACGTGTCGGTGCAGGCGCAGGTCCTGGAACTGTTCGACGAAATCCAGACGCGGCTTGGCATCGCGCTCCTGTTCATCACCCATGACTTGAGGGTCGCAGCACAGATCTGCGATGACGTCGCGGTGATGCAGCATGGGCGTGTCGTCGAACAGGGGCCGGCCGCGGAAATCCTCACCCGACCGCGCGAGGCCTACACCCGCGCGCTGCTCGACGCCGCACCGGGGCGGGGCTGGGACTTCGCCAACTTTCGGCCGGTTTCCTCAGCGCAGATCGAGGCGTGATTGTCATTGCGGCGCGGAATAATCCCTACGCCCAAAGGCGTACGCCCATGTCTCATGCAAAACGGAATTGCTCCGATGCTTGCCTATCCCGCGCAAGCGCGCTTAACGTCGCGACAACATCGCGCGAGACCTGATTGATGACCCGCATCGCCGTCGGCGGATTTTTGCACGAGACCAACACCTTCGCACCGACGAAGGCGACCTATGACGACTTCGTGCATGGCGGCGGCTGGCCGTCGATGACGACCGGCGCCGACGTGCTCAAGGTGATGCGCGACATCAATGTGGGGCTGGCCGGCTTCGTCGGCGCGGCGGAAGACAACGGCTGGGAGCTGGTCCCGACCATCGCCTGCGGCGCCAGCCCCTGCGCCCATGTCACCCGCGACGCCTATGAACGCATCGTCAAGGTGATGATCGACGGCATCGCCGCGGCCGGTCCCCTCGACGCCGTCTACCTCGACCTGCACGGCGCCATGGTGACCGAGCATCTCGACGACGGCGAGGGCGAATTGCTCGCACGCGTGCGGAAAGCGATCGGCCGCGACCTGCCGCTGGTCGCAAGCCTCGACCTGCACGCCAATGTGACGCCCGAGATGGTCGCACATGCCGATGCGCTGATCGCCTACCGCACCTATCCCCATGTCGATATGGCCGACACCGGCCGCGCCGCCGCGCGGCACCTCGCGCTGCTCCTGAAGACCAAGCAGCGCTTCGCCCGGGCGTTCCGGCAACTGCCGTTCCTGATTCCGATCAGCTGGCAGTGCACCAACGACGAGCCGACCCGAGCCATCTACCGGAAGCTTGCCGCGCTGGAGAGCGCGGCGGTGCCGACGCTGTCCTTTGCGCCGGGTTTTCCGGCCGCCGATTTCGAGCATTGCGCGCCGAGCGTGTTCGCCTATGGCAGGACGCAGGCCGACGCCGACGCGGCAGCCGACGCGATCGCAGCCCTGGTCGAAAGCCACGAGGACGATTTCGACGGCCCGATCTATTCGCCGGACGACGGCGTGCGCCACGCGATGGAGCTTTCGAAGACCGCGACCAAGCCGATCGTGATCGCCGACACCCAGGACAATCCGGGCGCCGGCGGCGATTCCGACACCACCGGCATGCTGCGCGCGCTGGTGCGCAACAAAGCGAGTCGCGCCGCGCATGGCGTGATCTTCGATCCGGCGTCAGCCCGCGCCGCCCATGAAGCCGGCGAAGGCGCAGCCGTCACGCTTTCGCTCGGCGGCAAGTCGGGTATCCCGGGCGACGCGCCATATACGGAGAGCTTCGTCGTCGAAAAGCTGTCGGACGGAAAATTCGCCGCGCCCGGTCCCTACTATGGCGGCCGCGACATGGACATGGGGCCGTCGGCGTGCCTGCGGATCGACGACGTCAGGGTCGTCGTCTCCTCGCACAAGGCGCAGCTTGCGGACCAGGCGATGTATCGTTATGTCGGCATCGAACCGACCGAACAGGCCATCCTGGTCAACAAGAGCTCGGTGCATTTCCGCGCCGATTTCGAGCCGATCGCCGCAAAACTTTTGATCTGCGCCGCGCCCGGCGCGATGCCGGCCGACACCGCGGCGCTGCCGTGGACGCGGCTGCGCCCGGGCATCCGCATCAAGCCGAACGGACCCGCCTTCGCCCCGCCTGCCCGATCCCGCCCCTCCTCTTCTGCAACCGGATAACAACCATGCCAACGATCGAAAGCATCGAACGCTTCGCCGACGAGCTCACCGCGATTCGGCGCGACCTGCACGCCCATCCCGAGATCGGCTTCGAGGAGGTGCGCACCTCGGGGATCGTCGCCGAGAAGCTCACGCAATGGGGCATCGAGGTCCATCGCGGCCTGGGCGGCACCGGCGTGGTTGGCGTGCTCAAGGGCCAGGGCAATGGCGACAAGCGCATCGGGCTTCGCGCCGACATGGACGCGCTGCCGATCGAGGAGAACACCAACCTGAAATGGCGCTCCACCATTCCCGGCCGCTTCCACGGCTGCGGCCATGACGGCCACACCACGATGCTGCTGGGCACCGCGCGCTATCTGGCGGAGACGCGCAACTTCGACGGCACCGTGCATTTCATCTTCCAACCGGCGGAAGAAGGCCTTGGCGGCGCGCGCGCCATGATCAAGGACGGGCTGTTCGAGAAATTCCCCTGCGACGAGATCTACGGCCTGCACAACGCGCCCGACCTCAACCATGGCGAGATCGCGATCCTGCCGGGCCCGGCAATGGCGGGGGCCGATTTCTTCGATATCACCATCAACGGCTACGGCGCCCATGGCGCGATGCCCGAGCGCTCCAAGGACGCGGTGGTGATCGCGACCACGCTGGCGCAGGCGTTGCAGACCATCGTCAGCCGCAACGTCGATCCGCTGCAGGCCGCGGTGGTGTCGATCACCCAGATCCACGCCGGCTCGGCCTATAACGTGATTCCGGGCGAGGCGAAGCTGTGCGGCACGGTGCGCGCCTTCTCCGACGAGGTGCGCGCGCTGATCCGCCAGCGCATGCGCGCGATCTGCGCCGGCGTCGCCGCCGCGCACGAGGTCGAGATCATAGCCGACATCCGCGACACCTTCAGCGTGCTGGTCAACGAGGAGGAGCAGTCCCGCGTCGTCGCCGACGTCGCGCGCACCGTGGTCGATCCCGCCAAGGTGATGGTGCGGCCGCAGCCGAAGATGGGCAGCGAGGATTTCGCCGACATGACCCAGAAGGTGCCCGGCGCCTATTTCTGGATCGGCCATGACGGCTCGGTGCCACTGCATAACCCAGGTTACGTGCTCGACGACAAGATCCTGCCGATCGGCGCCAGCATGTTCGCCCGCATCATCGAAACCCGTATGCCGGCAAACTCCCATGCATAAGCCCACCGCTCACGACGCCGTCACCTCGCTTCACGATCTTTCCGCAGGCGACCTGATCGCGGGCTATCGCGCCAGGCAGTTTTCGCCGTCGGAAGTGCTGGAAGAAGTGCTCGCGCTGGTCGCGGCATGGGAGCCGCACATCAAGGCGCTCTATCTGTTCGATCCCGATGCCGCCCGCGCGGTGGCGAAGGCCTCGACCGAGCGCTGGCAGAAGGGCGAGCCGAGCGGCATGCTCGACGGCGTCCCCGCCACCATCAAGGACAATATCGCCACCAAGGGCCAGCCGGTGCCGCTCGGCACCGCGAGCCTGCCGCTGGTTCCCGCGGCGGTCGATGCGCCGCCGGCGGCGCGTCTGCGCGAAGCCGGCGCCGTGATCTTCAGCAAGACCACGATGCCCGATTACGGCATGCTGTCGTCGGGGCTTTCCAGCTTCCATCCGCTGACGCGCAATCCGTGGGATCTGGCCAAGAACCCCGGCGGGTCCAGCGCCGGCGCGGGTGCCGCCGGCGCGGCGGGCTACGGTCCGCTGCATCTCGGCACCGACATCGGCGGCTCGGTGCGGCTGCCGGCTACCTGGTGCGGCCTGGTTGCGCTGAAGCCGAGCCTCGGGCGCGTTCCGATCGATCCGCCCTATGTCGGCCGCGTCGCCGGACCGATGACCCGCACCGTCGACGACGCCGCGCTGATGATGAGCGTGCTGTCGAAGCCCGACCGGCGCGACGGCATGAGCCTGCCGCCCAACGACATCAACTGGAAGGTGGTGGAGAAATCGCCGCGCAAGCTCAGGCTGGGCCTCATGCTGAATGCCGGCGTCGGCCAGGCGCTGGAGAAGCCGGTGCGCGATACCGTGGTCAAGGCCGCCAAGGCCTTCGAGCAGGCCGGCGCCGTCATCACCGAGGTCGACGGCATCATGACCCGGGAAATCCTCGACGGGCTCGACAATTTCTGGCGCGCGCGGATGTGGGACGAGCTGTCGAAGCTCTCGCCCGAACAGCGCGCCAAGACACTGCCCTATATCTACAAATGGGGCGAGCGCGGCGCGAAGCTGTCGGGCGTCGACGTGATCAGGGGCTTCAACGCCACCATGGCGATCCGCGCAGCAGCCGCAAAGCTGTTCTCCGACCTCGACTACGTGATCTCGCCGGTGTCGCCGGTGGTGAATTTCCCGGCCGAGTTCGCCGCCCCGATCAACGATCCGGACAAGCCGTTCGAGCACATCTGCTACACCGTGCCGTGGAACATGGCGGAGAACCCGGCGCTGTCGATCAATGGCGGCTATGACGACAAGGGCTTTCCGATCGGCGTACAGATCATCGGCCGCCGCTTCGACGATCTCGGCGTGCTCGGCATGGCCAAGGCGTTCGAGGGCCTGCGCGGCGCGCAACGGCCTTGGCCGAAGCCGCCGAAGAAGTGACCTAGGTCATTCCGGGGCGGCACGAAGTGTCGAACCCCGGAATCTGGTGCCACGATCTGTTGATCGAGATTCCCCGGTGCGCAATTGCGCACCTGTGGTCTGCGCCTTGCGGCGCATCCCGCAATGACGGTCCAACTCAAACAGGAAACCACAGGGAGGGACCCATGGCCTATGAAACCATCACCTGCGAGCTCTCCGAGCAGATCCTCACCATCACGCTGAACCGCCCCGACAAGCTCAACGCCTTCAACGCCGCCATGCAGCGCGAGCTGATCGAGGCGTTCGATGCGGCCGACAAGGACGACAACGTCCGCGCCATCATCGTCACCGGCGCGGGCCGCGCCTTCTGCGCCGGCGCCGACCTCTCCTCCGGCGCCGACACCTTCGACCGCGACGCAAGGCGCGGGCCGGTCAAGCGGCTCGCGAGCGGCAAGGTCGACTACAGCGACCCCAACGTGCGCGACGGCGGCGGCCAAGTCACGCTGCGCATCTTCAAATGCCTAAAGCCGGTGATCGCGGCGGTGAACGGGCCTGCGGTCGGCATCGGCGTCACCATGCAGCTTGCCATGGATATCCGCATCGCCAGCGAAGCCGCGCGCTTCGGCTTCGTGTTCTCCCAGCGCGGCATCGTGCCGGAAGCGGCCTCGAGCTGGTTCCTGCCGCGCATCGTCGGCATCTCCCAGGCCCTGGAGTGGTGCTACACAGGGCGCGTGTTCCCGGCGCAGGAAGCGCTCGCGGGACGCCTCGTCAGCCGCGTGGTGCCGCCGGACCAATTGCTGCCGACCGCCCGCGCACTGGCAAAGGAGATCGCCGAGAAGACCGCACCGGTGTCGGTCGCGCTGATCCGGCAGATGATGTGGCGCATGCTCGGGGCCGACGACCCGATGGAAGCGCACAAGGTCGACAGCCGCGGCATCTACACCCGCGGCCGATCGGAAGACGTCAAGGAAGGCGTGATGGCATTCCTCGAGAAACGCCCCGCGGCGTTCAGGAACAAGGTCTCGTCGGACATGCCGGATTATTTCCCGTGGTGGGATGAACGCGGGTATCGGTGACCGCGAAGCGGTCATTCCGGGGCGATGCAAAGCATCGAACCCGGAATCTCGAGGTTCCGGGTCTGGTGCTTGCGCACCATCCCGGAACGACGACAGCTATCCCATCATCAGCGCCACGCGGCCGATCGCCTTGCGCTCGATCAGGAGCCGCATCGCGGCCGCGTAGTCTGCAAGCGGCAGGCGGTGCGAGATGTTGGGGCGCACCTTCCCTTCTTCCGCCCATGCGAGCAGCGCATTCAATCGCGCCTCTCCCAGCGCCGGGTCCCTGCGCGCGGCTTCGCCGGCGCGGACACCGAGGACGGCCGCGCCCTTGATCAGCAGCAGGTTGGTGCGCGCCACGCCGATGCCGCCGGTGAAGCCGATCACCAGCAGCCGCGCGCCCCAGGCGATGCAGCGCAGGCTGTTCTCGAAAATCTCCCCGCCCACGGGATCGAACACCACGTCGGCGCCGCGGCCCTCGGTGATGCGCTTGACCGCGTCGCGGAACGGCTCGCGCGCATAGAGCACGAGGTGGTCGGCGCCCTTGGCCTTGGCCACGCTAAGCTTTTCCTCGGACGAAGCGGCGGCGATCACGGTCGCGCCGAGGAGCTTGCCGATCTCGACCGCGGCCAAGCCCACGCCGCCGCCGGCGCCATGCACCAGCAGCACTTCGCTCGATTTGAGCTGGCCGCGATCGACAAGGGCATGATGGGCCGTGCCGTGCGCGGCGAGGAAGGTGGCCCCTTCCGCATAGTCGAAGGTCGACGGCAGCGGCGTGAGTTGCGCGGGCGCCACCACAACCTCGCTGGCGTAAGCGCCGTGGCGCATCTTGACCATGACGCGATCGCCAACAGCAACGCTCTGTACGCCTTCGCCGATCTCGATCACGTCGCCGGCAGCTTCCATCCCCGGCGTGAACGGCAGCTCGGGCTTGAGCTGGTATTCGCCCGCCGCCATCAGGATGTCAGGGAAATTGATGCCGGCGGCGCGCACCGCAATACGCACCTGCCCCGGCGCCGGCGGCGACGACGAAAACTCCTCCAGCCGCAGTGCTTCCGGCGGCCCAAGCGCGCGGCAGACGACCGCTCTCGGCATTAAGCGGCACGCTCCTTGCTGCGTGCCAACGCCCCGCGGATCAGCGGCAGGCGGTCATTGCCGAAGTACATGTCGGTCTTGTTCACGAAGATGGTCGGCGAGCCGAAGCCGCCGCGCGCCATCACTTCGTCGGTGTTGGCCTTGAGCTGGTCCTTGATCGCCTGCTGACCGATGCCGTCGAAGAATTTCTTGGGATCGACGCCGACCTTCTCGCAAATGCCGGCCAATACCGCGTCCTGCGAGATGTCCTTGTCGTCGCCCCAATAGGCCTCGAATACGGCGCGCGCGAATGGCACCATCTCCTTGCCCAAGAGGATGCAGCCACGCATCGCCTTGACGCTGTTCACGGGAAACACTGATGGCGGCATCTTGATGGCAAGCCCGGCCGAGCGCGCCCAGTCGCCGAGGTCCTTGAGCATATAGCGCTGCTTCAGCGGCACCGGCGTTTCGCGCGAAGCATAAACGCTGGGGTTGACGGTGTTGAAGATGCCGCCGACCAGGATCGGCCGCCACGAAATCTCTTCCCCGAATTCCTTCGCGAGCGGCTGGATGTTGTGGAACGCGAGATAGGTCCATGGGCTGGAGCAATCGAAGAAGAACTCGATCATGGGGGCTTTCCTTTGGTTGCCTCGTTGCACGCGTGTCTCGGCGCGCCGCTGTCTTGCTCCCTCTCCCCGCCTGCGGGGGAGAGGTTAGAAAAAGTCACTTCTTCTCCACGAGCTCCTTCGCCCGCTCGCCGAACATGTTGCGCCGTTCTTCCTCGGTGAACGGCTCCTTGACGAACTTGCCGATCGCGAGCCCCGCCTGCACCTGCGGCCGGGCGCGCACCGCGGCGTACCACCGCTTGACGTTGGGGTAGTCATCGAGCGTAAAGCCCTGCGCCTTGTGGGTCATGGTCCAGGGGAAACAGGCGATGTCGGCGATCGAATAGTCGGAGCCTGCGACGTAAGCGCCGGTCTTGCCGAGCTGGCGGTCGAGCACGCTATAGAGCCGCGCCGCTTCGCTGCGGTAGCGCTCGATCGCGTAAGGAATCTGCTCCGGCGCATAGAGCGCGAAATGGCCGTGCTGGCCGAGCATTGGCCCCAGGCCCCCCATCTGCCACATCACCCATTGGATGGCTTTCGAGCGGCCGCGCAGATCGGAAGCCAGGAAGCGACCGGTCTTTTCGGCGAGGTAGATCAGGATCGCCCCGGTCTCGAACACCGAAAACGGCGCGCCGCCATCCGACGGCGCGTGATCGACGATCGCAGGGATCCGGTTATTGGGGCTCACCGCCAGGAATTCGGGACGAAATTGCTCGCCGGCGCGGATATTGACGGGAATGACCTGATAGGGAATCCCGAGTTCCTCGAGCATGATCGAGATTTTCCAGCCGTTCGGCGTCGGCGCATAATGGAGGTCGATCATCATTTTTTCCTGCCAAAGGCCGCCCCGTGGCGGAATAGCGAGGGGCGACTTTTGTTGTTCTGTACGCTGACCATAAGACATGGCAGACAAGCGCTCAACGAGAACATCCCGGGAGGCCCGCATGCTGTTTCCGACCACGATCGCAGGCTCGCTGCCGAAGCCCGAATGGCTGGCCGAGCCGAACATGCTGTGGGCGCCCTGGAAGTCAAAGGGAGAGGAGCTCGCCCGCGCCAAGCGCGACGCCACGCTGCTGGCGCTGAAAACGCAGGAGGATGCCGGCATCGACATCGTGACGGAGGGCGAGCAGGCGCGCCAGCATTTCGTCCACGGCTTTCTCGAGAAGATCGACGGCATCGACTTCGCCCACAAGGTCGAGATGGGCATCCGGAAAGACCGCTACAAGGCGATGGTGCCGCAGGTGGTGGCGCCGCTCGCGCTCAAGGGCCGCGTCCATGCCGACGAGGCGCGCGCGGCGCGAGCCCACACCGCGCGCAGGCTGAAGTTCACCCTGCCCGGCCCGATGACCATCGTCGACACCATCGCGGATCGTTACTACGGCGACCGCATCAAGATGGCGTTCGCCTTCGCCGAGCTGCTGAACCAGGAGGCCAAGGCGCTCGAGGCCGACGGCGTCGACCTGATCCAGTTCGACGAACCCGCCTTCAACGTCTACATGGCCGAGGTCCGCGACTGGGGCGTCGCGGCGCTGGAGCGTGCCGCGCAAGGCCTCACCTGCGCCACGGCCGTGCATATCTGCTACGGCTACGGCATCAAGGCCAACACCGACTGGAAAGAGACGCTCGGCTCGGAATGGCGGCAATATGAAGAGACCTTCCCCGTCATCGACAGGAGCGCGATTGGGCAGGTTGCGATCGAGTGCCGCAATTCCAAGGTGCCGCTGGAATTGCTCGGGCTGCTGCCGGGCAAGGTCGTGCAGGCCGGCGTGATCGACGTCGCGAGCGACGTCGTCGAGACGCCCGAGGATGTGGCCGCGACCATCGAGGCGGTGCTAAAGTTCGTACCGAAGGAAAACGTCATCGCGACCACCAATTGCGGCATGGCGCCGATGCGGCGCGAGATCGCGGATGCCAAGCTGATGGCGCTCGGCGCGGGTGCAAAACTGGCGCGGCAGCGGTTCGGCTGATCTGTAGCGCCGCGACAATCTAGATCGTCGCACTCGGATGCAGCACGACCTCGTAGCCCGCAGCGATGGCGCGCAGGGTCGAGGGCGGCGTCAGCAGCAGGGCGTTATCGCCCACGGCTCGCGGATCGCCATAGCCCGCCGGCGACCAGCGCAGCGCCCGGCCCTTGCGCACGAGAAAACTGTCATCGCCCTGCCGCACCATGGCGCCGTCGGGCAGCGCGGCGATCGCGACCGGCAAGGGATGCAGCCGCTTCTTGCCGCCCTCGAGCCGCTCGCGATGCAGCACCGCGTCGATCTCGGGCGCAAGCATGGGGCCGGACCGGTTGCCCTTTTCCCAGGCCGCGCGAAAACGGTTGGCGTCGTCGCGCCGGCAGTAGAAGCAGGGCCGATGCCCGGCCGACAGCGCCGTCGCCTCGTCGAGAAAGAACAGCTCGGTCCAGCTTCGCCCGCCCATGACCTTGCGCCGTCGCCCGCGGAACTCGCAGACGCAAGTCAGCCAGGCCGGGCTCGACCAGCGCTTCCGCAGCAGCGTTTTGGTCGCGGGATCGTGGATGATGCCGCGGTTGCCGGTGAACAGGCCGCGATGCGCTGTCGCGATGATGTCGCCGGTTGGCGTGACGCGGTTTTGCAGGGGCATGGCTTTAGTTCTCCCTCTCCCCGCCTGCGGGGAGAGGGCCGGGGTGAGGGGCATTTCCAGCGCATTCGATGTTGCGGTTCGTCCCCCTCACCCGCATCGCTGACGCGATGCGACCTCTCCCCGCAAGCGGGGCGAGGTGAACGGAAGCCTCCCTCACGCCGCGCCGTCGCGGATCGGCGGCTGGAAGGTCAGCGCGGTATCCCACGGGAAGAATATCCAGGTGTCCTGCGACACTTCGGTGATGAAGGTGTCGACCAGCGGCCGGCCCTTCGGCTTGGCGTAGACGGTGGCGAAATGCGCATCCGGAATCATCTGCCGCACCAGCGCTGCGGTGCGGCCGGTATCGACGAGGTCGTCGACGATCAGCAGACCCTTGCCGGTGCCGCCGCCGAGTTTCGCCACGTCGGCGGCAATGCCTTTCAGCACCTTCAGATCGCCCTGCTTGGTGTGGTCGTAGCTTGCGATGCAGACGGTATCGATGACGCGCACGCCAAGCTCGCGCGCGACGATTGCCGCCGGCACGAGGCCGCCGCGGGTGATCGCGATCACCGCGTGGAACGGCCCGACCTCGTTGAGCCGCCAGGTCAGCGCGCGGCAGTCGCGATGGAACTGGTCCCACGAGACCGGAAAAGCCTTTCCGGCCCGCTCCGCCGCACTCAATTCAGGCATCACGTCCGCCATGTCGTCTCACCTTCTCGCTAGCGGGCGACGTTCAGCCCGGCCAGCATCTCCTTCACGGCGCCCATCGCCGCATTGAGCTTTTCCGGGTCGCGCGAACGCACCACGAGATTGGTGTTCGGCTTCTTGTCCTCGTCGAGGAAGGGATAGCTGCCGATGATGGTGTCGGGATGAGCTTTGGCGATCTCGCGCAAGGGGCCGCCGATGTCGCCTTCCCGGCAATTGGCGCGCACCGATTCCGACAGCATCTTGACGCCTGATTTCAGCTTCGGCGCCACGATGTCCATCATCGCCTGCATGATCGAGGGTACGCCGGCCATCACGATGACATTGCCGAGCTTGAAGCCGGGCGCCAGGATCGTCGCGCTCTGGATCAGCTCCGCGCCATCGGGAATGCGCGCCATGCGCAGCCGCGCCTCGTTGAGCTCGCCCGGATTCTGGAAGCGCTCCTTGAAGCGGGCGACCACTTCGGGATGATGGTCGATGCCGACGCCGAACGCTTTCGCCACGCTGTCGGCGGTGATGTCGTCGTGCGTCGGCCCGATGCCGCCGGTGGTGAACACATAGGTGTAGCGATGCCGCAACGCATCAAGGGCGGCGACGATGTCGGCCTCCTCGTCGGCGACCACGCGGACCTCTTTCAGGTCGATCCCGAGATTGGTCAAGTATTCTGCGATAAAGCCGATGTTCTTGTCCTTGGTCCGGCCGGACAGGATCTCGTCGCCGATCACCAGAAGTCCCGCCGTGACGATCTCGCTCATGACCTGTCCTTTTCTCACCCCGTTTCGCCCGCGGACAATGCGCAAGCAAAAGCTTGATGTCACGGGGATTTTGCTACCGAAATAAGCAGGCTCACGCCATTTTTTGAGGCAGCGCCGGCGCCCGGCCGCGCGAAATGCCGCGGAGCCCTGCATATCGCGCTGGCCCACCCCTTGCTACCACCCCTTCAAGTCATGCACTCTTAAGGTCGCATCCAAATTGGGGCTCCATGGCAGCTGCCTTCGATGAAATGAACGGCCCGGGCGGCGACACCCGTCCGGCCTATCGCGAACTCTCCCGCTGGCTCAAGGAGACGCCGCCGGACGCGCTGGAATATCGTCGCCAGGAAGCCGAGCTCCTGTTCCGCCGAATCGGCATCACCTTCGCGGTCTATGGCGATGCCGAGGCCCAGGAGCGGCTGATTCCGTTCGACGTGATTCCCCGCATCATGTCTTCAAGGGAATGGACCATCCTCGAGAAGGGCCTCAAGCAGCGGGTGCGCGCGCTCAACATGTTCCTGCGTGACATCTATCACGGCCGCGAGATCCTGCGCGCCAACATCGTGCCCGAGGACCTGATCTTCCAGAACCCGGTGTTCCGCCCCGAGATGAACGGGCAGCACGTGCCGCACGACGTCTATGTCCACATCGCCGGCATCGACATCGTCCGCGTCAACGCAGAGGAATTCATCGTGCTGGAGGACAATGCGCGCACGCCCTCCGGCGTCTCCTACATGCTGGAAAACCGCGAGATCATGATGCGGCTGTTTCCGGACCTGTTCGCGCGCCATCGTATCGCGCCGGTCGAGCGCTATCCGGACGAGTTGCTCTCCGCGCTGCGCTCGGTCGCGCCCTCAAGCGCCTCCGCCGAGCCGACCATCGCCCTGATGACGCCGGGCATCTACAATTCCGCCTATTACGAGCACTCCTTCCTCGCCGACAAGCTCGGCATCGAGCTGGTCGAGGGGCGCGACCTCATCGTCAAGAACGACGAGGTGTTCATGCGCACCACCGAAGGATTGAAGCGCGTCGACGTGATCTACCGCCGGGTCGACGACGATTTCCTCGATCCCCTCACCTTCCGCCCGGATTCGGCGCTCGGCGTGCCCGGCCTGATGTCGGCCTACGCGGCCGGCAACATCACGCTGGCGAACGCGGTGGGCACCGGGATCGCCGACGACAAGGCGATCTATTCCTACATGCCCGAGATCGTGCGCTTCTACCTGAGCGAGGAGCCGATCCTGAAGAACGTACAGACCTGGCGCTGCCGGGAGCCTGCCGACCTCGCCTATGTGCTCGACAACATCGCCGACCTCGTGGTGAAAGAGGTGCACGGCTCCGGCGGCTACGGCATGCTGATCGGGCCGGCCTCGACGAAAGCGACCATCGAGGCGTTCCGCGACAAGCTCAAGCGCGAGCCGGAGGGGTTCATCGCCCAGCCGACGCTGGCGCTCTCGACCTGCCCGACCTGCACCGAGAGTGGGCTTGCGCCGCGCCATGTCGACCTGCGGCCATTCGTGCTGACCGGGCGCAACCGCACCACCATCGTGCCGGGTGGGCTCACCCGCGTCGCGCTGAAGGAAGGCTCGCTGGTGGTGAATTCGAGCCAGGGCGGCGGCACCAAGGATACATGGATATTGGATGAGTGAGATGGATTTCGGACGCACACCGCCGCTGCGCCCCCTCCCCCTGAAAGGGGGAGGGTTGGGGTGGGGGTCTATTGCAAAGGCCGAAAGTGACCCCCTCCCGGCGCACCGCGCCGACCTTCCCCTTTCCGGGGGAGGTTTGCACCGTCAACGGGGATAAAGATCGCCGCATGCTGTCGCGCACCGCCGAAAACCTGTTCTGGCTCGCCCGCTATGTCGAGCGCGCCGAATATATCGCGCGCACCATCGACGCGACCTTGCGCGTCACCGCACTGCCCGCCGCCTACGTCGGCAAAACCAATGAATGGGAATCGGCGCTGTTCACCGCGGGGGTCAGCGAGAGCTTTTACGACAGCTACGACGAAGCCGACGAACGCAACGTCATCGACTACCTGTCGTTCTCGGCCGAAAACCCATCCTCGATCAGGAACTGCATCGAGGCGGCGCGGCTGAACTCGCGCTCGGTGCGCACAGCCCTGACCAGCGAGATGTGGGACACCATCAACGGCGCCTGGATCGAGCTGCAGGAAGTCTGGAGCAAGGGCACCTCGAGCCGCGAGGATCTCGCGAAATTCCTGCGCTTCGTGCAGGAAACCTCGCTGCGCTTCGACGGCTCGGCCTACCGGACCATGCTGCGCAACGACGCCTACTGGTTCTCCAGGCTCGGCTTGCATCTGGAACGCGCCGACAACACCGCGCGCATCCTCGACGTCAAGTACCACGTGCTGCTGCCCGAGGAGGAGCATGTCGGCGGTCCGCTCGATTTCTACCAGTGGAGCTCGATCCTGCGCTCGGTCTCGGCGTTGACGGCCTATCACTGGGTCTACCGCGAGACGCTGAAACCCTGGCTGATCGCCGACCTCCTGATCCTCAACGACACTCTGCCGCGGTCGCTCGCGAGCTGTTACGGCAATCTGGTCCGCAACCTCGACCAGATTGGCGTCGCCTACGGCCGGCAGGGTCCGGCGCAGCGCCATGCCCGCGGCATCCGCAACCGCCTCGAACACAGCCACATGGACGACATCTTCCAGCATGGCGTGCACGAATTCATCCAGGAATTCATCGCCGACAATGCCCGGCTCGGCGAAATCATCAGCAAGCAGTACCTGATGTAACAAGAGTTCCGCCTCCCCCTGCAAGGGGGAGCGTTGGGGGTCAATCACGATGTCGCAAGATGGACCCTCTGCCGACACTTCGTGTCGACCTCCCCCTTTCAGGGAGGGGTGAAAAGAGGCTACGCATCGACCAACACACCGACCATCGAATACCGCCATGCGCCTGCAAATTTCACACAGCACCACCTACCGCTACGAGCCGGCCGCGACCGGCGTGATCCAGATCCTGCGCATGACGCCGGGCAGCCATGACGGCCAGTATGTCGCGGAATGGCAGATCGACGTCTCCGCCGACACGCGGCTCGATCCCCACGAGGACGCGTTCGGCAACCTCACCCATGTCCTGACCCATGGCCCGATCGGGGAGCTGACCATCAATGTCAGCGGCCTGATCGAGACCCACGACACCTCTGGCGTGCTGCGCGGCACCGATGAACGGTTTCCACCGACTCTGTTCCTGCGCTCGACGCCGCTCACATCAGTCAATCCGGCGATGGCGAGTTTCGCGCAGGAGCTGCGCGCGGAAGCTGAGAGCGACGCGATCGGCTTCCTGCACACGCTGATGACGCAGATCAACGAGCACATGACCTTCGACGCCGACCCGACCAACAGCGGCACCTCGGCGGCCGAGGCCTTCGCGCTGAAGCGCGGGGTGTGCCAGGACTATGCGCACATCTTCATTGCCTGCGCGCGCACCGCCGGAGTGCCGGCGCGCTTCATCTCCGGCCATTTCCTGCGCGGCGACGGCGTCGTCGGCCAACAGGCCGGCCACGCCTGGGCGGAGGCGTTCGTGCCTAATCTGGGCTGGGTCGGCTTCGACCCCGCCAACAGCATCTCCACGACGGATGCGCATGCCCGCGTCGCGATCGGCCTCGACTATCTTGGCGCTGCTCCCGTGCGCGGCACCCGGTATGGCGGCGGCACCGAGACGCTCACCGTCGCCGTGCGGGTGGAGCAGGCCGGCCGCCCCGGTCAGTGGCAGTCGCAGTCCTAGAACTTGACAAACGGCGCAGGCCGAAGGCCTGCGACCGGGCCCAACTCGACATTCGCAAGTCCTGCCGGCATGGCGGCCAAGCTTAGCGTTGGACCGTTTGCCGGAAATTGGCTAGAAATTCGGCGCGGCCAGAACCGGGACAACTGGCGCATTCTGAGGGCCGGAATGACCTATTGCTGCGGAATATTGGTGCGAGACGGGCTGGTGATGATCGCGGACACGCGCACCAATGCCGGTCTCGACAATGTCTCGACCTTTCGCAAGCTGCACATCTTTGCAAAGCCCGGCGAGCGGATCATGGCGATCGCGAGCGCCGGCAACCTGGCGATCAGCCAGTCGGTGCTTTCGACCCTGACCGAGGGAATCGAGGACCCCGAGACCGGCGAGGTCGAGACGCTGATGAACGCACCGACCATGTTCCAGGCGGCGCAGCGCATCGGCCGGGCGATCCGGCTGATCCATACGACGGAGGGCCCGGCGCTGAAATCGGAGGACGTCAGTTTCGACGTCTCGTTCCTGTTCGGCGGCCAGATCAAGGGCTCGCGGATGCGGCTCTTCATGGTCTACACCGCCGGCAACTTCATCGAATGCACCACCGACACTCCCTATTTGCAGATCGGCGAGCACAAATACGGCAAGCCGGTGCTCGACCGCGCCATGCATTTCGACGTGGAACTGTATGACGCCTTGAAGACCGGGCTGATCTCGATGGATTCCACGATGCGGTCCAACCTCGGCGTGGGTCTGCCGATCGACGTGCTGGTCGTGCGCACCGACGCCTGCGAGGCCGACCTGAACCACCGGATCGAGGCCGGCGAGCCCTATTTCCACGATTTGCGCTCGCGCTGGTCGGCAGCGCTGCGCGCGGCGCATCAGAACATCCCGCGCCCACCCTACAAGACCGAAGCCGAAGCAAAGAAGCAACAAGAGCGAGGAAACAATGGCTGAAACCAAGAAGATTGCGCTGGTGACCGGCGCCGGCACGGGCGTCGGACGCGCGGCGTCGCTGGCGCTGATGAAGGCCGGGTTCACCGTGGTGCTCGCCGGGCGCCGCCTCGACAAGCTGGAGGAGACCGCGGGTCTCGGCGAGAAGGGCAAGAGCCTGCCCGTCACCGCCGACATGACCGATCCCGCCTCGATCGCCGCGCTGTTCGCCAAGGTGATGCAGGCTTACGGCCGGCTCGACGTGCTGTTCAACAATGCCGGCATGGGCGCGCCCGCGATTCCCTTCGAGGATCTGAGCCTCGCGCAATGGCAGTCGGTGGTCGCCACCAATCTGACCGCTCCGTTCCTCTGCACGCAGCACGCCTTCCGCATCATGAAGGACCAGACCCCGCGCGGAGGCCGCATCATCAATAACGGATCGATCTCGGCGCACGCGCCGCGCCCGTTCTCGTCGCCCTATACCTCGACCAAGCACGGCATCACGGGTCTCACCCGGGCCAGCAACCTCGACGGCCGCGCCTATGACATCGCGGTCGGCCAGATCGACATCGGCAACGCCGCAACCCCGATGACCGATCGCATGGTCGATGGCGTGCTGCAGCCCGACGGCCGCAAGATGCCGGAACCGCGCATGGATTCGAAGGCGGTCGGCGATGCGGTCGCCTACATGGCGACGCTGCCGCTCGACGCCAACGTGCTGTTCATGACGGTCATGGCCTCGAAGATGCCGTTCGTCGGAAGGGGCTAAGATCTCTCCTCTCCCTCTCCCCGCTTGCGGGGAGAGGTGAACAGAAACCGGCGCCGCCCCCTACTCCAGCTTCTCGACCGCGCGCAGCGTCGGGAACAGCTTCATCCACAATAGCGCGATCAGGACCGTGCCGACGCCGCCGAGGATCGCGGCCGGCACGGTGCCGAACAGCGCCGCCGTGATGCCGCTTTCGAACTGGCCGAGCTGGTTGGACGCGTTGATGAAGAGAAAATTGACCGCGCCGACGCGGCCGCGCATCGCGTCGGGGGTGGCCAGCTGCACCAGCGAAAACCGGATCACCACGCTGATGGTATCGGCGGCGCCGAGCACGGCCAATGAGGCGACCGACAGCCACATCCAGGGCGAGACCGCGAACGCCACGGTCGCCAGGCCGAACACGATCACCGACTGGAACATGCGTAGTCCCACGCGGCGGCTGATCGGATGGCGCGCGAGGAAAATGGTCATGAGAAGCGCGCCCACGGCGGGCGCGGCGCGCAGGATGCCCAGACCCAGGGGCCCGGTCCGCAGGATGTCGCGCGCATAGATCGGCAACAGCGCGGTGACGCCGCCGAGCAACACCGCGAACAGGTCGAGCGAGATGGTGCCGAGGATTGCCGGATTGCTGCGGATGAAGGCGATGCCGGCAAACAGTCCATCCGGCGTCGGCGCCTGCTTTGCCGATGGCGCGGGCTCGGTCGGCTGGATGCCGCCGGTGAACAACGTACCGGCGAGCCAGAACACGACGATGATGCCGTAGGCGAGGCTCGGCGCGACCGCATAGGCGAGCCCGCCGAGCGCAGGCCCGGTGATGGTCGCCACCTGCGTGGCGCCGCTCGACAGCGCGGTCGCCCGCTGCAGCGATCCGGTCGGCGTGATCAGCGGCAGCAGCGCCGAGGTCGCCGGGCTTTCGAACGCGCCCGCCGTACCGAACACGGCCGTCACCAGGAACAGGTGCGTCTGGTTGAGCCAGCCACCCCACGAGCCCCAGACCAGCAGCAACGCCGCCAGCGCCTGGGCAAGCTGGCAGAGCTGCATCACGCGCTTGCGCTCGTAGCGGTCGGCGACGCTGCCGGCGACGAAGACAAGCAGCGCGGTGGGGAGAAACTGCACCAGTCCGACCAGGCCGAGATCGAGCGCGCTTCCGGTGAGATCGTAGATCTGCCAGCCAATCGCGACCGCCGCGATCTGGCTGGAAAACCGCGAGAGGCTGCGCGACAGCAGGAAGTAGATGAGCGAGGGGTGCCTGAGCAGCGCACCGGCGCCTTCGGACATCGCGGTCATGGTCCGATCGGTGGCGGACATCGCCTGCGATGTCAACGGTGGCTAGGACGCCTACCCACAAACCTGGTTCTGTAATTTCGCCGCGCTGAAGGTCCGCTTTGATCTGAAAGCAACCGAATTGCTGCGTCGCCGCGGAATGACGCGATGGGCCAGAAGCGGACTCGCTCAATTCCTCGACGAGCAAAGGGCATCGGCCGGCACGGCGGCGAGCCCCGGGATCCATCGCTGCTGCGCTCCAACTGGGATTCGCCGTGAGCAAATCACCTACTGCTGAGCCGCCCGCGCAGCTTAGCTACGTCCTCAGGCTGAACTGCGGACGCAGCATTTCCCCACGTATTGCGGACGTATGTCAGGACGTCCGCGATCTCGGTATCATCGAGATTCCAACCGAAGGCGGGCATGGCGGGCGCGGTCGGCGCAGCTGAAGTGGCAACGGCGCGATTTCCGATCAGAACGACTCGGATCAGGGATGTGGGATCAGCGGACTGGACCAAGGGTGCGCTCGCCAGCCGCGGGAAGAGGTTCGGAACGCCCGCACCACTGTGACTGTGGCATGCCGCGCAACGGTCTTCGTATATTGCTTGGCCTGCAACCATGCGTGGATTGGCGGCGGCCAGCGCGGTGACTGCCCTTCCGCTCCGAGGCGCGCGGTCTTTCAGATAGGTCGCGATCGCCAGAAGATCGGCATCCGTCATTTTAGACGTCGAGTTCGAGACGGCTTCGGCCATCGGCCCCGATGCAATATCGTAAGAGTTGGCACCAGTCTTGAGATAGCGGACGATGTCTTCGATGGACCAACTGCCGATCCCGGTACGGGGATCTTCGGTCAGGTCGGGCGCGTACCAGTCCTGTAACAGCGCCCCTTGCAGGGCCTCGCTGCCCCGGTCGCCACCGGTGATGTTCTTCGGCGTATGACAGGTTCCGCAATGACCGAGACCTTCGACCAGATAGGCACCGCGGTTCCACACATCCGACTTTGCTGGATTGGGTTGAAACACACCGGGCTGGAAATTGATCAAATCCCAGGTGGACGTAGCCGGCCGGCGAACGTTGAACGGAAACCTCAACTGGTTTGGCTGAACCTCGTTGCGCACCGGATCCAGGGAGCGCAGATAGGCCCAGATCGCCGATACATCGTCGCGAGTGACCTTGGTGTAGGCGGGATAGGGCATTGCCGGATAGAGGCGCGCGCCGTCCCTGCCGATACCCTCATGCATGGCCCGACGGAAATCCTCCTCCGACCAGGCACCGACACCGGTCGCAACATCCGGGGTGATGTTTGGACCGATCAACGCTCCGAATGGCGTCTCCAGCGCAGCGCCGCCGGCAAAGGGCTTGCCGCCTGGCGCAGTGTGGCAGCCGACGCAATCACCCAGCACGGCGAGGTAACGGCCGCGCTCGATCTTCTCGAACGCTTGGCTGTCTTCCGCAGCCCACGCAGCGATTGCGCCGGTCGTGCAGGCCACAAGCGCCAGAGCCATCAGATTCCGCATTTTCATGCCGATACCTCGCCGGCATTGGCTGTCAGATATGTACGAGTGGGCCGGGATTCTTAAGGTACTGGCTTGTGATCGCGTCCGCCGTCCAATAAGCGAGTGCGCCGACAGTGTCAGTGGGGTTATATCCGGCGTTTTGCGGGAAGGCGGTGGCCCCCAACACAAAAAGGTTGGATACATCCCAGCTCTGCAGATAGCGATTCAACGCGCTGCTCTTGGGATCAGTGCCCATGATTGCACCGCCGCATGTATGCGTCGTCTGGTACACCGTACTGTCATAGGGGCCGCTGCGGGGCCTCTTCTCGAACTGCCGCGGCCCCATCTTTTGGACGACCTCTGCCAGGCGGTCCGTCAGATATTGCGACATCTTGAGTTCGTTCTCGTGGAAATCGAACGTGATCCGCATGAGCTTGCGGCCAAACCGGTCGGTGTAAGTCGGATCGAGGTCACAGTAGGCGTCACGATAACTGCAGCAGCCGCCATGGGTGACCGCCTCGTAGCTGGTCAAATAGTTCTTCGCCACCGCTTCCTTCCACTCAAGACCCCATTGCGGAGTTCCCTTCGGAGTCCTTGTGGTCTGGAGCGGTCGACCGTTGGTCTGCACCGCGCCCATGTAGCCGCCACCAACGAAGCCATGCGGCCCGTGATCGAAATTGTCGCCGTTGAACTCATCGATGCACATCCCGATAGCGCCCGAGGCGATAAACGGGTTGAAGATCTTGTTGTCGAAAAAGGCATCTACGCTGGATGTGACCTGATAGGAATAATTGCGCCCGATCATGCCCTCGTTGGCGCGCGGATCGTATGGCTTGCCGATTCCGGAAATCAGAAGCAGGTGCACGTTGAAGAGCTGGAAGGCGCAGAGGAGCACGAGGTCGGCCGGCTGCTCCCATTCGTTGCCGCTGGTATCGACATAGGTGACGCCGGTGGCGCGTTTTCCTGAGTTGTCGAGGTTGATCTTCAACACCTCGCACTGAGTGCGCGCCTCGAAGTTCGGTTGGCGGACGAGTGCTGGCAGGATCGTGGTCTGCGGGCTGGCCTTCGAGTAGTTGCCACAACCGAACCATTCGCAAAACCCGCAATACGTACAAGGCCCGAGAGTGACCCCGAGCGGGTTGGTGTAAGCCTGTGACAGATTTCCGGATGGCTGCGGGAATGGCTTATAGCCCATCTCTTTGGCTGCTTGCGCGAACAGCGTAGGTCCGTAGGGTTGCTTCTGCGGCGGTGTCGGATACTCCCGTGCGCGGGCCCCCTCGAAAGGATTGCCGCCCGCCTGTATCTGGCCCTTGATGTTGCCAGCCTTGCCCGATGTGCCGCAGAGATATTCGAACCTGTCGTAGCAGGGCTCGAGTTCGTCATAGGTGACGCCCCAATCCTGGATCGTCATGTCCGCGGGCAGAAATTTTTCGCCGTAGCGCTCGGTGAGGTGCGTTTTCATCTGGAAATCGCTTGGCAGAAAGCGCCAGGTCTCCGCGTTCCAGTGTACGCCCCCGCCCCCGACGCCGTTCGGCGGCATGAAGGATCCCCAGCTGCGCATCGGCAGGGCCGTCTCGTTGACGCCATTGCGGACAGTCATGGTGAGCTGCGCTGGTCGAAGGAACAGGTCGTGGCGGATGTGGTAGCGCAACTCGTCTTGGGCATACGCGGGCGGGAAATCGGTGGCCGTGTCGCGCCAGGGACCGCGCTCAATCGCCACTATATTCAGCCCGCTTCCAGCCAGTTCATGGGCCAGGATCGAACCGGTCCATCCCAGACCCACAATCACGACGTCGGTTGCTGGCAGCTTGCGTGCCATTGTCGGGCCCTTGTCGCGAAGTTCAATCTGCCTTCCGAACCCATTCCGGCCGGCCACTGATGCCAACCGGAGGCAGGGGATAGCGTTCGTTGTGCCGCTCAACCCAATCCCGGTAGTCGTAGCGCGCGCCGGGATATCCGATCATCTTCCAGCCGACCATGTTGCGGTTACCACCGTATACGGGGTCAGCGAAAAATCCTTCCCGCGTGTTCTGCAGCAGTAGCTCGAAGAATGCCCGGCCATTTGCGCCTTCCAGATGCACCTGGCCCTTCTCGAGTCCTGAGAGCAACTTGTCCTTCTCATTGTCGGGAATCTGCGTGAAGGACTTTCCCGCGTACGTTGCGCGGCAATACTTGTCGAGCGCAGCCAGCGCCTGCCGATACCGTGCCGCCGGACTCAATGGAGACTGATCGCCCTGTTGCGGCGTTCCTTCAGCGAAGGGGCCGCGCATGTACAGTCCTTCGGCGGTGCCGTACGATCCCGCAAGTTGTCGGTCTATGAAGACCGCGCAGCCCGCATCCTTGCCTCCCGGCGTCTGCGGGTCCGCTGGGATCAATCGGTCAACGAGCGCCTCGACAGCAGCGCCCTCTTCCGCAGTGAAGTACGTCCAGGGCCCGGGTCTCACTTCGGTAGGCGGAGCGCCCGCATTCTGCTCCCAGGGCAAGCTGCCTTGGACAATGCCTGCCAGGACGGAGTTCGTAGAGAACAACAATGTCGTAGCCGTGGTCAGCATCAGCTCACGGCGGCGAATGCCCGACTGGAATCGCGGCGGATGGGGCATACCGCTCCCGACATCATCGGGTGAACTGAGCGGTGGCTTATTGATAATCATTGGGCTCCTCGATTTCAAAGGAACACCTATGAAGTGTTGTCACCTTAGCACGCTTCGGATTTTGAGGATAGAGCATCGTCTCCGGTCGACATCGGCTGCGTGCTGATGGGTTCATGCTCAATCTGCCCTTGACGTCGAATCTGAATCGCCGATTGCCGCGCCCTTGCACCTCGTGCCTTCGCACGAGAACGGGCACCAGCAACTTGTTGATCTGGTGTGGCTTTGCCTCAGAACTCCGGATGACGAACGCGCCGGCGGAATGACGCGGACTTCGGGTCCAGGACACTGGCGCATGCGTGCCATTGCGCTTTGAACGACGCCGCTGTCATATCTGCATCTGCTTTGCGGGGTTGGGAGAGACATGCTGCAACTGCAATCGGCTGCTGGCGTCGTGGCCTTGCTCGCGATCGCGTGGATGCTCGGCGAAAACCGCCGCGCGGTCTCGCTGAGGCAGGCGGCCATCGGCCTTGCCGTGACGTTCGTCACTGCGCTTGCGCTGATCAAGCTGTCGTTTGTCGCCCACGCTTTCGGCGCCATCAACGACGCCGTCGGCGCCATCGCCGCGGCCTCGCGCGCCGGCACCTCCTTCGTGTTCGGCTATCTCGGCGGCGGCGCCCTGCCCTTCGACCTGAAGACCCCGGGCGCAGACTTCATCCTCGCCTTCCAAGCGTTGCCGATCGTACTGGTCATGAGCGTGCTGACCACGCTGTTGTTCTACTGGCGGGTGCTGCCGCCGGTCGTGCGCGGCATGGCCTTCGTGCTCGAGCGCACGCTCGGCGTCGGCGGTGCGGTGGGCCTGTCCACCGCCGCCAACATCTTTCTCGGCATGGTGGAGGCGCCGCTGTTCGTGCGGCCGTATCTGGCGCAGATGACGCGCAGCGAATTGTTCCTGGTCATGACCGGCGGCATGGCCGGGATCGCCGGCACCGTGCTCGTGCTCTATGCGACGCTGCTTGCTCCCCTGATTCCCGACGCGGCCGCGCATTTCGTGATCGCCTCCGTGCTGGGCGCGCCCGCCGCGATCCTGGTCAGCCTGATCATGGTGCCCGAGACATCGGACCGCCGCACCGGCGGTGCGTTGGGTGATCCCGACGCGCACGCGACCAGCACCATGGATGCCATCGTCAAGGGCACATCGAGCGGGCTTGAACTGCTGCTCAACATCGTCGCCATGCTGCTCGTGCTGGTTGCGCTGGTCCATCTCGCCAACGCCATCCTCGGCGTGCTGCCCGACATCGGCGGCGCAAAAATCTCACTGCAGCGGATGCTCGGGCTCGTGATGGCGCCGGTGTGCTGGCTGATGGGCCTGCCGTGGCCGGAAGCCGTCACGGCGGGCAGCCTGATGGGCACCAAGACGGTGCTCAACGAGCTGATCGCCTATGTCGAGCTGTCGAAACTGGGCACGGATGCGCTCGACCCGCGCTCGCGGCTGATCATGCTCTATGCGATGTGCGGCTTCGCCAATTTCGGCAGCCTCGGCATCATGATCGGCGGGCTCGGCACCATGGCGCCCGAGCGGCGCGACGATATCAACGCGCTCGGCGTGAAATCGATCGTGTCGGGCACCATCACGACCTGCCTGATGGGCGCGATCGTCGGCGTCCTGACATGACGCCCCTGCCGACCGCCCGCTTCAATCGCGTCCTGAAACGACCTTCGCCGTTTTGAGTCCGGCCTGCGGCGCGATCCGCGCCACCACATAGGCCGAGCCCTCGGGGGTGAGATGCGCATGATCCCAGGATACCGGGATGCCGTCTGCGATCGTGAGCGGACATTGCCGCGCCGGGCAGACTGCATCGACCACCGATATGTAGGCGAAGCCGTCGGCATTGGGCAGCGCCGCGGCCATCATGCGGTCGAGCGCGAAGATGTCGGCAAGCACCAAGTCGTCAGGCTTCGCGTCGATGCCGCGGCGCTCGGCCCGGGCCAGCATCGACGGCAGCCGCGCCCGATACTGCACGGCAGGCCCCAACAGCACGACGCGGATACCCATCGCGCGCAGCCGCGCGATGGTCGACCTGAGGTCGGCGATCATGGCGTCGAACCGCGGCGGGCGCGCATATTCGAGCCAGTCCGCGGACAGGATCACCAGATCCGGCCTGATGTCGCTGAAGAACGCCGCCATCCGCGCCGCGAACACACCGCAGGCGGCGATCGCCTGAGCGGCGGTGCTGAGCGTCGGCATGCAGGCCGGCTGCGTCGCCTGCAGGATCTGCAGCGCGTTCGGGTCGATCGCCTCGAACCCGTTGCGATAATGCGCGGCCAGGCTGTCGCCCCACAGGAGCAGGTTCAGCTTGCCGGCGGCAGGCACGAGGCAGTCACCATCAAAGCGGCTGTCGACTGATGCGAAGCATTGGCCGTAGCGGTAGAGCGCCTTGTAGTCGTAGGCGTTATAGGCATCGAGCCGCGCGGCGGCGCGGTCGCTGTCCGACGGCGTGCGGCTCAGCATGAATCCGCCAAGGCTTCCTGCGAGCAGCGCCATGCTGGCGAACAAGGCGGTGCTGAACGCGGCGCGCCGCGTCGGCGCCAAGGTTCGGTCGCGGAAGGGTTGCTCGACGAAGCGCCATGACAGGTAGGAAATCACGACCGTGAGCGCGAACAGCGCGGTCTTCTCGGTGATGTCGAGCGTCAGGCTCGGCTTGGCAAAGCGCGCGAAGGTGAACAGCGGCCAGTGCCAGAGATAGAGCGAATAGGAAATCTGGCCGCAGAAGCGCAGCAGGCTGAGGAACGACAGCGGATGACGGGTGCGGTTCGGAATGCCGTAGCCGCACCAGATAAACAGCGCCGCACCGAGGCACGGCCATAGCGCGCGGGCGCCGGGAAAATCCGGGCCCTGCTGGTAGGTGAAGACGGGAACGAGGATCATCATCACCGCAATGCCGCGGATCGCATGCTGCAGCGGCCGATTCTGCGGCACTTTCGGGAATCCCTCGACCGCGATCGCGCTGCCGACCAGGAATTCCCACGCCCGCGGCGGACTCAGGAAGAAGGCGTTCTCGGCGCGCCCGTTCGCGATCAGCCAGATGCTCAGCCCGAGCGAGGCGCCGCCGAGCACGGCGAGCGCCACCGGCAGCGCCAGGCGGCCGCCGCGCGCAAGCCGCATCACCGCCCACAGGATCGGCGGCAGCGCGAGATAGAACTGCTCCTCGACCGCGAGCGACCAGGTGTGCAGCAGCGGCTTTTCCACCGCGGCGTGGTCGAAATAGCCGGCCTGCAGGTAGAAGAAGATGTTCGAGGTGAAAGTCACCGCGGCCGCCGCGGAGCGGAAGAATTCCAGCCGCTCCGACAGCAGCAGGAAATGCATCGCCGGCAGCGCCGAGAACGCGATCATCACATAGAGCGCCGGCAACAGGCGGCGGATGCGGCGCTCGTAGAAGCGGGCAAAGGAGAAGCTGTCCTCGCGCATCTCGGCCTGGATGATGCCGGTGATCAGGAAGCCGGAAATGACGAAGAAGACGTCGACGCCGATGAAGCCGCCGAAAATCCGCGGCGCCTCGAAATGAAAACCGATCACGGAGAGCACGGCGAGCGCGCGCAACGCGTCGATGTCCTCGCGATAGGCCCTGGTCATGTCAAACAAAAAACCGACAAGCGAAATCCTGGCGACAGTCACTCACGCCTTAGCGTGCGGAATGCGGGAAGAAAAGGCCGCAAGACGCCGGTGCATGGCCCGGCCGGTTCAGCCGACGGGCCCCGTCACGCCGTCAGCTCCACCGTGTCGAAATCGGCCGGCAGGATGATTTCCAGGAGTTCGACGTTGTCGGAATAGTCGAGGATCATGTGCCGAATGCGCGGCGGCTGGGTCCAGGCGCTGCCCTCGCGCATCATGGTCTCGCCCTCGCCTTCCATGTAGGTCTTCACCCAGCCCTTCAACACGTAGACCATCTGGAAGTCGACGTCGTGGAAGTGCAGCTTGGAAACCTCCTGCGGATTGCACGGACCGAGCAGGCGGATCACATGGGCCTGCGCCAGCCCGCCCGTGGCACCCTTGATGCCGAGGTCGCGGTATTGCGCGTAGGCGCGCAGGCCGTCGGCCTTGAAATCCTCCTCGCGGTGATGGCTGATTGCGACGCGCTGTTTCTTCCGCGCGGGCCTGGCGGCCGGCACCGCCGCTCTGGCGCGGCGAACGATCTTCTTGCGCGCGGTTGACTTGGCCGCCGTGGATTTGGCCGCTGTGGATTTGGCTGCCGTCTTGCGTGCCGCCGATTTCCTTTGCGCCGGCCTTCGTGCCGCCGCGCGCGATACGGGCTTGCGCTTCTGCTTCCTGCTCGCCATCGGCGTTCTCCCTTTCGATACCTGCGAAAGGTTAGCACAGAGAGCGCTTCGTAGGGTGGGTTAGGCGAAGCCGTAACCCACCGCCACGTGGCGACGAAGATGGTGGGTTACGCTACGCTAACCCACCCTACAAATCTGGCCTGTCTCAGTGCAGGCGGAACACGCCGTCGACCGCGCGCAGCTCCGCCGGCTTGATCAGGCGCGAATGCGCCACCGTCACGGAGTAGAGCGGGCCATCGAGCTTTTTCTGCCAAAACGCGAGGAAATCCTGCAACGCCGGAAATTTCGGAAACAGGTCGTAGTTCTGCCAGACATAGGTTTGCAGCAACGACGGGTGATCCGGCATCCGATAAAGAATCTGCGCCGTCGTCAGCCCGTAACCCAGCACCTGCTTCCGAAAGTCGTCGGAAACAACCCTCGAGACCATGCCAACCTCCTTTGCAGGAGCGCATATTCAAGGGGAGGCCGTTGGCATGATGCGGAAAAGCAGAGACCGTTTTTCCGAACCCGCTTCATGCCGAGTTAGCCGAGCCACCCGGTTCGAGATGCGCTCACATGAGAGAAATGTGACGCACGCAACCAACGCATCTCAAGCCCAAAGGGTTAATGAATTGTTGAAAATTGTTGCTTTGGCAGCAGCTTACCGCAGCTGCTAATACGCCCTCCGCGCTCCCGGACCATCGTTAATGATCTCGGGCGAAATTGCCGGCCAGCCTCCGGGGCAGCGGCAAATTTTCTGCTAGAAGCCTCTTGCTCATCACAAAGCTGTGGCCTATTTCCAGCCAGTCAGGCTGGCACTCGCTGGCCATGACTGCTAGCATCCAAAAATCCACAATATTCGTAAGAGCTTAGGAGGACTGCATGAAATTCCGTCCGCTTCACGACCGCGTCGTGGTCAAGCGCATCGACGCCGAAGAGAAGACCGCAGGCGGCATCATCATTCCCGACACGGCCAAGGAAAAGCCCTCCCAGGGCGAAGTCGTCGCTGTCGGCCCCGGCGGCCGTGACGAGAGCGGGAAGCTGATCCCGATCGATCTTCAGGTGGGCGACCGCGTGCTGTTCGGCAAGTGGTCCGGCACCGAGGTCAAGATCGACGGCCAAGAGCTGCTGATCATGAAGGAGAGCGACATCATGGGCGTTCTCACCGACACCGCCGCCAAGAAGAAGGCCGCCTGATTCCACGCCGCACACGCTCAGCCCTTAAGGAGCGCCGCGTACCCGAGCAGGCCAAGCGGAAGCGAGGCCGTCGCGAACGGTGCAAAACAAAGGCGTCACCGACAGGGTGAGATCAGTTCAACTCAGGGAAACCCAATATGTCAGCTAAAGATGTGAAATTCGGCGTCGACGCCCGCGACCGCATGCTGCGCGGTGTCGACATTCTCAACAACGCCGTGAGGGTCACGCTCGGCCCGAAGGGCCGCAACGTGGTGCTCGACAAGTCGTTCGGCGCTCCCCGCATCACCAAGGACGGCGTCACCGTCGCCAAGGAAATCGAGCTCGAGGACAAGTTCGAGAACATGGGCGCGCAGATGGTGCGCGAAGTCGCCTCCAAGTCGGCTGACGCGGCCGGCGACGGCACCACCACCGCGACCGTGCTTGCGGCCGCGATCGTGCGCGAAGGCGCCAAGGCGGTTGCCGCCGGCATGAACCCGATGGACCTCAAGCGCGGCATCGACCTCGCGGTCGAGGCTGTGGTTGCGGACCTCGTCAAGAACTCCAAGAAGGTCACCTCCAACGAGGAGATCGCCCAGGTCGGCACCATTTCGGCCAACGGCGATGCCGAGATCGGCAAGTTCCTCGCCGACGCCATGAAGAAGGTCGGCAACGAGGGCGTCATCACGGTCGAGGAAGCCAAGTCGCTGGAGACCGAGCTCGACGTCGTCGAGGGCATGCAGTTCGACCGCGGCTACATCTCGCCCTACTTCGTCACCAACGCCGACAAGATGCGCGTTGAGATGGACGATCCCTACATCCTGATCAACGAGAAGAAGCTGTCCTCGCTGAATGAGCTGCTGCCGCTGCTGGAAGCCGTCGTGCAGACCGGCAAGCCGCTGCTCATCGTCGCCGAGGACGTCGAGGGCGAAGCGCTCGCCACCCTCGTCGTCAACCGCCTGCGCGGCGGGCTGAAGGTCGCGGCCGTCAAGGCTCCGGGCTTCGGCGATCGCCGCAAGGCCATGCTGCAGGACATCGCGATCCTGACCGGCGGCCAGGCGATCTCGGAAGATCTCGGCATCAAGCTCGAGAACGTCACGCTCAACATGCTGGGCCGCGCCAAGAAGGTGATGATCGACAAGGAGAACACCACCATCGTCAACGGCGGCGGCAAGAAGGCCGACATCGAGGCGCGCGTACAGCAGATCAAGGCGCAGATCGAGGAGACTACCTCGGACTACGACCGTGAGAAGCTGCAGGAGCGTCTGGCCAAGCTCGCCGGCGGCGTCGCGGTGATCCGCGTCGGCGGCGCGACCGAGGTCGAGGTGAAGGAGCGCAAGGATCGCGTTGATGACGCGATGCACGCGACCCGCGCCGCGGTCGAGGAAGGCATCCTGCCGGGCGGCGGCGTCGCCCTGCTGCGAGCCTCCGAGCACCTCAAGGGCCTGCGCCCGAAGAACGAGGACCAGAAGACCGGCATCGAGATCGTCCGCAAGGCGCTCTCCTGGCCGGCTCGCCAGATCGCGATCAACGCGGGCGAGGACGGCTCGGTCGTCGTCGGAAAGATCCTGGAGAAGGATCAGTACGGCTACGGCTTCGACAGCCAGACCGGCGACTACGTCAACCTGGTCTCCAAGGGCATCATCGACCCGACCAAGGTGGTGCGCACCGCGATCCAGAACGCCTCCTCCGTGGCCGGCCTTCTGATCACGACCGAAGCCATGGTCGCCGAGCTGCCGAAGAAGCAGTCGGCCGGCCCCGCGATGCCTCCGGGCGGCGGCATGGGCGGCATGGACTTCTAAGGTCCCGCGTCGTCCCGGACGCGATGCAGCGCTTGAGCGGTGCATCGCTGATCCGGGACCGCGATCCGCACGAAACGCGAAGGGCGCGGTGCAAGCCGCGCCCTTTTGCTTGTGGCCTGTGTTTGTGGCCTGTTTGGCGCGGGAATGCACGCGCTAGTGGTCCGATTCTAACATTCGCATCCCGTTGCAGCAGGCTCTTTTGCGAATGTTAGAATCAAAGGACCACTACCAAGTTATTGTTTCTAGTGGAGCTTTGGATTTGACGTTCGCGTAAGGGAATCGCGGCAAATGGGAAGCGAACGTCAAATCCGCTCCACTAGCCCGGCTACCTCTCAATCCGCCGTTATCTGAAACCGCAAGCCGTCGCTGTTGACAAAGAAAAGCGGATCCAATCGGTCGGAGCCGAACGCCGCGGCGGTCAGCGGTCCGCCAAAACAGGCTCCGGTGTCGAGATTGATGCGATTGGACCGCACCTCTGGCGCACGTGTTGCCGTCGGCGTGTGGCCATGCACCACCAAAGCCCCGTGCCAAAGCCCCGAAGACAGGAACGGCTCGCGTATCCACAGCATGTCGTGTTCGGATTGAGCCGCGAGCACAATGCCGGGCCTCACGCCGGCATGGACGAAGAATCGATCGTTCTCGTGCAAGCAATAAGGAAGCGATCTTATCCATGCGAGGTGGTCCGGCGGCAGGTCGGAAGGGTCATCTATGCCGTAGGCATCGAGCGTCGCCTCCCCGCCATTGGCCCACCACTGCATTAGCTCGGCGTCGGAACGCCCGGGGTTCGCGGCAATCGAAAGCATGCTGTCGTGATTTCCCAGCAAGCACCGAAACCGCGGCTTGCCGGCGGCCTGCGCACGCATCAGGTAGGCGATCACCTCATTGGATGCAGGCCCCCTGTCCACGTAGTCGCCCAGCAACACGAACTCGTGCTCGATGCGGCCGGCGTTTCCACTGCAGAGGTCGAGCAGCGATCTCAGCTCCTCGAAACAGCCATGGATATCCCCTATCGCGAAAACAAGACGCTTTGCCATGTCGTCCTTCCAGATCAAACTTCTAGCTGGCAATCGATTCGCCAATTCGCCAGGCAAAATAAATGTTTGAAAAATTCCATAACGTGTAAATTTCTCGGGCCCTCGTTTGAATATAGAAGATTGGGAATCGAGATATTGGTTGAACGATGCGATTGCGAATTCATCGGGGAACGCGGGAGATCGGCGGTACATGCGTCGAGGTCGAGAGCAGCGGGGCGCGAATATTGCTGGATCTGGGCTTGCCTCTGGATGCGCCGGACCTTGCGAGAGCCAGCCTCCCGGAGATTGACGGTCTCGAAGCGCCGTCGGCAAGCCTCCTCGCCATCATTGTCTCGCATGGGCACCGGGATCATTGGGGTCTCATTCCAAAGGTCCAGGCCACGATTCCGCTGGCCATGGGAGCGGCGACGGAAGCCATCATGGCCGCGGCGTCCCGTTTCGTGCCCGGCGGCGTAGCGCTGAACGCTGCCTATCACCTCGTATCCGGCAAGCCGATGTCGATCGGTCCATTCAAGATCATACCGCATCTCGTGGACCATTCGGGTTTTGACGCCTATGCGCTCGAAATCGAAGCCGGCGGGAAGCGGCTATTCTATTCCGGCGATCTTCGGGCGCACGGGAGAAAAGGCAGCCTGTTCGAACGGCTGGTGCGCAATCCCCCAGAAAACATCGACATCATGCTGATGGAGGGATCAAGTCTTGGAAGGCTTGCAAATGACCAGCGATTTCCCAGCGAGACCGATCTTGAGGAAGGGTTTCTCAGGCGGTTCGAGGAAACGAGCGGGATCGCCCTGGTCGCCTGTTCAGCGCAAAACATTGACAGGGTGGTGACGATCTATCGCGCCGCGAAACGCGCTGGCCGCACGTTGCTTGTGGACGCCTATGCAGCCGAGGTGCTGTCCGCGACGGGATACGCAACCATACCCAAGCCGGAACATGGCTGGCCCAACGTCGCGGTCTACATTCCGCAGTCGCAAAGGGTCCAGCTCGTCAAGAACGGCATCGCGCCGCTGGTCGACAAGTACCGGGATTTCCGCCTCTGGCCCGAACAACTAAGGGACAAGGCTGGCCGGCTAGTCATGCTGTTTCGCGGTTGGATGATGCAAGACCTCGATCGTGCTGACGCACTGGCGGGAGCGCGCGTGATCTGGTCGCAGTGGGATGGATATCTGGCTGATGGAGCCGGAGCAAGGCTGCGAGCGGATTGCGAAAGGCGCGGAATTCCCTTTGAAACCCTTCATACCTCGGGCCACGCAAGCGTTCCGGACTTGAAGCGCCTCGCATCGGCTATTCGACCCTGTCGCCTCATTCCGATCCATACCTTCGGAAGGAACCAATTTCCCTCGCTATTTGACAACGTGACGCTCGCCGAGGATGGCGAGTGGATTGACGTCTGAAAATGAAAGTGACCGATGACATCTCCGAACGATCAGCTCGAAAGACTCCTTGAGAACGCCAAGCGCATCCAGAGCAACGAATTCGCCGACGTCATGAAAGACCATGACGAGCTGGTCAGACACTACAGCTTTCGTCTCAGGCCGTCCGTCGGCTCCATAAGCCTCGTTAGTTGCGCCAACAGCACGCCCCAACTAGGCTTTTCCAACATCACGAGCGCGTCGACCTTGCGTAACAAGCTCGACGCGCTGAAGGACGGACGCAGCAAGCTGGAACCTCCCAGCCGGGACACACCTGAAAAATCCGTTCAATCGTGGCTGATCCTGCAGGCAATGGAAAACGACGGGCACGTCAAATCAATCGAGCATGCCCTGGACGACGATCATTCGTACCGGTTCGTGTCGGACGAGATCGCGCTTAGCGTACCAAATGCGATTGGGCTCAGCGAGAAACCCAAACGAGTAGTAGCCGACCTGCTGCTGGTTCGCGTGGATGGCAACGGTGAAAGCGAACTCGTCAACGTTGAATTGAAATCCGAGCGCACCAGCGAGACGCATGGGCAAATCAAGGAATTCTGGCCATTCATGGGGCCCGATCACCTTGCGCTCTGGCGCAAATTTGCGGAGACGATGCTCCGCGGCAAGGAGCTGCGCTGGAAGGAAGCGAGCCAACCGAGAGGCCTGGTGATATGGCCGGCCAGGCCGGAGGGAGCCGCGCCGCTGAAGAGCACCGTTCGCTTGATAAGCGAGCACAAAGATCTGGGCATCGACACGATCGGCTATTTTGGTCCCGAATACGGATTTCGGTCGGAGCATTCCTCCCCGTAAGGTTCGGCGCAGGCCCTCGACCGAAAGCCGCACCGCCATCCGCTACGCCGCCGCGCCGAGGCCGGCCGCGATCGGCAAGCGAACCGTCACGCGGAGCCCGGACCGGGCCGCGCCGCTCATGTTCTCCAGCGCGATCGAGCCGCCCAGCCGGTCCAGAACGCGCGTCACGATCGACAGGCCAAGACCGCTCCCCTCTGCTTCCGAACGGGAGCCGCGGAAAAACGGCTCGAAGACCTTGTCGATGTCGCCGGGTGCGATGCCGGGCCCGCTATCCTCGATCTGCACGATGGCCGCCTCGCCCTCGCGATAGACCCCGATATCGACGCTTGCGCCCGACGGCGTGAAGCGGAGCGCATTGTCGAGCAGGTTGCGGATCACCATCGCGAGCATCACGGGTTCAGCCCGCACCGTCAGCGGCTCGGCCAACTCGAATCCGAGATCGATGCCGCGATCGGTCGCCTGCGGCAACAGGTCGGCCACCACTTCCTTCACGGCGCGGTCGAGCGCCGTCGGCGGCATATCGGCGGTGTCGAGGGCGGTCGCCTCCTGCCGCGCCAGGACAAGGAGCTGCTCCAGCAGATGCTTGGCGCGCTGTATGCCTTTCTTGAGCGCCGCAAGACGTTCCCGGGCAGGCGCCGGAAGTTCGACCGGGTCGAGATTCTCCGCCTGCAGGCTGAGCGCGGTGATCGGCGTGCGCAGCTCATGCGCCGCGTCGGCGACGAAACGCCGCTGCTGGTCGATCATCGACCGCATGCGCGCGAGCAGCCCGTTGATGGAGGCGATGAACGGATGCAGCTCGCTCGGCATTTTCGCAAGCGGCAGCGGGGTCAGGTCATCGGCGCGCCTGGCGTCGAGATCGGAGGCCAGCCGCACGATCGGGCGCAGCGAATAGGCGATGACCAACGCGGTCACCAGCAGCAGACACGGAATCAGCGCCGCGATCGGCAGCAGCGTGCGAAAGGCCACGTCGCGTGCGGTCTCGTCGCGCGCGGCGGTCGGCTGCGCCACGGCGTAGCGGCTGCCGTCAGGGCGCGTCCGCACGAGCACGCGGATCGGCTGTCCCTTGCGGGTTGCGACCTGCAGGCCGTCTTGCAGGCCGAACAGGCGACGGTCGTCGGTGGAGCCGCGCGGCGTGCTTCCCAGTTCGATGACCCAGACCTCGGTGTCCTCCTCGACACCCTGAAGCGGCTGTCCGCCGGCGAAACCGCCATTCTGGGCGAGGCTCGCAAGCTGCATCAGGACGGAGTCCTGGAGCTCCATCGCCTCCTCGAAGGCCCACAGATAGGCGAACAGGCCGCCGATCGCGCCGGTCGCGATGATGATCGCGGTCAGCCCGGCGAACAGCCGCCCGCGCAAGGACTTGATCATGACGGGCGGTCCACCATCCAGCCGACGCCGCGAACGTTGCGGATCGCCGTGCCGCCAATCTTCTTGCGGATCGTGTGGATCAGAAATTCGACGGAGTTGCTCTCGACCTCTTCATTCCAGCCGTAGATCTGTCGTTCGAGCTCACTGCGCGAGAGGATCGTGCCTGGCCGCGCCAGCAGCGCCTGCAGCAGCGCGAACTCGCGCGCCGTGAGCCGCGACGTCTGGTCGAGGAACGATGCCTCGCGCGTCGCCGGATCGAGCGTGAGCTTTCCATTGGTCAGCAGCGTCGAGGAGCCGCTGCCCTCGCGGCGCAGCACGGCACGCATCCGTGCCAGCAGCTCGCGAATCTCGAATGGCTTGATCAGGTAGTCATCCGCACCGAGATCAAGGCCCTCGATGCGGTCATCGACGCCGTCGCGAGCGGTCACGATGATGACGGGCAGCCTGCGGCCGAGCGCACGCAGCCGGCGAAGCACGTCGCGGCCGTCGGCCTTCGGCAGGCCGAGATCGAGCAGGGCCAGCTCATAGGACTCGCTCGTCGCTGCGTCGACGGCGGTCTCGCCGTCCGTCACCCAGTCCACCGCATAGGCAGCATCCTTCAGCGCCTGTTCGACGGCGGCACCGATCATCGTGTCGTCCTCGATCAACAGAACGCGCATTTGTCTTCAAGCCTGTCCGACAGATGGAACCGGTGATGATGCAGTCTTGGCTAGCTGACTTAGCGCAGACTTAGGAAGCTGTCGCGCCCCCCTGCACGTCCCGTCGAAGCGCCATGCGCCACCTCCGGCACCGTTCTAAGGGCCGCCTAAGTCCGGATCGGCATGGTCGCTTCCGAAAGGCCATTCGTTGCAGGGAGACGCAGGTGTTCAGAAACTGGGAACTACGCTCGATGCTGAACAAGGTACCGGAAGTCACGCTGATCTTCTGGACCATCAAGATCCTCTCGACCACGGTCGGCGAAACCGGCGCCGACTATCTTGCCGTGCACGCCGGCCTCGGCGCAAACTGGACCATGGCGTGCATGGCCGCGCTGCTGGTCGTGGCGCTGATCCTGCAGCTTCGCTCCAGCCGCTACGTTCCCTGGATCTACTGGCTGACCGTCGTTCTCGTCAGCATCGTCGGCACCCAGATCACCGATTTCCTGACCGACAAGCTCGAGGTCAGCCTTTACGTAAGCACGGCCGCCTTCGCCTGCGCGCTCGCCGCCACTTTCGCGCTCTGGTACGCCGTCGAGCGAACGCTCTCGATCCGAACCATCGTGACCACGCGGCGCGAGCTGTTCTACTGGGCCGCGATCCTGTTCACTTTTGCGCTCGGCACGGCCGCCGGTGACCTCGCCACCGAGGCACTCGGTCTCGGCTTCCAGCTCGGGGTCGCCGTCTTTGCCGTGCTGATCGCCTTCATTGCCGTATTCTACCAGCTCGGCACCAACCCTGTTCTCTCCTTCTGGCTGGCCTACATCCTCACCCGGCCGCTCGGCGCCTCGCTCGGCGACCTCCTGTCGCAATCGCGGAACTACGGCGGGGTCGGGCTCGGCACGGTCCATACCAGCCTCGTCTTCCTCACCGTGATCATCGTCCTCGTCGTCTGGGTGACGTTCGAGGGCGAGCGCATGGACGAAGCCCGCCCCGCGGAGTGAATTCCCACTTTCACCTTTTTAACGAGAAGCCCGGGCGATCGCGCGCGGGCAGACAGCAAGGAGACTATGCCCATGAAACGAGTGATCTTCGCAGCCGCTCTGGGTGCGCTGACGATGACAAGCGGACCCGGCACGCAAGCGGACGGGGGCTTCCGGTTCCTGCCGCGCGCCGAAGCGGCGACATCGAAGCTCGGCGACCTCTCGCCGTTCCGCGCCATCGTCATCGACGTCTCCGGCCTGATCGACAAGGGCGATCTCACTAGTGCCAAGAACCGCATCAAGGACCTGGAAACCCAGTGGGACGACGCAGAAGCTGCCCTGAAGCCGCGCGCAGCCGCCGACTGGCACACCGTCGACAAGGCGATCGATCGCGCCCTCGACGCCTTGCGGGCGAGCACCCCGGATGCCGCGAAGTGCAAGCAGGCCGTCGCCGAGCTGCTCTCGATCATGGACTCGGTCGGAAAATCCTGAGCGCCAGCCGATCCGAACAAGACGGTCACGCTTTGCCAAGATGCGTGGCCGCATCCGCAGTGGAGAAAAGTGCAATGCATCAACTATACCAACCGCCGACCACCACCGAAGCCCTTCGCAAGGTGCCTGAAGTCACATTGGGATTCTGGATCATCAAGATCCTTGCAACGACGCTCGGCGAGACCGGCGGCGACGCCGTCACGATGTCGATGAACCTGGGTTACCTGGTTGGAACGGCAATCTTCGCGGTGATCTTCGCCGCCGCAGTGTCAGGGCAGATGGCGGCCAAGCGCTTCCATCCGCTCCTCTATTGGTCCGTGATCGTGGCGACCACCACGGTCGGCACCACGCTCGCCGATTTCGTCGATCGTTCGCTCGGGATCGGCTATCTCGGCGGCAGTTCCCTGCTCGCGGCGCTGCTGCTCGCCTCACTGGCGATCTGGTACTACGCCACGGGAACGATTTCAGTGGACTCGATCCAGTCGAAAAGAGCCGAGACGTTCTACTGGGTCACCATCATGTTTTCGCAGACGCTCGGCACCGCGCTTGGCGACTGGATGGCCGATTCCACCGGGCTCGGATATCGCGGCGGCGCGCTGGTGTTTGCTGCCGCGCTTGCGATCATCGCGGCCCTTTATCTCTGGACCAGCGTTTCCCGCACCGCGCTGTTCTGGGCGGCATTCGTCTTCACCCGGCCGCTCGGGGCAACAGTCGGCGATTTCCTGGACAAGCCGATCGACCATGGCGGCCTGGCGCTCAGCCGCTATACGGCTTCCGCAACGCTGGTTGTGATCATGGTGCTCTTGATCCTGCTGTTGCCGCAACGCGCGGAGCCGCAGCCGGCGTGATCGGACTGATCTCCCCGATAACGCAAATCCGAGACGCCCCGGCAGCGATGCCGGGGTTTTGGTCGCTTCATCTACGTGTTGGGCTCGAACAGCGTCACGTCTCCCGTCCAAGCCATCGCGCGATGGCCGCTTTCTGCTCCCTCGAGACCTCGCGCGCGGCTTCGGCGATCAGTGCCGCAAGCGTCGTCTTCTCGAGCTCGGCGAGCCACACCTTCTCCGCGGCCCACATCGCCCGCGCGATGCCGCAGGCGCGCCTGTAGCAGGCGCGCGGCTGGCCGCTCAGTCCGCGCTGGCGTATCTCCTGACAACGGAAGCTCGGCCGCGATCCCTCGATCGCAATCATCACGTCGCGCAGCGTGACCTCCGATGCCGGCCGCGCCAGCCGGTAACCGCCCGAACGCCCCCGCGTCGCCGCCAGAAGCCCCGCATTCGACAGCGCCTGCAGGTGCTTGGCGAGATAGTCCCGCGGAAGGTCGAAGAATTCCGCAAGCTGCGTCGTGGTCAGCGCCTGATCGGCGTCAAGGCCCGCAAGCATGGTGCAGCTATGCACCGCCCACTCGACCCCCTCCGATAGCTGCATGTTGACCATCTCCTATCTACGGATAAAATATATCCGTAATTGGATGGTCCTGCAACGGAGTTGGTCATGTCGTCGCGTCTCGAACTGAAGAAGGTCACCCCTAACGGCTACAAGGCTTTCGGCCCGCTTTACGAATATGTCGCGTCCTGCGGGCTCGACCGCGCATTGGTCGATCTGATGTTCCTGCGCGTGTCGCAGATCAATGGCTGCGCCTACTGTGTCGACCTGCACTGGCGCGACCTGTCCAAGGCCGGCGCCGACCCGCGCAAGCTCAACAGCCTGATCACCTGGCAGGAGGCGCCGTTCTTCAGCGCGCGCGAACGGGCCGCGCTGATCTGGGCCGAAAGCCTGACCCGGGTCGCCGACACCGGCGTTCCGGACGGCGATTATGCGGCAGTGAAGGCCGAATTTTCCGAAAAGGAGGTCGCCGATCTCACCATCGTCATTTCGCTGATGAACGCCATGAACCGGATCGGCGTCTCGACGCGGCTGGCGCCGGCGGCGACGGTAGCGGCGTGATAGCAGACACCGGAAGTGCAAAGTCTCGGCGGCGGTGCCGGGGTTTTAGAGAATGAAGGGCCGCCCGTGGGCGGCCCTTCGGTTGTCATCACCGAGCGCCTCAATCCTTGAACGGATCGAACTCGTTGGCGCCCGCCATCACCACGGCAAAGGGGCGCAGGCTGTGCACCACCTTGACCGAGCCGGCATGCGCGGCAAGCACCTCCGGCAGCCGGCGGTAGGCCATCGGGCTCTCGTCGAGATCGGCGCCGATGAGGCTGACGCCGCGCGACTGCAACCAGGCGTCCATCTCGGCGCGGGTGAACCTGCGCTTGGCCTCCTTGCGTCCGAACAGCCGCCCGGCGCCGTGGATTGTCGAGTAGAGCGACGCTTTCGCCTCCTCCGACTCGACGCCCTCGATGATCACGGCGTCGTCGCCCATCGAGCCGCCGACGAAACCACGCTGGCCCGGAAAGGCCGGCGTCGCGCCCTTGCGCACCACCCACAGGTCCCTGCCGCCGTGGGTCTCGCGCCAGGCGTAGTTGTGGTGGTTGTGCACCGTCTCGGTCACCGTACCGCCGATGATCTTGCGCACGCGCTCGATCACCCACTCGCGACCGGCATAGGCATAGCGACCGGCGAGCTGCATGGCGGCGATGTAGCGCCGCCCGATCTCGCTGTCCTCGTCGATGACGGCGGGCGGCACGTTCATGCCGTCCTTGCCACCAGCGGCCTTGAGGTAGCGGGTCGCGCTGGTGTGCCCGAGGCCGCGGCTGCCAAAATGCACGCCGATCCAGACGAAGCCGCTCTCGTCGCGCATCAGGTCGACATAGTGGTTACCGGAACCGACCGTGCCGAGCTGGGCGACCGCCTTACGCCGGTACGCGCCCATGTCGGACTCGCGCCAGGCATCGTCATCGTCGAACAGCTCGTGATCGACGCGCTCGTCGTTGACGCGCCCGATGCCGAACGAGATCACCCTGTGGATGTCGCGGATGATCGCCCCGATCCGGTTCTCCAGATCGCCGAACCGCGTATCAAGCCGCGCCGCCATGTTGCCGCAGCCGATGTCGAAGCCGACGCCGGAGATGCTGATCTGCTTCTCATAGGCGATCACGCCGCCGACCGGCTGCGCATAGCCGAGATGGCCATCGGCGCAGATCACGCCGCCCACGACGTTTCCGACCGCCATGCAGGTCTTCATCTGCGCGAGCGTCGCTTCCTCGTGCTGACCGAACACCTTCAGCAGGCTGTCCTTGTATTGCGGCGCCTGCGGCGCAATCGCGACATCGGCCGCGATGGCCTGCGCCTCGCGAGCGAGGTGCTCCTTGCGCGCCGCGTCGCGGAACGTGCACCACAGCGGCATCGGACGCTGGCCCGGCCGGTCGATTTTCGCATCGGGATCGAGACCGGCCTCAATTGCCAGCTCCCTCGCCCGCTCTCGATAGGGATCGGATCGCATCGGACCCTCCTCTCCTTCACTCATCAATATTGAGCATCCCCATGGACGCTCCGGAACTCGGCGCCGCTCAACGCAATTGAGCACGCCGAACAGGCATGCAGGCAGAGATGTGTGTCGGGATGCGATTAGCCGCTGACGGGCTGCTTCTCGGGTTTTCTCTCTGCCAGGCAGAGGGAAACCCGCTGCCCTGTCACGCTTGTAGGCTGAGCCCTATGGGCCGCGCGTTCGTTGCCGAGACCAGCAGCACGCGCGCGGAAATGCGACCATGCCGGTTCAGCGGCAAGGCTGCTTCCTTGTGCGGGCGTGAATACGAATACAGCATCGGTCTCTCGCAAGCGGATATCCGCAGGGCAGTGTCCATACACCACTTCCGCGCGTTTTAAAAGCGAAAGCTGCTGAACGACCTTGTTCGGCGCGGCGCCGTTGCAACGAACCGTCGCATGAAGGGCCGCCCACGGGCGGCCCTTCTGCGTGGGTCGGCGCAAAGTGCAGTCTGCAAACGGGGCTCAGCGGCGGCCATACATGACGTCCGTCCGCAAAACGTATTTCCGTCCCGCGGTGACGGGATCGCCGCGATGGATGATCGGATGCTGGAACAATAGCGCCATCCCCCGGCCGACCCTGCTGGAACGATCGAATCCCGACACACTTGTAACTCTCACCGGTCGATCCAGGCGACTAGCCTTCTCGCGAGCCCAAGCCGTGCGCGGTGCGACACAGGAGAGACACATGGACAGGAACAAGACGGAAGACACGCAGAACCACAAGGGACGTCCCGGAATGAACACGCCTCCGATCGTGTCGGCCAGCGCGTGGGAGGCTGCGCGCCAGCAGATGCTCGTAAAGGAGAAATCCTTTACGCGCGCGCGAGATGCGCTCGCCGCCGAGCGTCGGCGGATGCCGTGGATGGCGGTGGAAAAGACCTATGCGTTCGAGGGACCGCAGGGCAAGGCGAGCCTGCTCGACCTGTTCGAAGGCCGTCGCCAGCTCGTCATCTATCGCGCCTTCTTCGAGCCCGGCGTGTTCGGCTGGCCCGAGCACGCCTGCCGCGGCTGCTCGCTGGGCGCCGATCAGGTTGCCCACCTCTCCCATCTCAACGCGCGCGACACCACGCTGGCCTATGCCTCTCGGGCGCCGCAGGCGGACATCGCGCGCCTGAAGGCGCGGATGGGCTGGGATATGCCCTGGTACACCATCACCGACAGCTTCGATGCGGATTTCGGCGTGGACGAATGGCACGGCCACAACGCGTTCATCCGCGACGGCGACAAGGTGTTCCGCACCTACTTCATCAATAGCCGCGGCGACGAGGCGATGGGGACCACTTGGAGCTACCTCGACATGACGGCGCTCGGGCGCCAGGAGATCTGGGAGGACTCGCCGCAAGGCTACCCTCAGACTCCAACATACAAGTGGTGGAACTGGCACGACAATTACGGCGCCGAGACGTCGCCCAATCAGAAGTGGGTCGAGGTGTCAGATGCCGGAGAAGCCGCCTTCCGAAAGGACTCGAAGCCGCAGTAGCAAGGCAGAGACGAGACGGGCGCCGCCCCTCAAAGCGGCGCCCGCTGCGGCTGCGCGCAAAATCGAATTTTTCCAACGATCTCAAGCTGATTTGGGTCGTCCAGTCCTCGCGCAAAAAATATTGCGCTTGATGCGTCGGGCAAATCAGTGGCTTTCCTCGGCACATCCCGTGCCTGCCGAGAGGGGCGCTTCGCGATCGTCACGAGTGTTGGGCGCGGGACGCGATGGACGTAGCGCGCGCACGAGACGAATGCGCAGGCTGCGTACGGCGAAGTCGTGTGGTCCTGATGTCCCGACGCTGGCATCAAGCTCGCGAACATCTTGCGAGCGACGGTGGCAAGAAAGCCCGGTCACCGGGGAGAGCACGAAGGAAACCGTTCAAACCATCGCGCAGGGAATGCCGGATGTTTCGGTGTACCTGTGGTGACTAACTCGTGTGCTTTTGCTTTACGCACGCGAGGCTGCGGGTGCATCGCGCACCCGGCATTCCCTGCGCCCTCTTTTTCTGGGGGTATCGTGCATGACCCGGACGCATCCGCGCCGCGGGAATGCTGGTTTGTATCCTCTAGCTGGTCATGCCCCGCCAACGGGTCGGCGCACAGCGCCGCCCGATGACAGGCTCCAGCGGGGCATCCAGTATTCCGAAGCCGTCGCATGAACAACAACCGTCTCTGGAATACTGGATCGCCCGGTCGGGCCGGCGATGACGTCGAATGGCGGGCTGTTTGAAATTCGAATACGAATACGTCGGCGCCGCCGCCCTCGCCTCACATCAGGAGCCCGCGCCCGCCGGCCTGATACTGCCGCTTGGTGATCTCGAAGATCACGTGGCGCTGCTGGTCGCCGGTCAGCGCGCGCGTGAACAGGCCCGCGCGCTTGATGCCGCCGATCTTGGCCATCGCGCCCTGCGAGCGCAGGTTCTTCTCGCCGACCCAGAACACGACAGTATCGACGAAGGTGAAGGCGTGGTCGAGCATCAGCCGCTTGACCTCGCGATTGGCGCCGCCGCCCCAGTGGTCGCGCGCCAGGAACGTCCATCCGATCTCGATCTCGCTCAGCATCGGCTCGTAGCCATGGTAGCGGCTGGAGCCGATCAGCTGGCCGGTCGCGCGGTCGACGAACACAAAACCCATCTTCGAATGGACCGCGCCATCGAAAAACTTCCTGAATTCGGCTTCCTTGTAGCGATCGGAGGCCGGGTGCAACTCCCAGATTCCGGGATCGGAAGCGACGGCGAACAAATCCCGCCAGTCGTCGCGGGTGATCGGCCGGATGGTGATGGTGGGTCCGCTGAGTGTCGGCTGGAAATCGGGTTCTGCCATGGTGCCTACCCCTTGGAGAGCTCCTGGAAACAGTCACGCACCCAGTCGATCACGATCCGGGCGGCGACGTCGCGCTTCAGATGGTTTTGCACCAGAAGCCACACGTCGCGCCGGCGCGCCAGCGGCGTTGCCTCGAGCCTGCGGTCGGCGAGCAGATCGGTACAGTAATAGTCCGGCAGCACGCCGAGCGCCTGGTGGCTTCTGATCAGCGCCTTGATAACGCGGATGTTGTCGCTGATGAAGCGTGCGCGCTCAAAAAATCCACGCGCCTTGAGGAACTGGGTCTCCGGGATCGGGCCGAGTTCGTCCGGATAGGCGCAGACCACGGAATCCGCCTCGCTCCGCGCCTTCGGCTCGAACAAATAGAGGCTGAACTCGCCGAGCTTGGCGATGGTGAAATCGCCCTTGTCCGGCTTGCGCAGCCGGATCGCGAAATCGGCCTGCCAGCGCGAGAACTTCACGTTCTCGCTCGAGGTGAGGAATTGCAGGGTCAGCCCCGGATGGTCGGCCAGCAGCCGTCCTGCGCGCGGCGCCAGGATTTCCTCCGCGACGCCGTTGGTGGCGGCGATGCGGAACCGGCCCGACGGGCCGGCCACGCCCTGCCCGACCCGGCCGATCTCGGCGACGTGGTTCGACATCGCCTGCACATGGGCCAGCACCGCCTCGCATTGCCGCGTCGGCTTGCGCAGGCCATCGGCGGCCTCGAACAGGCGCAGGCCCAGCGCGCGCTCGATCCGCGCCAGCCTGCGGCCGACCGTGGTCTCGTCGATGCGCAGCCGAGCGCCGGCGCCGGCATAGGTGCCCTCGTCCCTGACCGCGGCGATGATGCGCAGATCGTCCCAGTTCATGATCTTGAGGCTAGCACGGCGCTGCGGCCGCCTGCAATATTGCAGCTCATGGCTGCAGTATTCCTGCATTTGGGCAGCCGGCCGATCCATTACCCTCGCCCGTGACAACGGAGAAAACCATGCTGCAGCTCTATTTCTTCCCGATGGCCTGCTCGCTCGCCAGCCGCATCGCGCTGATGGAGGCCGGCATCGAGGCGCGCTATCACCTGATGCATCTCTGGGAAAAGAAGGTGGTCGAGGACGGCAGTGATTTCTTCGCCATCTCGGCGAAGGGCGCGGTGCCTGTGCTGGTGCTGGAGAACGGCGAGCGGCTCACCGAGAGCGCCGCGGTGCTGCAATATATCGCCGACCGCAGGCCCGAGCTTGGGCTGGCGCCGCCGCCCGGCAGCGCGGAGCGCTACCGGTTGCAGGAGTGGCTCAGCTTCGTCGGCGCCGAGATCCACAAGGGGTTCCTCTATCCGGTATTCTGGTACAAGGACGAGGCGGCGGTCGCACCGGCGCGCGCACGTATCGGCAAGAGCGTGTCGGTCGTGGCCGACCACCTGGCGAGCCGGCCCTATCTCGTCGGCGACCGCTTCACGGTGGCGGACGCCTCCCTCACCTGGTCGCTCCTGCTGTTCCACCGCGCCGGCGTCGATCTCGCGCAATGGCCGGCGCTGACGAGCTACCTCGCGCGCATGAAGGAGCGGCCGCAGGTCAAGGCCGCGATCGAGACCGAGGCAAAGCTGCTCAAGGCGATGAAGGCGTGACGCGGAAAAGACGCGTCACTCGACGCGGGCGACGACGGCGAGCTTCCTGATGCCCTGGTTGCGATAGGCGTTCAGGAACGCATAGTAATCCTTGAACGAGACGCAGCCGTTGGAATCGCCGTTCGGCCCGAGCATGTAGGTGTGCGCCAGAAGCCCGGAACGGCCATAGATCGAGTCCTCGCCGCCGACCGGGGTAAGCCTGAGCGCCGGCACGCCGTGGAACAACGCCTCGCGCGGCTTCAGTTCGTAGATATGCGGCGGCGTCACGCCATGCATGCGGATTTTCGCCGAGCTCGGATCGTCGAGCTTAGAGCCGAGCCCGGAATGCGCTTCCAGCTTGGTGCCGTCAGGCAGATAGACGGTGCGCGCGGTGATGTCGTAGACCGCCGTGTCCCGATCATAGGGCGGCGATCCACCGAGCATCGGATTCTGGGCCGGCTTGATCGCGCTGGTGACGCTGGCATCCGCCGACGCATAGGCGAGCAGCGAGTTGGTATGATCGCGCTTGCCCCACAGCTTTTCGGTGATCGACGTCCGCTCGCCCGAGGCGATCGACATCACCGCAGCCTTGGCGCGCTGCGCCATGTCGCGCACGGAATCGCCGGCGCTCTTTTTCTCGGGCAAGGGCAGCGGCGCGTTCATCGCGACCTGCTGCGCCGGTGCCCCATCCTTCTTCGCCGCGCCGGCATTTTTCGGCGAGCTTGCAGTCTTGACCGCTTCCGCAAGCCTCGCACCGACCGTCTTCGGCGCTTCGGCAAGCTTCGGCGCGTCCGGCGCGGGAGCGGCTTCCGCGGCGCGCGACTCCACGCCCTGCGGGGCTGAAGCGGCAAAGCGCTCGTTGAATTGCATCGGCGTGATCGCAGCCATGGTCGCGGGCTTCTCGATCACGGCGGCCGGCGACGGCAGCGCGGCAAAGGTCTCGCTCACGGCCTGCGCGGCGCTGCGCGAGGCGATGCGCGGCGCTGGCTTGACGACGGGCTCGTCATAGCTCGCCGTGCCGAGCGTCGGATAGACGCTCGCGGAAAGGATGTAGGAATGCACCGTCCAGGCACAGCCCGCGACAAGGCATGCGACCGCAACGCCGCCGAACAGATTCTGGGAGATGGCTCTGCGGGAAGAACTCTTACGCTTCCGGGCCTTGCGGCCGGTACTCATACTCATACGCCTTGCGCCCAGGACGGTTCCACACTGTTCCCCTTCAAGTGCCGTGACCGGTCACACCCGATCCAGCGTCTCGCAGAGGCGCGGAGCGTCATTAAGGCGACTTTTCGTTAAATGCCGATTAAACGCGGGCAGATGTGAGGCAGGTCAGGAGGCAGTGCCATTTCGGTACAGCCTCTTGAATTTGCTCACCTATTCTTGCGGTGATTTTATGGCAGGATCAGTAGTTCAGCTTCGGATACCAGTCGGTGCCGCGGCCTTCCGGGGTGGTGTCGAGCACGGTCCAGAGCGGGTCGAAATCCGGCGCGCCGCGCGGATCCTGCCCGGGATCGGCGGTCGCCATGCCCATCTCGCCGCCCCAGAAATGGCGGATGGCGCCATCGCGTCGCGTGAACACGTTGTAGCCCGGGACATCCGCATCCTCGCGGCTCACATAGGCGCGGGTATAGTCGCCGGCGAAATCCGAATAGACCTTCATGCGCGTCCAGCCGCGCGCCTTCTTGGCCTCGACCAGCCGCGCGATCGGCGAGCGCGCGACAAAGACGAAGGCGATGCGCTGCGCGACGTCGGGCAGCTTCGCCTCCCACGTGCTCATGAACGAGGTGCACATCGGGCACGGCTTTTCGCGCTGCGGGCCAAACATGTAGCTGTAGATGACGAGCGTCGCCTTGTCCCCGAACAGGTCGGCAAAGGCGACCTTACCCTCCTCGCCCTCGAATACGTAGTTACCGGCAACAGCGCCGCCCGGCGGCAACGCGCGCCGCATCGCCGCCACGCGCTCGATGTGACGGCGCAGCTCGATCTCCTCGGCAAGCAGCGCCTGCCGCGCGCGGCGGTATTCGGTGCTCTCGTTGGGATAGCGGACAGTGCTCGCGCCCGCGAGCGCGATGGCGGGTTTCAGGTCGCTCTGGTTGCTCATCTCATCACCTCTCCCGGCTGATTGGGTACAAGACGAAGCGGCAGGCGCCCCTCCGACAGGGCGCTGGACTTTTTTACTGCAGTTCCGGCGGCGGAGAATGGTCGATGACCGCGCCCCTGGCCCCTTCCAGCAGCTCAAGGGCATAGGTTTCGATCACCAGCGGACCGCGCTTGCGCGACAGCTCGGCGACGCGTTCCACCCGGGTATAGGCGTCGCGCAGATAGGCCGGTGGCCCGAACGGCCTGACCTCGTCGACATAGAGCACGCGGCCGGCGAGCAGTTTCGGATCCGGCTCGCCCATCGCGATCCAGCGGATGCGCTGCGTCGGCTGCACCACGCAGGTGCCGCGCGGCATGTAGAAGGAAAGCCAGGCCGTGGTGCCGTAGTCGGGCGCGAGCAGGCAGGTGGCGCCAACACGCGCGCGCACCGCCTCGATCTGCCCCGCCAGTTCGCGCCAGCCGACGCCGATGCTGCGCACCGTCGCGTCGCGCTGGTAGAGCGAAAGCACGCCGGTATTGGCCTGAAGCACCAGCAGCACGAACATCAGGATGCCCGACGGCGCCGCCCAGCGCAGGCAGAATTCGGCCAGCCGCCGCGCGCGCGGCTCCCAGGTCACGAGATGAGCAGCCACCGCGGCCGCAACTACGAATGGCGGATAGACCGGCGCGAACCAGTTGGCTTCGACGCGGGCGTGCAGCGCGTGCCAGATGAAATAGGCGACGATGACCCAGAATGTCGCGTTGATCAGGATGCGCGCGGCGGGCTCTCCGGCTTTTCCGGTGCGCAGCGCATGCAGACCCATCGCGCCCAGGATGAAGACGAGCGGCGTTGCGAAGGCGATCTGGGTTGGAACCAGCTCGGCGATGAAAGCGGGGCGGAAATCCTCGATCCGGGCGCGGCCGATCTGCTTGATGAAGGAAACCCAGTGATGCTCGGCGTTCCAGATGATGACCGGGGAGAACACCGCGAGCGCGACCAGGCCGCCGGCATAGAGCCAGGGCGAGAGCAGCCAGCGCCGCAGCTTCGGAACCGCGGCGAGCCAGATCAGGATCGCCGGGCCGAAGAACAGCGCGGTGTATTTGGACGATAGCGCGCAGCCGGCGGCGGCGCCCACCGCCAGCCACCACGCGCCCCGCCCGGTTTCGTGCACCTTGGCAAGGAAGAACAGGATGAAGCTCGCGGCGACCAGAAGCGGCGCATCCGGCGTCACGATCATGGTGCCGACCGCCGCCATCAGCGTAACGTTGAGCAGGATGGTCGCGGTCGCCGCCGCCCGCGCGCCGCCGAACAGGATCTCGGTCGCGCGATAGACCGCAAAGCTCATCGGCAGCGCGAGCAGGATCGAGGCCAGCCGCACGCCGAGTTCGGTGTCGCCGGCAACCATGATGCCGAGCCGGATCACCAGCGCGACCATCGGCGGATGATCGTAGTAGCCGGGCGCGAGATGCTTCGCCCAGGTCCAGTAATAGGCTTCGTCGAAGGTAAGCGGGGTGAAGGCTGCCGCCACCAGGCGCAGGGCAACCAGCGCGACGACCGTCAGCACGGTGTTGCGGCGAAGCAGCGCGTCGTTCGCGCTCATCGGGCGGTTATCGCTTGCGCCAGACGAACAGTCCGGACATCGCGTAGTTCCACACCACGCCCATCAGCGCGCCGGCAGCTCCCGCGAGCCACCAGATCGGCTCCTGGTCGTAGACTGAGAAGGCGACGCCGACATTGGCGAACAGCCCGACGCTGCAGACCAGGTAGAACGCGATCAATCCGCGCAGGATCGCAAAGCCCTTCAGCCGCTGGTCGCGGTAGGTGAGGAAATTGTTCAGGATGAAGTTCGTGGTCATCGCGACGAAGGCGCCGGCGGCCTGCGCCTCCGCGAACGGCACCTTGAACATCTCGAGCGCGATGAACAGCGTGGTGAGATGCACGACGAGGCCGCTGCCGCCGACCATCGCGAACAGGAGGAAGCGCAGCGATATCGTGTCGTTGGTCAGCTTCGCCAGCACGAGCCCGAGGAAATCCAGCGCGACCATGGAATCGAGCTTGCTCTCGCCGTGCAGGCGGGTGCCGAAGCTGTAGGGGACTTCGACCGTGCGCAGCTTGCCATGGGCGGTCGCGACGATGTCGAGCAGGATCTTGAAGCCCTGCGTCGAGAGCTGCGGCGCGAGCTCCTCGAAGCGGTCACGCCGGATCATGAAGAAGCCGCTCATGGGATCGGCGACGCTCACGCCCAGCGTGCGCTTGGCGACCTCGGTGGCGAGCGCGCTGGCGCCGGCGCGCTGCCGGTCGAAACTGTCCGCGCTGCCGCCTTCGATGTAGCGGCTGCCGACCACGAGCTCGGCCTCGCCGCTGTCGAGCAGCGCCAGCATCTTCGGAAGCTGCGCCTCGTCATGCTGCAGGTCGGCGTCCATGACCGCGGCATAGGGCGCGCTGGAGGCGAGGATGCCCTCGATGCAGGCGCCCGACAGTCCGCGTCGGCCGATCCGGCGGATACAGCGGACGCGGGCGTCCTGGTGCGACAGCTCGCGCACCACCTGCCAGGTTCCATCAGGCGAATTGTCGTCGACGAAGACGACTTCCCACGCAATCCCGGACAACGCCGTCTCCAGCTTGCGGTAGAGCTTGGTGACGTTGTCGCGCTCGTTGAAGGTGGGGACAACGACCGATAGCTGGAGCAGGCCTCCGGCGTCTCGACCGGCGGCCTGTTGCTGAGGGCTTTGGGCGCCCGGTCTGACGGCTTCATGCATGAGCGCCAGCGTATATCCGCAGCCCCCCGCCCTGCCAAGCCAAGCCGGCTACGGATTTAAGCGTTTGCGGTGGGAAAGCGGCGGAAAAAGAGGACAAAAATGCCAACGACCACGAACAACGGACTGCGCGTACATCCGGCGGCAGCCCTGCTATTCCGTGGTCGTCCCAGCGCCGGAGCTGTTTCAGGCTCGACGTCGCCGTTAATAGGCTAGATGGGAACGACGGACGCCCTCCGCAAGGGGGCGAACCTTGCCGCTAGTGTGGTGGTTCGGAAGTTCTCCTCATTGTGCCGCGAGTCCGTCAAGAGAACTTCCGAACCAAAACCACACTAGAATCATAAATTTGCTAGTGTCCTTTCGGACCCGAAGTTCGCAAAAGAGCCCACCGCAAAATGACGCGAACTTCGGGTCCGGGACACTAGTTCGGCACGTCGCGAATCACCGGCCCGCGCGGCGCGGGCGCGGCGGGTGCGGCCGTCGCCGGCTGCTGCACCGCGGCGGGCTTGGCGGGCTTGCCGAATTGGCCGATCGGCCCGTAGGCGACCGCAGCCACCAGCACGATCGCGGCAACGATCGCGCCCAGAATACCCGCCACCGACTCCGAGGTCATCCGCGCTCCCTCAAGATTCATTCGTCAGCATTGATAACACGAAAATGACGATGGCAAAAATGCGCCGCGCTCGACCGCGGCGCGTGCCACTTTGTCGCCTTATGGCCAAGGCTTTGCGATTTGATTAGTCTTGCTCTCGCCCCTCCTGCCAAACGAGAAACCACCGTGACCAAAGCCCCGACGTCAGCCGCAACAAAATCCGGCAACATCTATATCGGCATCGGCGGCTGGACCTTCGAGCCGTGGCGCGGGGTGTTCTATCCGGACAAGCTCGCGCAATCGAAGGAGCTCGCCTATGCGGCGTCAAAGCTCACCTCGATCGAGATCAATGGCACCTATTACGGCTCGCAGAAGCCCGAAAGCTTCCGCAAATGGGCCAGCGAGGTGCCGGACGGTTTTGTGTTCTCGGTCAAGGGGCCGCGCTTCGCGACCAACCGCCGCGTTCTTGGCGAGGCCGGCGACTCCATCAAGCGCTTCTACGATTCCGGCGTGCTCGAACTGCGCGACCGGCTTGGACCCGTGCTCTGGCAGTTCGCGCCGACCAAGAAGTTCGACGCGGCCGATTTCGGCAAATTCCTCGAGCTGCTGCCGCGCAAGCTCGACGGATACGCGCTGCGCCACGTCGTCGAGGTGCGTCACGACAGTTTCTGCGTGCCCGAATTCGTCAGTCTGGTCCGCCAGTTCGAAACGCCGGTGGTGTTTGCCGAGCACGGCAAATATCCAGCGATTGCCGACGTGGCCGGCGACTTCGTCTACGCGCGGCTGCAAAAGGGCAATGACGGGATCAAGACCTGCTATCCACCGAAGCAGCTGGACGCGTGGGCGAAGCGGTTTGAGGCCTGGGCGGCCGGCGGCGAGCCGGACGACCTGCCGCGCGTCGACAAGGCCAAGCCGAAAACGCAACCGCGCGACGTGTTCGCCTACGTGATTCACGAGGGGAAGGTGCGAGCACCGGCCGGGGCGATGGAACTGATTGCACGCGTGAGCTGAATATCGAGCCAACATGGCCAAAGCCAAAAAATCTTCACCATCGGCTATGAGCAGACGCCGCCGAAAGCGGTGCTGGACGAACTTGAAAAGGCCGGCGTGAAGCTTTTGGTCGACGTGCGCGCCGTCACCTCGTCGCGCAGGCCGGGCTTTTCCAAGAACCAGCTCGCCGCGGGACTGGACGAGCGCGGCATCGCCTACCTGCATCTGGCCGGCCTCGGCACGCCCAAGGAAGGCCGTCTGGCCGCGCGCAGCGGCCAGTACAAGGAGCTGCACAAGATCTACGCCAGGCACCTGAAGACGCCGCAGGCGAAGGAGAATCTCGACGAACTCGCGGCGCTGGTGAAGCAGGCCGGCCCGGTCTGCCTGCTCTGCTATGAGCGCGACCACAGCCATTGTCATCGGCAATGGATCGCCGAGATCATCGAGGAACGCGATGGCGTCAAGGTCGAAAACCTGGCACCGCCGCAGGTCTGACTATCTCTCGCCTTCGATCTGAAGCGTGCCTTGCATCATGGGCGCGCAGCCGCCCCCGACATGAACGGAGACGATCTTGCCGCCTTGCTTGCGCACGCGCGTCAGCAACAGGCTCGGCCGGCCCATGTCGACGCCCTGTCCAATCGCAAGCTTCAGTTCGCTGTCGCGCGCCGGATCCAGATCGGCGAGCAGCGCGGCGCAGGCCGCGGTCGCACTGCCGGTCGCAGGGTCCTCGGAAAGCCCGCTCGCGCCGGGATGGAACATCCGCGCCTGCAGTTCGCAGGGCTTTTCGTCCGACGGCACATCGCGGGTGTAGAAATAGATCGCATCCGATTCGTCATGCGGAAATGTCTCCGCAAAGGCGGCCGCACTCGGCCGGGCGCGACGCAACGCTTCGCGCGAGGTCAGTTCAGCCACCAGGAACGGCAGGCCGACCGAGACGATCTGCGGCCGCTGCCGGTCGACCCTGACATCGGACGCCGACAGCGAGAGGCAGCGTGCGACCTGTTCGGCGGAAAATTCCGTCATCCGCTTCAGGGGCTGCGGTGCGGTGAGCTCGGCACCGGTCACCCTGCCCGCTTCCTGCAGGATTTCGACCGGCACGAGACCCGCCTTCTCCTCGAACAGAAGCCGCGGTGGAGGCGTCGTGGCGCGCATCGCCAGCACGAAAGCGGTGCCGACATTGGGATGGCCGGCGAAGGGGATTTCGCTCCTGACGGTGAAGATGCGGACCTCGGCATCGTGCCCGGCTTCGCGGGGCGGCAATACGAACGTCGTTTCCGAATAGTTGAACTCGGTCGCGATCGCCTGCATCTGCGCGGTCGATAGCCCGCCGGCGTCGAGCACGACCGCGAGTGGATTGCCGCCGAACGGCCGATCGGTGAAGACATCAACCGTCACATAGCGCCGCTGCATGGTTGCTTCCTTGCTATCCGAGCCGCCACACCGTTATCGGTTGCTCATAGCCGCGCACGGCGACTTCGCCAAGCGACACCGCATCGGCACAGGCATGCACGATTGCATCGTGGACCGCAGCCGAGATCAGGAGCTGGGAATTGAACTCCTTGTTCAGCGCCTCCAGGCGCGACGCGAAGTTCACGGTGTCGCCGATCACGGTATATTCCTTGCGCCGCGGCGAGCCGATATTGCCTGCGACCACCTCGCCGAAATGGATGCCGATCCCGATCCGCAAGGGCCAGCTGCTGCCGCGGTTGATCTCGTCCATCGCCGCCAGCATCTCGCGCGCCGCGGTGACGGCATGATACGGCGCCTCCTCCGCCTCGAACGGGGCGCCGAACAGCGCGAGGAAGCCATCGCCCAGGAACTTGTTGACGATGCCGCCATGGCGGTCGAGGATCTCGACCAGCACGGCGAAGGCGCCGTCGAGCCGGTCGACAACCTCCTCCGGGGTGCGGGCCCGTGCGCCGGCTGTGAAACTGCGAAAATCGACGAACATCACGGCCACGCGACGGATGTCGCTCGCCGTGCTTGCACCTTCCGCCATCAGTCGCTCCACCACCTGCGGCGAGACATGCTGGCCGAACAGGTTGGTGATCCGGTCGCGGGCGGTGGCGGCCCGGATGCTCGCCGCGAAGCCGCGGCGCAGCTGCACCCCGACCGCGCCGGCCAGCACGCCACAGATCAGCAGCATGGCGCTGCGCACGGCGTGATAGTAGATGTCGGGCGTGGCGTCCGATGCGATGGCGGGATGGTAGTACATCGCCATGATGAACAGCTCGACTGCTGCGACCGCACCGGTGAAGGTCGAGAGCCAGAAATCGAGCCGCAGCGTCGACAGGATGATGAAGATGAAATAGCTGAGCGGCCCGGCGAAGCCGAGCGCCTGCGCCGATCCCATGCTCTCCATGTGCAATCCGAGCACAATCGTCGGCATGGAGGTTTCGATGAAAGTCCCGATATACCGTCTGACGATGGAGATGTCGCGATCCCGCTTCAGATGGCTCGCGATGGCGGCATGGACCCAGAGCTCGAACAGGATGAACGGCACGAGGACGAACAAGAGCGCGGACGGATGCAGCCCGCCCCGCCACAGATGCGTCACAGCCACCGGATCGAACAGGTAAAGCACGCAGACGGACAGGCCGAGCAGTACAGCGGTCGCGATCAGCGCCTCGACCCGCACGAGCTCCGTGCGCATCACCTCGCGCATCAGCGCGTGATCGAAATCCTTCGATACCGCCTCCTGCGGTCCGATGCGCCGCAACCAATCCGCGAAGCGAGCCATCGCAGCCATCGCCAGCTCTCCACGACGATATTGTGCCTCAATCGAGCGTGCGGCGGAAGCGCGTCACGGCAATTGTCATGGCGAGCAGCATCAGGCCGACCAGCGCAATTGTGTCATATTGCAGGTTCGGCAGCGTCGCCCCCTTCAACATGATCGCACGCACGATCCGCAGATAGTGGGTCAGCGGCAGCCCCTCGCCGAAATATTGGGCCCAGACCGGCATGCCGGCAAACGGAAACATGAAGCCGGACAACAGGATACTCGGCAGGAAGAACATCATCGAGAGCTGCATCGCCTGGAGCTGGTTTTGCACGATGGTGGAGAAGGTGTAGCCGATCGCGAGGTTGGTGGTGATGAACAGCGTCGACAGGAGCGCCAGCAGCGTCACGCTGCCGAGGATCGGGACCCCGAACAGCAGCACGCCGATCCCGATGATCAGCACCGCCTGGATGAAGCCGACCAGCACGTAGGGAATGATTTTGCCGAACATCACTTCGACGGGCTTGATCGGCATCGACAGCAGGCTCTCCATGGTGCCGCGCTCGATCTCGCGCGTCACCGACAGCGCGGTGAAGATCAGCATGGTCATGGTCAGGATGGTGCCGACCAGGCCGGGCACGATGTTGAGCCGGGACGAACCCGCCGGGTTGTAGCGGGCGTGCGCCCGGATCTCGAACGGCAGCGCCGGCGGATCGCCGACGAACAGGTCGTGGGCGAGCGCGGTCTGCACCACGACACTGAGCGAAGACAAGGCCGCACTCGCCGCGATTGGATCGGTGGCGTCGGCGGCAACCAGCAGCGCCGGATGGTCGCCGCGCCTGACCGCGCGCTCGAAGCCGCGCGGGATCTCCACGCCGAACAGCACCTTTCCCGACAGCAGCAGATTGTCGAATTCGGTGACGTCATGGACCTCCCGGGTGAAGCGGAAATAGGCGGTGTTCTCCAGCGCCTTGAGGACCGAGCGCGCGAGGTCGCTGTCCTCCTGCAGCAGCACCGCGGCCGGCAGATTGTGCGGCGTGGTGTTGATCGCATAGCCGAACAGGAGAAGCTGCATGACCGGGATCATGACGATCATGGCGAACGACACGCGGTCGCGCTTGAGCTGGATGAACTCCTTGATCACCATGGCGAAGCTGCGGCGCCAGAAGCCGAAGCGCGGCTCGGCGGCCGCATTCGCCACGCCTGCGGTCTCGACGGCGCTCATTGAAAATTGTCCTTCGAGCGGCTCATCAATTCGATGAACACGTCCTCGAGCGAGGGATGGGATTTCTGCCAGTTCAGGTCGTCGCGGTGGCGCCAGGGCGCGATCGTCGCCTCGAGCGCCTCGGCGTCGCGGCCGGAAACGTGCAGGCTGGTGCCGAACGGCGCCACCATGTCGACGCCGGGCTGGCCGGGGAGCGCGGCCGCGAGCGCTCCCAGCTCGTCGCCCGTCACGGTGTAGGTCGTGAGCGCGGAATTGGCGATCACCGCCTCGACCGTGCCGTGCGCGAGCAGATGGCCATAGGCGATATAGGCGATCTCGTGACAGCGCTCGGCCTCGTCCATGTAGTGGGTGGAGACCAGCACCGTCAGCCCCTGCGCGGCGAGCGCATGGATCTCGTTCCAGAAGTCGCGCCGCGCCTTGGGGTCGACGCCGGCGGTGGGCTCGTCGAGCAGCAGCAATTGCGGATTGGGCAGCGTGCAGGCCCCGAGCGCGAGCCGCTGCTTCCAGCCGCCGGAAAGTTCGCCCGCGAGCTGCTCCTCGCGGCCGGAGAGACCGAGCCGCTTGATCATCTCGCGCGCGGCGCCGCGCGCGTCCCGCATGCCGTAGAGCCGCGCGACGAATTCGAGATTCTCGCGCACCGAGAGATCCTGGTACAGGCTGAAGCGCTGCGTCATGTAGCCGACCAGGCGCTTGATGCGGTCGGCATCGCGGCGGATGTCGTAGCCGAGGCAGGTGCCCTCGCCGCGGTCGGGCGTCAGCAGGCCGCAGAGCATGCGGATGGTTGTGGTCTTGCCGGAACCATTGGGGCCGAGGAAGCCGTAGATCGAGCCGCGTTTCACCTGCATCGAGAGATCGTGCACGACCTCGCGGCCGCCGAACGATTTCGACAGCCCGCGGACGTCGATGGCGACCGCGGATGTCATTGCCGGGCCGCGACGGGTGTCTTGGGGTTGAGGTAGACGCTGATCGGCTGGCCGACGCGCAGCGCATCAGGCCGCGATGGACGCGCCTGGATCAGATAGACGAGCTTGTTGCGCTCATCGAGGCTATAGATCACCGGCGGGGTATATTCGGCCTGCGTCGCGATGAAGTAGATCCGCGCGGTGAGATCGGCGGCGCAATTGTCGCAGGTCACCCTGACCTCGTCGCCGATCGAGAGTTTCGCAAGCTCGGCTTCCGGCACGAAGAAGCGCAGCTTCATGTTGCCGGGTGGCATGATCGACAGCACCGGCCGCTGCGCAGCCACCATCTCGCCTTCGCGAAAATAGATCTGCTGGATGGTGCCGGCGATCGGGGCATAGCCGTTGCGGCGCTCGAGCCGCGTCCGCGAGGTGTTGACGCGGGCTTCCGCCACCCGCAAGGCGGAGACGGCCGAATCCAGCGTCGCCTGGGTGCCGGACCCGGTCTTGCTCAGGGAGGCGGCGCGGTCATAGCTCTGCTGCGCATTGGCCAGCGTTGCGAGGTTCTGCTTGTGGTCGGCCTGCTGCAGATCGTCATCGACCGAATAGAGCGGCTGGCCCACCTTCACCTCGTCGCCCTCGCGCACGTCAAGCCTGGTGACGCGACCGGATTCATCGGGGCTGACGAAGATCATGTCGGCCTCGACCCAACCCTGGTAGCCGGGATCGCGCTTGCCGTCGCAGCCGGCAAGCGCCGCGGCGAGCAGGAGGCCGGCGAGCACGCGCAAAATCTGGCGCGGCGCGGTCATGTCACCCTCCGTTCGCCGAAAATCAGGTCGAGATGGGTGCGCAGCATCTCGACCGCGTCGAGCGGCGCGTGCCTGTCGAACAGGCTCTTCCAGATGATCGCGACGATCGCGGGCGCCACGACGATCTGCGGAAAATCCTTCAGCTTCGCTTCCCGAATCTCGCCGCGCGCGATCCCCGCCTCGATCAGCCCCCGCATCGCGGCAAGCCCGCGAGAGATCACCTCGCGATAGTAGAAATCGGCGATCGCCGGGAAGCGTGGTCCCTCGGCGACGATCAGACGGATGATGTCGGCGCGCCGCGTCGCCGCCACCTCCTGGATGAACGTGTTGGCAAAGGCTTCGAGCGCGTCCCGGATCGATCCGGTGGCCGGCGGCGGCGTGGTGATGCGTTCGAGGACGGGTACGATCGCGGTGCGAACCAGTTCCTCGAACAGCGCCTCCTTGTCCTTGAAGTGCAGATAGATCGTGCCCTTGGCGACGCCGGCGCGCCTGGCGACGTCGTCGAGCCTTGTCGCCGTGAAACCGCGGGCCACGAACTCGTCCAGCGCCGCCTCGACGATGGCCGCACGCCGCTCCGCTGCCCGCTCGCTGCGATTTGTCCGTCCGGCGGCCCTGCCCTCGGCAGAGGTCCGGGCGGCTTTGGCAGGCGGTGCCGTTTTTGTGGCGTTTGACATGGAGAACATTATGACTGACTGGTCAGTCATATTCAATAGCCCTCCGATCACCTCGCCGTGAGCGGGATTTCAGATGAACCGATGCTCCCGACAGCCGCCCGCGATTGAGCCCTCGGAGCATGGCCCCTCCCTCTGCTGAACCTTCGCTAATCTGCGGCAAGCCGCCCCCGCCCGCCCTGATGCGGATCAAGGCGGGGGCCGACGCGTGATGGCTGGAATAGTCAGATGTGGAATTTCAATCCGTCGACGATCTTGTCGATCACCTTGCGCTCGGCGCGAAAGGCCAATCCCACCAGATTGAGATCGGCACGGCTGACGGCCTTCACCACCTCGCGGTTGGCGGCGTCGTGCGTCGTCCTGAACATGTCCTCGGTATAGAGCGCGGGCGTGACATTGCGCGCCAGCGCCCGTTCGAGCGCACGCGACAGCGCCGCGCGATCGGCGCCATAGATCAGGATCGGCTAGTACCTGCTTTCCGAAGTTCGAGAGCCCTCGCGGCAGCTCCGTTGCGAACTTCGGAAAGCAAAGGGTACTAGCAAGCTTATGACTCTAGTACCGCTTTCGATCTGAAGTCCGCGTCGCCGATTCATGGAAGCCCGTGCGCGGACTTCAAATCGGCGGTACTAGCCGATCAGCGACAGATATTTGGTGCCCGAGCCGTCCTCGTAAGCGTCCCCGATGCACGCCGGAAACGCCGCCGCGATGCCGCCTGCAAGGAACGCGGCGACGTTGAGCTTCTGCCAGGCCTCGAGATCGGTCCGGATCAGAACCGCGATCTTGGTGTCGAACTGCATGGCCAGCAAGTTAGCGTGGATCTCGGCTGCCGGCTAACCCCTTGGCTAACCCTCGTCTAACCCTTGGCGTCGCAAGCCCAGGCGCGAATCACGCATTCCTTGCCGCCGAACTTGTAGCATTCACGCGTCGCGGCATTCAGCGAGCTCGAAATATGCGGCCGTACCGCATAGCCATGCGGGCCGCAGGGGTTCTTCATGTCGACCGACAGCGCCGCGCAGGCGCGCTTCATGCTGATGGCCGTGCAGTCGCCCTTGCATTGCTTGAGCGCGGCGGCGCGCGCGGCGGGCTCGGCCGCATAGTCATAGGCCTGGCCGTAGGCGCCGCATTTGCCGATGGCGAAAGCCCCCGCGCCCCAGGCTTCCGTCACGAAACGTGTCCCGGCGATCGCCAGGGTCAAAGCCAATGCCAAGAGCGCGCGGCGCTGCGCGACGGCAGTCGAAACGATCACGAAACCCCTCCCCCAAAACCCGGCGGGGAATCTAGGGGCGGGACGTTTCCACTTGGTGAACGCGAGGTTGAGAAAGACGGTTTATCCGCGCCGCGCGGCTTCCAGCGCCTGCGGCGTGTCGATGTCGAGAAAAGCGCTTTCGCCATCGACAGGCACTTCGGCGACGACCTCGCCGTGCTTGCCGATCAGATGGCGTGCGCCGATGTCGCCGTCGAGCGTCATCAGCTCCTTGAAGAAGCGGCGCGACCACAGCACCGGATTGCCGCGCCGGCCTTCCGAGACCGGCATCACGATCAGATTGCCGCGGTCGGGCGCGAAGGATTCGATCAGGCGGTCGATCAGGCCGGCGTCGATCAGCGGCATGTCGCCGAGGCAAATCAGCGCGCCATCGGCATTCTCGGCCACCGCCGAGATGCCGGCCTTGACCGAGCCGGCAAGGCCATCGGCGAAATCGGGATTGCGGACGAACTTGACCTTCAGGCCTTCCAGCGCCTTCTCGACCAGCTCGGCCTGGTGGCCGGTGACGACGATCACCTCGGATGCTCTCGATGCCAGCGCCTGCTCGGCCGCGATCCGCACCAGCTTCTTGCCGCTGAGTTCGGCGAGCAGCTTGTTGGGCCCGCCCATCCGCGTCGAGCGGCCGGCGGCGAGGATGATGGCGGCGACCGCGCGGCTGCCTTCGGTCTCGGGCTTGGTGCGCGGCTGCGGCCGCGTCACGATTTCCATCAACAGGCCGCCGACGCCCATCCCCATCAGCTCGCCGCGGGTGACCTTGAGCCCCGCGAGCAGCCGCATCAGCACCCAGTCAAAGCCGTTCTCCACCGGCGAGCGGGCGCAGCCCGGCGCGCCCAGCACGGGCACGCCCTTGGCGCTGCCGATCAGGAGCAGGTTGCCGGGATCGACCGGCATGCCAAAATGCTCGATCGCGCCGCCGATCCCGGTGATCGCGGATGGAATCACATCGCGCCGGTCCGCGATCGCGGATGCGCCGAACACGATCACGAGCTCGGCGCCGAGCTCCAGCAGCTCCTTGATCGCGGCCGAGAGTGCCGCTTCCTCATGTACCACGCGCCGCTCGGCGATAACGGAGGCGCCCGCCGGCGCCAGCCGCTCGGCGGTGACGCGCAGGGTCTTGTCGATCACCTTCGGCGAAAGGCCCGGCAGCAGGGTCGAGACCACGCCGACGCGCTTGATCACGTAAGGAGCGACCCGCAGCGTACCGCGGCCGGCGGCCTGCACCGCGACATCGCGCAGCTTCGCCTCGACGCCGAACGGGATGATCTTGACGGTCGCGACCATCTCGCCTTCGACCACGGGCTTGTAGGCGGACAGGGTCGCGAAGGTGATGGCCTCGTCGACGCCGTTGATGCGATCGACCGCGGCGCGATCGACCACCAGCACGCCGGCGCGCGCGGCAAACAGATTGGCGCGGCCGGTGAAGGCACGCTCGGCGGTAATGCCTCCGCCGGTGACGGCTTCCGCGATGCTGCCGGCCGCCGCATCCTCGGAGATGTCGCCCTGGTCGAGCCGCACCACGACGATCTCGGCAACGCCGGCCTTCTGCAGCGCCTCAACCTCGGCGGCGCCAATGGTCGTGCCCTTTTTCAGGACGAGGGAGCCCTGACGGAGCGTATGGACGGTCACCCCGCCAATCGCATCAGCCGGACTGGCAGGACCGAATTTCATGCCGCTACTTCTTTTTCCTTGGGCGGCAGCCGGAGCTGCGCCGTGATTTCCGCCATGATCGCGACCGCGATCTCGGACGGCGAAACCGCGCCGATCGGCAGGCCGATCGGTGCATGGATGCGCGCGATGTCACTCTCCTTGGCGCCCTGCCCGCGCAGCCGCTCGGCGCGCTTGGCGTGCGTCTTCCGCGAGCCGAGCGCGCCGATATAGAAGCAGTCGCGCTCGAAGGCGTGCAGCAGCGCCGGATCGTCAATCTTGGGATCGTGGGTCAGCGCCACGAAGGCGGTGTAGTGGTCGATGTTGAGCGGAGGCAGCGCGACATCGGGCCATTCCGCGATCAGCGGCACGTCGGGGAAACGCTCGGGGCTTGCGAACGCCGTGCGCGGATCGACCACCGTCACGTCGTAGTCGAGCGAGCGCGCCAGCGGCGCGAGGGCCTGGCTGATATGCACCGCGCCGACGATCACGAGCTTTGCGGTCGGCGCATACACGTTGAGGAACAGCTTCCGCCCTGCGGCTTCCACCATGCCGCTCTTGCCCATGCGAAGCTGCTTTGTCAGCTCGCCGCGCAGCGGATCGGCGGCGAAATCGCTGGCCTTCACCAGCCGCTGCGCGCCATTTTCGACGTCGGTGACCAGGATCACCGGGCGGCGCGCGGCCCGCTCGGCGTTGAGCTCTTTCAGGGTTTCCAGCTTCACGACCCGACCTTCTCGACAAACACGCGGATGGTGCCGCCGCAGGACAGGCCGACATTCCAGGCGGTCTCGTCGGCGACGCCGAATTCCAGCATTCTCGGCTGGCCGCTCGCGATCACGTCCATCGCCTCGGTGACGACGGCGCCCTCGACGCAGCCGCCGGACACCGACCCTAAGAACGTGCCGTCGTCGTTGATGACGAGGCTCGAGCCCGCGGGCCGCGGCGCCGAGCCCCAGGTCTCGACCACGGTGGCGAGCGCAACGCCGTGGCCCGCCTTCTGCCATTCCTCGGCGGCTTTCAGGATGTCTTCGTCGCGATTGAGCATGACGACCTCGTTCAGGCTACGGAGCGGATCAGGCTGCGGTGATGCGGCGGCAGCGGCGCCGAAAGCGCCCTGATCAGCCCCTCGATCGAACTCAAATTATGCACCGGGCGGAATTCGTCAACGTGCGGCAACATCATTTTGATGCCCTGCGCCTTGGGTTCGAAGCCGCCGAAACGGAGCAGCGGGTTGAGCCAGATCAGCCGCCGGCAGGAGCGGTGCAGCCGGTCCATCTCGAAGGCAAGGCGCGCATCCGCCTCCCGCTCCAGCCCGTCCGAGATCAGGAGCACGATGGCGCCCTGGCCGAGCACCCGCCGCGCCCACAATTTGTTGAAGCTGTGCAGCGAGGTCGCGATCCGCGTGCCGCCGGCCCAGTCCTCGACCGCCGAGGAGCAGCTTGCCAGCGCCTCGTCGGGGTCGCGGGCCCGGAGCGCCCGCGTCACATTGGTCAGCCTCGTGCCGAACAGGAACACCGAGACGCGCTTGCGGGCGTCGGTGATGGCATGCAGGAAGTGCAGGAACAGGCGGGTATATTCGCTCATCGAGCCCGAGATATCGAGCAGCGCCACGATCGGCGCCGGCTTTTCGATCCGCCCGAGCTTGCGGATATCGACGATCTCGCCGCCGGTGCGCAAGGAGGCGCGCAAGGTGCGGCGCATGTCGAGCTTCAGCCCGCGCGGATCGGGCCTGCGGCGGCGGGTCTCGAACTCCGCCTGCGGCAATTTCATCGCCGCGATTGCCCGGGTCGCCTGCGCGATCTCGGCGGCGCTCATCTGCGCGAAATCCTTCTTCTGCAGGATCTCCTTGTCGGAGACCGACAGCTTGAGGTCCTGCTCCTGGACCTCGTGCTCCTCCCGCATGGAGGGCTGCGACAGCGCCTCCTGCACGCGGCGCGAGGCCGGTGGCGGCTTCTTGCGGGCATGGTCCGGCAGCGGCACCGAATCCAGCATGTGCTTCCAGTCCTCGGCGGCACGGAAGAACAGGTCGAAAGCCTGTCTGAAGATCAGCGCATGCTCGTGGCGCTTGACGAAGATCGCCTGCAGCGTCTCGAACACGTCGGCGCGGTTGCCGATGTCGATCGCCTCGAGCGCGTTCATGGCGTCGATGACGGCGCCGGGCCCGACGGGAAGGCCGGCGGCGCGGAGCGCACGCGCAAAGCCGACGATGTTGTCGGCGATATTGCCGGTCGGCGGCGCAAGGTGGTTGATGGCCATCGCACTATCCGCTCCGTCATTCCGGGTCCGCGCAAAGCGCGGACCCGGAATGACAGGTCAATTCTCGCTGGTCGTTTCCTTCAAGACCTTCTGCAAGCCCTCGCCCTGCATCCGCGCGATGTCGTCCTGGTATTTCAGGAGGGCGCCGAGCGTATCGCCGACCACCTCAGCCGTGAGCGAGCGCGCATCGAGCTCGGTCAGTGCCGTGGCCCAGTCGATGGTTTCGGCAACGCCGGGCGACTTGTAGAAGTCCTGGTCGCGCAGCGCCTGCACGAAGCGCACGATCTGCTGCGACAGCTTTGCCGAGATGCCGGGCAAGCGTGTCTTGACGATCGCAAGCTCGCGTTCGGCCGTGGGGTAATCGACCCAGTGATAGAGGCAGCGCCGCTTCAGCGCGTCGTGGATCTCGCGGGTGCGGTTGGACGTGATGATCACGATCGGCGGCTTGGGCGCCTTCACGGTGCCGAATTCGGGGATGGTGACCTGGAAGTCGGAGAGGATCTCGAGCAGGTAGGCCTCGAACGCCTCGTCCGCGCGGTCGAGCTCGTCGATCAGAAGCACCGGCGGGCCCGCCACGTCGGGCTCCAGCGCCTGCAACAACGGCCGCTTGATCAGGAAGCGGTCGGCGAAGATGTCCGACGACAACTGCTCGCGATCGGTTTCGCCAGCGGCTTCCGACAGGCGGATCGCGATCATCTGCGCCGCGCTGTTCCACTCATACACCGCGGAGGCGACGTCGAGTCCCTCATAGCATTGCAGGCGAATCAGCTTGCGGCCGAGCGCGGCGGCCAGCACTTTCGCAATCTCGGTCTTGCCGACGCCAGCCTCGCCTTCGAGAAACAGCGGCCGACCCATCCGCAGCGACAGGTACGTCACGGTCGCGAGCGACCGCTCGGCGAGATAGCCGCGCGACGTCAGCAATTCGAGCATTGCATCGACTGATGCAGGCAGTGCCGCTGCACTCATGAGCGAGCCAGTCTTGTTGGGCCTGAAGCAGGCGATTGTTAGCCTTTGGCGGTCGCCGCCTCGACCGCGCGACGCGCCACCACCGCGATCAGATGCGCGCGATATTCGGCGCTGCCGTGCAGGTCGTTGTTCAGCCCGTCGGCCGAAACCACGAGCCCGTCGAGCACCTTGTGCGAGAAGCGCTTCTTCAGCGCCTCCTCGAATGCGGTGACGCGGAACACGCCGTTGGAGCCCGCGCCGGTGACGGCGACGCGCACGTCCGACGGACGCTTGGCGACGAACACCCCGACCAACGCATAGCGCGAGGCCTGGTTGCGGAATTTCACATAGGCAGCCTTCTTCGGCAGCGGGAACATCACCTTGGTGATGATCTCGTCAGGTTCGAGCGCGGTCGAGAACAGGCCCTGAAAGTATTCTTCCGCCTTCAGCCGCCGCTTGTTGGTGACGATGGTCGCGCCGAGCGCCAGCACGGCGGCCGGATAGTCGGCGGTCGGATCGTTGTTGGCGAGCGAGCCGCCGATGGTGCCGCGGTGGCGCACGGCGGGATCGCCGATCTGGCTCGCGAGATCGGCCAAGGCCGGGATCGCCTCGCCGACGATGGGGGAATTGGCCACCTCGGCGTGGGTCGCGGTGGCGCCGATGACGAGCGAGCGCCCCTTCATCTCGATGCCGTTGAGGCCCTCGATGTGCGAGAGGTCGACCAGGTGCGGCGGGCTCGCCAGCCGCTGCTTCATCACGGGGACCAGGGTATGGCCGCCCGCGATCAGCTTGGCGTCCTCGTTCTTGACCAGCAGGTTGGCCGCTTGGCGCACGGTCGCCGGACGATGATACTTGAATTCATACATGGGAATGTCCCGATCGCTGTCGCGAGATTGACGGTTTAAGCGAGGTCGGACTTCGCCATCGCCTTGGCGCCGGCTGCGATCGACAGAACGATGTTCTGGTAGCCGGTGCAGCGGCAGAGATTGCCTTCGAGCTCCTCGCGGATGACGTGGTCGGAGAGTTCGTGACCCTTGCGGTGGACGATGTCGATCGCGGTCATGATCATGCCCGGCGTGCAGAAGCCGCACTGCAGGCCGTGATGCTCGCGGAACGCCTCCTGCATCGGATGAAGCGGCGCGCCGTCGGCGGCCAGCCCCTCGATGGTCTTGACCTCGTGGCCGTCAGCCATCACGGCCAGCGTGGTGCAGGACTTCACCGCCTTGCCGTCGAGATGCACGACGCAGGCCCCGCATTGCGAGGTGTCGCAGCCGACATGGGTGCCGGTCAACCGCAGGTTTTCGCGAAGAAACTGAACAAGCAGGGTGCGGGGATCGACATTGGCGTTGACGGGGTTTCCGTTCACGATGATTGAAATCTTGGCCATCAGCACTCTCTTATCTGTCCGGCCGCATATCGGCAAAACAGGCGGGTTTTAGCAGTATTCGCAAGCCATAATATGGGCCATCCCGGCATTGAGCAACCTCGGCCGGGCCAACCTGATATGACCTGAAGCAACGATTCCGCCAATCAGCCCTGAACCGCCTTGGCGAAATTTGCAAAGAATTCGTCGGCCAGTTTCTTGGCCGTCCCGTTGATCAGGCGCTGGCCGAGCTGGGCGAGCTTGCCGCCGATCTGGGCCTCGACATTGTAGCTCAACAGCGTGCCGCCGTCCTTCTCGGCAAGCCCCACGACGGCGCCGCCCTTGGCAAAGCCGGCCACCCCGCCCTCGCCCTCGCCCGAGATCTTGTAGCCGTTGGGCGGGTCGAGATCACTCAAGGTCACCTTGCCCTTGAAGCGGGCCGACACGGGTCCGACCTTCATCTTCGCCACGGCGCGGAAGCCGTGCTCGTCGGTCTTCTCCAGCTCCTCGCAGCCGGGGATGCAGGCCTTGAGGACCTCGGGATCGTTGAGCTTGGCCCACACGGCCTCGCGCGGCGCAGCGAGCTGGACTTCGCCGGTCATAGTCATAGCCATGTGGTTTGTCTCCCCGTATCACGTTAAAGCTGCCCCCCAAGTAAGGCAGACGGGCCCCAAAAGGAAGGGGAACGTGGCGGGGGCGGCGATGCATATTCGCAGGTGCAAAAATCCGGCGTGGTGGTTCAGAAGCTCTCTTCATTGCTGTAGCGATTTGGTCGCGCGCACGCTTTGGCATTGGCAGCGGCCGGCCGGAGTGCTTAGGTCGCGCGCAGCATGAGCACGTCTCTCTCCCCGCTGCTTGCACCGATGCTCTCCAGTGCGCCGATGCGCGCGCTGTGCGACGATGCGTCCTATCTGCAGCGCATGCTGGATTTCGAGGCGGCGCTGGCGCGCGCCGAAGCCGCCGTCGGTGTCATCCCGCAGGCCGCAGCCGGGCCGATCGGCAAGGCCTGCATCGCGGCGTCATTCGATCTCGCGGAGCTCGCCGAGGCGGCGACGCGCTCGGGCAACCTCGCGATCCCCCTGGTCAAGGCGCTCACGGCCAACGTCGCCGCCATCGATCCCGAGGCCGCGCGCTACGTGCATTGGGGCGCGACCAGCCAGGACGTGATCGATACCGCGACCATGCTGACCCTGCGGCCGGCGATCGATGCGCTGGTCGGCGACCTCAACCGCGCCATTGCCGGCTTTGCACGACTGGCTCGCCAGCATCGCAACACGGCCGTGGTCGCGCGCACCTGGCTGCAGCACGCGCTGCCGATGCCGTTCGGGCTGAAGCTCGCCGAATATGCCGCGGCACTTGCCCGCTCGCGACGGCGGCTGGAGCGGCTGCGGGTTGAGGCGCTGGCGCTGCAGTTCGGCGGCGCCGCCGGCACGCTCGCCGCGCTCGGCGACAAGGGCCTCGCGGTTGCGGAAAAGCTCGCCGAGATCCTCAAGCTGCCGCTGCCTGAGGCGCCCTGGCACACCCATCGCGACCGCGTGGCCGACATGGCCTCGGTGCTCGCCATCGTCACCGGGAGCTGCGGCAAGATCGCGCGCGACGTCTCGCTGATGATGCAGACCGACGTTGCCGAAGCCTTCGAGCCGGCGGGCGAAGGCCGCGGCGGCTCGTCCACGATGCCGCACAAGCGCAACCCGGTCGCGGCCGCGAGCGCGCTGGCTGCCGCCACCATGGCGCCGAACCTCGCCGCCACGATCCTCGCCGCCCAGGTGCAGGAGCATGAGCGCAGCGCCGGGCCCTGGCATGCGGAATGGCCGACGCTGCCGACGCTGCTGCTGGTCACCTCGGGTGCGCTCGCAGCTATCGTCGACCTCGCCGAGGGGCTGGAAGTGGACGCGGCGCGGATGCGGACCAATCTGGACGCGACCGATGGGCTGATCATGGCGGAAGCGGTGACGATGGCGCTCGCCGAAAAAATCGGCAAGGGCGAGGCGCATCACCTCGTCGAGGCCGCCAGCAAGAAGGCGGTTGCGGAGAAGAAGCATTTGCGCGACGTATTGACCGCCGATCCGAAAGTTGCCGCAGAACTCAGCGCACAGGAGATCGCAAAACTGTTCGAACCGATGGCCTATCAGGGCGTCTCGCAGGCGCTGATCGACCGGCTGCTCGCTTCGCTCGACGACAAATGACCGGAGAAGACCCGCGATGCCCATGATCGATGCCGACGGCTGCCTCATCAACGTCGCGGTGGAAGGCCGCCAGAGCGGGCCGACACTGATGCTGTCGAACTCGCTCGGCTGCACGCTGAAGATGTGGGAGCCGCAGATGAAGGCGCTCGGCCAGGTCTTTCGCGTGATCCGCTACGACCGGCGCGGCCACGGCAAATCCGGCGTGCCGCCCGGCCCCTATTCGATGGAGCGTTTCGGCCGCGACGTGCTCGCGATCCTGGACGATCTCAACATCGACAAGGTGCACTGGTGCGGGCTGTCGATGGGCGGCATGGTCGGACAATGGCTCGCGGCCAACGCGCCGGAGCGGTTCGACCGCATCGTGCTCGCCAACACCGCCTGCTACTATCCCGACCCCACCAACTGGCTGAACCGCATCAAGGCGGTGAAGGAAGGCGGCCTCGCGGCTGTCGCCGACACCGTGATCGCCGGCTGGCTGACCGCCGATTTCCGCGAGCGCGAGCCGCAGATCACCGCCAACATGAAGGCGATGCTGCTCGCCTCTCCCGTTGCGGGCTACATCGCCTGCTGCGAGGCGCTATCGACGCTGGACCAGCGCGAGCTGCTGCCGAAGATCAAGAGCCCGACGCTGGTGATCGCCGGCCGGCATGACATGGCCACGCCAATTTCAGCCGGCGAGATGATCCGCAGCCGCATTCCCGGCGCGAGCCTCACCATCCTCGACGCCGCCCACATCTCCAACGTCGAGCAACCGCACGCCTTCACCGAGGCGCTGGTCGGTTTCCTGACGCAGAGGTAGTTTCAATCGTCATTCCGGGGCGATGCGAAGCATCGAACCCGGAATCTCGAGATTCCGGGTCTGGTCCTTCGGACCATCCCGGAATGACCGGAGGGTTCTCATGGACGACCAGCAGCGCCGCGACGGCGGCATGGGCCAGCGCCGCAAGGTGCTCGGCAACGCCTGGGTCGACAAGTCGATCGCTGGCCGCAACGCGTTCAACACCGATTTCCAGGACCTGATCACGCGCTACGCCTGGGGCGAGATCTGGACCCGGCCGCATTTCGACGAGCGCACCCGCCGCGTGCTCGTCATCGGCACCATGGTCGCGCTGGGGCAATGGGACGAATTCCGCCTGCATGTGCGCGCAGCGCTCGCCGAGGGTGGCTTCACGCCCGACGACATCAAGGAAATTCTCTTGCAGCAGGCGATCTATTGCGGCGTGCCGGCGGCCAACCACGCCGTCAAGGAAGCCTCAAGCGTTATGCAGGAGCTCGGGCTGTCGAAGTAGCGCGCCCGGTCGCGGCGCCGGCCGCTCGACCGCGAGCACGATGGCCGTGCCGAGCAGCAGCAGAAGCTCGGTCGCATGCAGCTTGAGCGCGGCCGGCTCTCCGGCCTGAGCCGCCAGCACCATTCCGGCAAAGCTGATCAGGCTGCCGATACCGAGCGCGATGCCTAGCGCCTCGTCGGAGCCGCCGTTCTCGCGCATGCGCGTGCGCGTCAGCAGCGCGACAAAGAGCGCGAAGAACGCGACGACGGTGAGGCGGCCGAGCGCAAGCAACCAGGCGGCGCGCATCGTGCTTAGGGCATTGAGCTGCAGGTGATCGCTGATGAAGAGCGCGAGCGAGATGTTGGGCCGCTCGTAAAGCCCGTGGACCGGCGAAACCATGATACGCAAGGCGTTCATGGTCCAGGTCGGGATGAAATAGGCCGCCAGCAGCACGCCGCTGATTGAACTGATCCGCCAGTGTTTCGTCATGTCGCTTCCCGCTGGCCCTGCGATTGTTCTGCGGCATCGCGGGCTCTGCGGACGACGTAAACAGCCTACACAGCCACCTTCAATTTAAACCTTTCGTTTACCTTAATCGGCCCCCGGTCCGGCAAGATCCGGAACAGAGCGGCACAAACAAAGGGCCCCGCCTCGCGGCGGAACCCTCTGCTCACTTCACTCGCTTGTTACGCCCGAACTAGCGATCCTGGCCGGGTTGCTGTTGCTGCTGGCCCGGCTTCTGCTGCCCGCCGCCTTGCTGCTGCTGGCCGGGCTTCTGGCCGGGCTTCTGGTTCTGCTGGCCAGGATTCGGATTCTGACTGCTCATTCGGGGATCTCCCTTGTTGCCCCTAGCTTCAACCAACCGGCCGCCCCGCGATTGGTTGCCGTGGAACAGGGGTTCCACCGCACTTTATTGCCATCGGCGGCGGACCAACGTCGGAACTCACAACAAAAACAACTCTGTGCAAGGCGTCCTTCCTGCATCGGTTGCAGTTGCCGGGGCCGGTTCCAAGCTGTTAGAAAACGAAGCGACACGCCGCTCAAGGCTGCTGCCCGGGAGCCCTTGCCGCGTCGACCAGTGTGGCGGTTCAGAAGTCCGCATCATGTGGCCCACGAGCCCGTCATGCGAACCTCCGATCCAAAGCCACACTGGATCAATAAGTTGCTAGTGTCCTTCGATTCCGAAGTTCGCAAACGAGGGGCCCGCAGAATGATGCGAACTTCGGAATCGGGACACTAGAAGCGGCAGCCATGGACTATTTCGCCCAGCAACTGATCAATGGTCTCGTACTCGGCTCGATCTACGGGCTGATCGCGATCGGCTACACCATGGTCTATGGCATCGTCGGCATGATCAATTTCGCCCATGGCGACATCTTCATGATCGGCGGCTTCATCGCGCTGATCTCGTTCCTGGTGCTGGTGTCGTTCGGGCTGACCGCGGTGCCTGTGATCCTGCTGCTCGTGCTTCTGGTGTCGATGGCAATCACCGCGCTCTACGGCTGGACGGTCGAGCGCATCGCCTACCGCCCGCTGCGGCATTCGTTCCGGCTCGCGCCGATGCTGTCGGCGATCGGCATGTCCTTCGTGCTGTCGAACTTCTCGCAGGTGGCGCAGGGCGCCCGGGTCAAGCCGGTGCCGCCGATCATCACCGGCGGCTACATGCTGCACGAGGGCGCCGGCGGCTTCGTGGTCCAGCTCTCCAATGTGCAGATCGTCGTCGTCCTCACCACCGTCGTGCTGCTCGCGATCTTCACCTGGCTCGTGGCGCGCACTCGGCTCGGGCGCGACATGCGCGCCTGCGAGCAGGACCAGACCATGGCGGCGCTGCTCGGCGTCGACGTCGATCGCACCATCTCCATGACCTTCGTGATCGGGGCGGCGCTCGCCGCCGTCGCCGGCATGATGTACCTGCTCTATTACGGCCTGGTCGATTTCTTCATGGGTTTCGTCGCCGGCATCAAGGCGTTCACCGCCGCAGTCCTCGGCGGCATCGGCTCGCTGCCCGGCGCGATGCTGGGCGGGCTTGCGATCGGGCTGATCGAGACGCTGTGGTCGGCCTATTTCTCGGTCGAATACAAGGACGTCGCGGCCTTCTCGATCCTGATCGTCGTGCTGATCTTCCTGCCGACCGGCCTGCTCGGCCGGCCCGAGGTTGAAAAAGTTTGACCGGCGGGGGCGTGACAGCAACGGCCCCGGAGCGGACCGCGGTGCGGTCCGCGGGCGGCACCCCGTTCATCCTGAAGAAGGCATTCCTGAGCGCCTTTGTCGCGCTGATACTGTTCTCGCTGATGGTCGGCATCCGTACCGAGGCCGGCCCCAGCGGGCAGCTGATCTACTGGACGCGGTTCGGCGAGCTCGCAAGCCTAGTCGCGGCGGTGTTCGGCGGCAGCATCGTGGTCGAGCTGCTGCGGCAATGGATCGGACCGGATGGCGCGGCGGCCCTGGTGCCGCAGCCGGTGCAGCGCATGACCGCCGCCGCCGGGCGGCTGGTCGCGCCGTTGCTGCTGATCTTCACGCTGCTGGTGCCGGTGATCTTCTACGACCAGCGCTACATCCTCGACCTTGCGATCCTCGTGCTCACCTATGTGATGCTGGGCTGGGGGTTGAACGTGGTGGTCGGGCTCGCCGGCCTGCTCGACCTCGGCTATGTCGCCTTCTACGCGGTCGGCGCCTATTCCTACGCGCTGCTCGCCACCAATTTCGGGCTGTCGTTCTGGGTCTGCCTGCCGCTCGCCGGCATCCTCGCCGCGTTCTGGGGCATGCTGCTCGGCTTTCCCGTGCTCCGGCTGCGCGGCGACTATCTCGCCATCGTCACGCTGGCCTTCGGCGAGATCATCCGCCTCGTCATCATCAACTGGCAGAGCCTGACCGGCGGGCCGAACGGCGTCTCCGGGATTCCGCGCCCGACCCTGTTCGGCATCCCGCTCACCCCCGGCGGCGATGGCCTCGCCGCCAAGCTCGGCATCGAGTTCTCGCCGACCCACCGCATCGTCTTCCTGTTTTACGTGATCCTGGCGATGGCGCTGCTCACCAATTGGGTGACGATCCGCCTGCGGCGCCTGCCGATCGGCCGCGCCTGGGAGGCGCTGCGCGAGGACGAGGTCGCCTGCCGCGCGCTCGGCATCAACACCACCACCACCAAGCTCACCGCATTCGCGACCGGCGCGATGTTCGGCGGGCTCGCTGGCGCCTTCTTCGCCACGAGGCAGGGCTTCATCTCGCCGGAATCCTTCACCTTCCAGGAATCCGCGCTGGTGCTCGCCATCGTCGTGCTCGGCGGCATGGGCTCACAGCTTGGCGTCGCGCTCGCGGCTCTCGCGATGATCGGGGGCTTCGAGCTGTTCCGCGGGCTGGAGCAATACCGCATGCTGGTGTTCGGCATGGCCATGGTGCTCCTGATGATCTGGCGGCCGCGCGGCCTGATCGGCCATCGCGCCCCGACCGTGTATCTCAAGCAGGCCCAGGCGATCTCCTCCGACCTCGTCAAGGAGGGGCACGGATGAGTGACGCCCCGATTCTTGCCGTCGACCACCTGACCATGCGCTTCGGCGGCATCGTCGCGGTCAACGATCTCTGCTTCGCCGCGGGCCGTCGCCAGGTCACCGCGCTGATCGGCCCGAACGGCGCCGGCAAGACCACTGTTTTCAACTGCGTCACCGGCTTCTACCGGCCGACCAGCGGCTGCATCCTCCTGACCCATGATGACGGCAAGGCGATCCGGCTCGACCGGCTGAACGATTTCCGCATCGCGCGGCAGGCGAAAGTGGCGCGCACCTTCCAGAACATCCGCCTGTTCCCGGGCATGACCGCGCTGGAGAACCTGATGGTGGCCCAGCACAACGCGCTGATGCTGGCCTCGGGGCTGACCTTTCTCGGGCTGATCGGCGCGCCGTCCTGGCGCAGCGCGGAAAAGCGCGCGATCGAGCAGGCGAAATTCTGGCTCGATCGTGTCGGCCTGATCGAGCGCGCCGACGATGCCGCCGGCAACCTGCCCTATGGCGACCAGCGGCGGCTCGAGATCGCGCGCGCGATGTGCACCGAGCCCGCGCTGCTCTGCCTCGACGAGCCGGCCGCCGGGCTGAACGCGCGCGAGAGCGCCGAACTGAGCACGCTTCTGCTCGCGATCCGCGCCGACCACGGCACCTCGATCCTGCTGATCGAGCACGACATGAGCGTGGTGATGGAAATCTCCGATCATGTCGTGGTGATGGATTACGGCGTCAAGATCGCCGAAGGCAAGCCGCAGGACGTGCGCGACGATCCGAAGGTGATCGCGGCCTATCTCGGCGCCGATGAGGAGGAAGCGATCGCCGTGATGGAGAGCGAGCCGTGACCCCGGCTCGCAGCAACACCCCCCCAACCTCCCCCTGCAAGGGGGAGGTCGACCGCGAAGCGGGCGGGAGGGGGTCACGTTTCTCACGCACGCAGGCGATGACGACGCGCACAAAGAAGTTGCGCAGCAACATGACAAATGCCGAATCTCGACTTTGGCAATCGCTCCGCCGCGATCAGCTCAACGGCCTTCATTTTAGAAGGCAGCACCCGATCGGGCCGTTCACGCTCGACTTCTACTGCCCCAGCCTTCGGCTCGCAGTCGAAGTCGATGGCGGGCAGCATGCTGAACAGCGGAGGTTCGCTGATGAGCGTCGCACGCGCTGGCTCGCGGAAAGGAACATTGCGGTCGTCCGCTATTGGAACAACGACATCCACGAAAATCTGCAGGGAGTGCTTGCCGATCTTGTCGCGCAGCTCAAGAGGCGTTCGCACGAGGTGACCCCCTCCCCACCCCTCCCCCTTTCAGGGGGAGGGAGAACCCATGGCGATGAGGAGAGCGAGCCGTGACCGCGCTGCTCGCGATCCGCGGCGTGCGCGCCGCCTACGGCAAGATCGAGGCGCTCAAGGGCGTCGATCTCGAGATCAATGCCGGCGAGATCGTCGCGCTGATCGGCGCCAACGGCGCCGGCAAGTCGACGTTGATGATGACGATCTTCGGACGTCCCCGCGCGCGCACCGGGCAGATCCTGTTCGACGGCGCTGACATCACCGGCGTGTCGACGCATCAGATCGCAAGGCTGCGCATCGCGCAGTCGCCGGAAGGGCGCCGGATCTTCCCGCGCATGAGCGTGGCGGAAAACCTGCAGATGGGCGCCGATGCCACCGACGCCAGCGAGCAGGATCGCATCGTCACGCTCGACCGCGTGCTGGCCCTGTTTCCGCGGCTCAGGGAACGCATGACCCAGCGCGGCGGCACGCTGTCCGGCGGCGAGCAGCAGATGCTGGCGATCGCGCGCGCGCTGATGAGCCGCCCTCGCCTTTTGCTCCTGGACGAGCCGTCGCTCGGCCTGGCGCCGCTGATCGCCCGGCAGATCTTCGACGCGATCCGGACCCTCAACCGCCAGGACGGACTGACCGTGCTGATCGTCGAGCAGAACGCCAACCATGCGCTCAAGCTCGCCCATCGCGGCTATGTCATGGTCAATGGCCTGATCACACTGTCCGGAACCGGGGCCGAACTGCTGCAGCGGCCGGAAATCCGCGCCGCCTATCTCGAAGGCGGCCGGCGGGGATAGAGCGGGCGCTGCGGCAAGATGCTGCGAATGGATAGCGCTCCTGCCCGAAAATTGCCGATGACTTGGCGCTAAAATCATCCGACAATGACCGGGAATTTCCACCCCGTTCGCCCGGTATTGACCCGAGTGACAGACCCTCTGAACACCTGCGAGGACCCCTCATGAAATCATTGAAGCTCATCGGCCTGGCGCTCGGCGCCTCGGTCGCGCTGTCGGCGAGTGCGTTCGCGCAGGACATCAGGATCGCGGTCGCCGGCCCCATGACGGGCAGCGAATCGGCATTCGGCCGGCAGATGAAGAACGGCGCCGAAATGGCCGTGGACGACCTCAATGCCGCGGGCGGTGTGCTCGGCAAGAAGCTCGCGCTCGAGGTCGGCGACGACGCCTGCGATCCCAAGCAGGCGCGTTCGATCGCCGAAAAGCTCTCCGGGATGAAGATTCCGTTCGTCGCCGGCCACTTCTGCTCGTCATCCTCGATCCCGGCGTCGGAGGCCTATGCCGACGGCAACACGCTGCAGATCACGCCAGCCTCGACCAACCCGTTGTTCACCGAGCGCAAGCTCTGGAACGTGGCGCGGGTCTGCGGCCGCGACGACCAGCAGGGCCTTGTCGCCGCCGACTACATCATGAAGAATTTCAAGGGCAAGAACGTCGCGATCCTCAACGACAAGACGACCTACGGCAAGGGCCTGGCCGACGAGACCAAGAAGGCGCTCAACAAGGCCGGCTTCACCGAAAAGATGTTCGAGTCCTACAACAAAGGCGACAAGGACTTTAACTCGATCGTGTCGCGCCTGAAGCGCGATAACATCGATCTGGTCTATGTCGGCGGCTATCACCAGGAGGCAGGGCTGATCCTGCGCCAGATGCGCGACCAGGGCCTGCAGACGATACTGATGGCGGGCGACGCCATGAACGACAAGGAGTTCGCTTCCATCACCGGCCCCGCCGCCGAAGGAACCCTGTTCACCTTCGGACCCGATCCGCGCAACAAGCCGACCGCCAAGGCGATCGTCGAGAAGTTCAAGGCCAAGGGCATCGATCCCGAGGGCTACACCCTCTACACCTACGCGGCGATGCAGATCTGGTCGCAGGCCGCCGCGAAGGCCGGCACGACCGACCCGAAGAAGGTGATGGATACCATCAAGGCCGGCGACTGGGACACCGTGCTCGGCAAGCTCGGCTTTGATGCCAAGGGCGACATCAAGGCGATCGACTACGTCGTGTACAAGTGGGACGCCAAGGGCAACTACGCCGAGATCAATCCGAAGGGATCATGACAACGCCGGCGATTTGATTGCGACGCCCCGGGCTCACCCGGGGCGTTCTGCTTTTTCAGACTACGGCGCCCTGCGCGAGCGCGCCGCCGGTCTCGCGACGGCTGTTGGCGCAGGCCTGCGTGATGGCATGGATCAGGTCGTTCGGACGAAACGGCTTTTGCAGGCAGATGACGTCGCCGAGATCGGGCGATTGCGACACGAAATCCAGCGCCGTCATCCCGGAAATGGCGACCACCGGCAGGCCCGGAACCCGTTCCCGCATCATCGTGATGAGATCGACGCCGCTCGTCCCCTGCAGGAAGATGTCGACGATTGCCACGTCGAAGGTCGCGCCCTCGAACGCCTGCAGCGCCGCCGCGGCGCTCGCCGCCTCGATGATCGCGAAACGATGGACCCGCAACACGATCGAGATCATGGTGCGGACGTCCGCCTGGTCGTCGACGACGAGGGCGCGAAGCATGAAGGTTTCTCCCGGACCGAGGCGGCTTTTGCGCCGAGCCTAGCGCGGAAATTCCGAAACCCGGCCCGGACGCGCCCAAATATTCCTCGCCTCAGTAAAGGGTCGGTTACCCGCGAACGCACTTTCGCGCGCGGCCGGTTCAGGTAATATCTAACCTTGGACTGCGCCGGCACCCCGAAAGCCATTGGCGGAACGCGTCAATTGCCCGATCCGCCCGCTATGGACGGGCGAGGAATACGGTACTCTACCGGGTGCGAATCTGTTGCGTGCAATGCCAAATGACGTTGCGTGCAATCCCAAATAACAGCGCATTCGAGGCCGGGGTGGCGACAGTACCGACGGGCAGCGACCGCAAGATCTTCCTCTCGACCATGCCGGCAACCCGGCGTGACCGCATGGCGGCGCTTGCCGTGGTCGGCGTTTCGGCGCTGCTCTTTGCATGTGTCGCGCCCTTTGCCGGGGTGCCGCTCACGCCGATTCCAGCCTTTGTGGCGAGCTATCAATCGGCGCTGGCCGTCAACGATCTGCTGACTGCGATCCTGTTGTTCGCGCAATTCTCGATTCTGCGCTCGCGCGCGCTGGCGCTGGTCGCGAGCGGATATCTGTTCACCGCCTTTGCGGCGCTGGCGCACGCGCTGACCTTCCCCGGTCTGTTCACCCCGACCGGATTGTTCGGGTCCGGCCCACAGACCACGGTCTGGCTCTACATGGCCTGGCACGGGGTATTTCCGCTGCTCGTGCTCGGCTATGCGCTGCTCAAGGACCGGCAGGAGGACATCGTCGCCGACGGCTCGGTCGGACGCGTCATCGCCGTCTTTGTCGCGCTGGTCGCCGCGCTGATCGCCGGCATTCTCTGGACGGTCACCGGCGGCCACCAATATTTGCCGGTGCTGCTGAGCGGCGGACGCTATACGACGACCATGATCGGCGTCGTGTCCTCGATATGGGCCCTGTGTCTGGCCACCGTCGCGGTGCTGTGGCTGCGCCGGCCGCATTCCGTGCTCGATATCTGGCTGATGGTCGTGCTGTGCGCCTGGCTGTTCGACGTCGCGCTGTCGGCGATCATCAACGTCGCCCGCTTCGACCTCGGCTTCTACGCCGGACGTATCTACGGGCTTTGCGCGGCAAGCTTCGTGCTCGCCGTCCTCCTGATCGAGAACGTCCTGCTGCAGGCGCAGATGTCGCGGCGGGTCGGCGCGCTGCGCCGCCAGGCCGCCTCCGACCGCGACTATTACGGCGAGCGCGAACGGCTGTTTGCCGCCGTCGTCGAATCCGCCAACGACGCCATCATCACCAAGACGCTCGATGGCCGGATCACCGGCTGGAACCGCGCCGCCGAAAAGCTGTTCGGCTATCCGGCGGCGGAGGCCGTCGGACAGTCGATCGACATGATCGTGCCGCCGGAGCGGCGCGCCGAATTGCGCGACATACTGTGCCGCATCGGTCAGGGCGAGATCATCGAGCATTACGAAACCTTGCGCCTGCACAAAAGCGGACGGGAGATCAACGTCTCGCTCAGTATCTCGCCCTTGCGCTCGGCCTCGGGCGAGATCATCGGCGCGTCAAAGGCCGCGCGCGACATCACCGAGGTCAAGCGCACGCAGATGGCGCTGAGCCGTGAGCTCGACGAGCGACAACGCATCTTCGAGACCTCCCAGGATCTCATTGTCGTCACCGACACGGCGGGAACCTACGTTCAGGTCAGCCCGAGCGCCGTGGCCATTCTCGGCTACCAGCCTGAGGAAATGGTCGGCCGCAGCGCTGTCGATTTCATTCATGCCGACGACCTCGAGCACACCCGGACGGAAATGCGCTCGGCGCGCCAGGGCCGGCAGATTCGCAATTTCGAGACCCGCTACATCCACAAGGATGGGCAGGCGGTGATGCTGAACTGGACCGGATCCTGGTCGGAGCCGGCGCGGCGCTACTTCTTCATCGGCCGCGACCTCACGGAAAAGCAGGCCGCCGAGGCGCAGTTCCGGCAGGCCCAGAAGATGGACGCAGTCGGGCAGCTGACCGGCGGCGTCGCGCACGACTTCAACAACATCCTGACCGTGATCACGGGGACGATCGGAATCCTGCAGGAGGCGGTCACGGACCGCCCGGAGCTGGTCTCGATCGCGAAGCTGATCGACGACGCGGCCGAGCGCGGCGCCCACCTCACCAAGCACCTGCTTGCCTTCGCCCGCAAGCAGCCGCTGCAACCGCGCGAGATCGACCTCAACGCGCTGGTCGTCGATGCCGCCAAGCTGCTGCGGCCGACGCTCGGCGAGCAGATCGAGATCTCGCCGCTGCTGGCCCAGGACGCGTGGGCCGCGCTGGTCGATCCGAACCAGCTCATCACCGCGATCCTCAACCTCGCACTCAACGCGCGCGACGCGATGCCCGACGGCGGCAAGCTCGTGATCGAGACACGCAACGTCTATCTCGACGAGGGCTATGCGAGCATGCACAGCGAGGTCACGCCGGGCAATTACGTGATGGTCGCGGTAAGCGATACCGGCAGCGGGATTCCGGCGGCGATGCTGGAGCGGGTATTCGATCCCTTCTTCACCACTAAGGAGGTCGGCAAGGGCACAGGCCTCGGCCTGTCCATGGTGTTCGGCTTCGTCAAGCAGTCGGGCGGCCACATCAAGATCTACAGCGAGGAAGGCCACGGCACGACCGTCCGCATCTATTTGCCGCGATCGAGCGGGCTGGAAATGACCGCCGCCGAGGTGGTCGCGTCGGCGGAGGCCAGGGGCGGCAACGAATGCGTGCTCGTGGTCGAGGACGACCGGCTGGTGCGCCAATATGTGCTGACCCAGATCCGGAGCCTCGGCTACGCGACGCTGGAGGCCGAAAACGCGACCGAGGCGCTGTCGATCATCGACGGTAATCCGGACATCGACCTGCTGTTCACCGACGTCATCATGCCGGGCCCGATGAACGGCCGCCAGCTCGTCGACGAAGCGCTGAGGCGCCGCCCCGCGCTGAAGACGCTGTTCACGTCGGGCTATACCGAGAACGCGATCGTCCACCACGGCCGGCTCGATTCCGGCGTCTTGCTGCTGGCAAAACCCTATCGTAAAGCCGAGCTGGCGCAGATGATCAGGACGGCGCTGGACAACTGACGGAAGACGGCTTGAACAATCTCATCACCGACATATCCGGCGTTCGCGTCGGCCATGCCGACGATGCGCGGCTCGCCTCCGGCGTCACCGCCATCGTATTCGACAGACCGGTCGTGGCCGCAGTCGACGTGCGCGGCGGCGGGCCGGGCACGCGCGAAAGCGCGGCGCTCGATCCCGCCAACACGGTCGAGGGAATCGATGCGATCGCGCTTGGCGGCGGCTCGGCCTTTGGGCTCGACGCCGCCGGCGGCATCCAGGCGCTGCTCGCCGAGCAGGGCCGCGGCTTCGCCGTGCGCGACGCGCGGATCCCGATCGTGCCGGGCGCGATCATCTTCGATCTCTTGAACGGCGGCGACAAGGCGTGGGGACGCTTCGCGCCGTACCGCGATCTCGGTTACGCCGCCGCCGGCGCGGCAGCCGCGGATTTCGCGCTCGGCAGCGTCGGCGCCGGGCTCGGCGCCACCACCGCGACCCTGAAGGGCGGCGTGGGCTCCGCATCGGCGGTGACGCAGGCGGGCGTCACGGTCGGTGCGCTAGCGGTCGTCAATGCGGTCGGCAGCGTCACCGTCGGCGACGGGCCGTGGTTCTGGGCGGCGCCGTTCGAGGTGAACGGCGAATTTGGCGGGCGTGGCCTGCCCGCCCGCTTCACGCCGGACATGCTGGCGCCGCGGCTGAAGGGCGGCCCCGCGGCGCAAGCGAGCGAGAACACCACCCTGGTCGTGGTGGCGACCGACGCCGCGCTGAACAAGCCGCAGGCCAAGCGCCTTGCCATGATTGCCCAGACCGGCATGGCGCGCGCGATCTATCCGGTGCATGCGCCGCTCGACGGCGACGTGGTGTTCGCCGCGGCAACGGGGCAGAAGCCCGTCGACCCGCTCTACGGCCTGACCGAGCTCGGCATGGTCGCGGCGAACGTCGTGGCGCGTGCCATCGCCCGCAGCGTGTTCACGGCGACCGCCTTGCCGTTCCCCGGCGCGCTGCCGTCCTGGCAGGATCGTTTCAGCTAGCCGGTGCGGCGATCAACGAGGCGGCGTCAGGCAGCGACTGACAGCGAGGCGCCGGCCGATGCCGACAGGCTCTGCGCCTCACGCTGGATCAACTGCTCGATGAAATTGTAGGACGAGGTCGCGGACGCCGAGGCCGATGATGATGCTGCCGGAGTCGTCAGCGTCACCTTCGAGCCGTCGGCATAGGTGATCGAGGTGGTGGTCGAGCCGTCGCTGTTGGCGACGACGTTGTTGGACGCGCCGGAGATCGCCTGCAGCAGTGGATCGGCATTGGCGTTGCCTGCGCCGTCGCCCGAGCCGCCGGCATGCCCGACGTGATGGCCGTGATTGTGACCGCCCGCGCCCTTCAGCGCCTTCGTCAGCTCGTCGAGGCTGACGCTGCCATCGCCGTTGGCGTCCAGCTTGTTGAAGACGTCGTCGGCCTGGGCGACGTTGGTGCCGCCGGCCCCGAGCGCGTTCTCGAATTCGGACTTGGTGATCTGACCGTCGCCATTGGCATCGATCTGCGAGAACAGGTCCTTGAGCGCGTCGGCCGGGCTCATCGGTGCGGCATCCGTCGAACCCGACTGGCTCTGCGCCGCGATCAGCGCGCTCATGGTCTGCGGCGAGATCTGGGAAAAGCCGCTGGTGGAAGTGGGCTGCGCTGCGGGGGCGCCGGAGGGGGCCGCACCGCCTGTGACGTCGAAGGGCGTCGTGCCGGCGGCGGACTGCCCGCCTGCCGGCTGGCCGGATGCGGATTTCGACGCGGTGAGCGATTGCAGGACATCGAGCGCCGAGGACAGCGCACCAAGGGCAGGCAACATGACCACTACTCCAACTGGCCCGGACAGGTGGGCCCCGCCCCAACCGAGCAAGCACCGTGCCAGAGGACGGAACCCAGCAAAATCGAGGGCTTCCCGCGACACCCCGTGGCCGCGGGCCGGGCAATTGATGCCGCGGGCGGCAGAATTTTCCCCCGAGGAACAAGTCGGCGCCCGCATTGCCGGCCGCGCCGACGCGTGTTAGGCGGGGCCATTGCGTCTTCTCCAACCTGGTCCGGGCAAGCCGATGTCCCAGCCCTTCACGCCACGCCCGCTCGTCATCGCGCCGTCGATCCTGGCGTCCGACTTCGCCAAGCTGGGCGAAGAGGTTCGCGCCGTGGACGAAGCCGGCGCCGACTGGATCCATCTCGACGTGATGGACGGCCATTTCGTGCCGAACATTTCCTATGGCCCCGACGTCATCAAGGCGCTGCGCCCGCACACAAGGAAGATCTTCGACGCGCATCTGATGATCGCGCCCTGCGACCCCTATCTGGAAGCCTTTGCCAAGGCGGGCTGCGACCACATCACGGTCCATGCCGAGGCCGGCCCGCATTTGCACCGCTCGTTGCAGGCGATCCGCGCGCTCGGCAAGAAGGCCGGCGTGTCGCTCAATCCGGCGACGCCGGCAAGCGCCATCGAATATGTGATCGACCTGATCGACCTCGTGCTGGTGATGTCGGTCAATCCGGGGTTCGGCGGCCAGGCCTTCATCCCCTCCGCGCTCGGCAAGATCAGCGACATTCGCGCCATGACCGCGGGCCGGCCGATCGACATCGAGGTCGATGGTGGCGTCGCGCCCGAGGTCGCCGGCGAGCTTGCCGCGGCCGGCGCCAACGCCTTCGTCGCGGGCTCGTCGGTATTCAAGGGCGGCACCAAAGAGGCCTACAAGGCCAACATCGCCGCGATCCGGGAACGGGCCCTGCTCGCCCGCGGCGAAGCGGTCTAGGTCCGTACTCTCGGCGCTAAAATCGCTCAGGCCGCAGCAAGGCGTAGATCAAGTAGAATAGTAGGCCTGCAGCGACGAGAGCTGCGAGTGAATAATCGAAAATCATTTTCGTTCTCCTCAGCCAGCCCAGTCCAAGAGACTTCATAACGACATCTGGGTTGAGGTGCTCCTTGTCGCGCTTGTTTTCCGGCCGGCGGTCCGGAAAAGAAGCTTGCGACGGATCGACAACAATAGCGCCTGGCCGAGCGTTGCATATATGTTTTCGAGATGGGAGTTACGGCAACGTCATAGGAAAGTAATAAGCGCCCGGCGCTCTGACGCGAGCTACGCACGAAGCGAGCCCAAAGCGAGGCGCTTGACGCCAGCTTGGATAACTCGCACATCCACGCGAACCGTCCAACGAGGGCCATGAATGCCCGGGATTTTGCATCGCAAATCGGTCGGATAATTATGGCCTCACGCCCGAGCACCCGCATCGCCCGAAAAGCCCGCTCCAAAGCAGAGTCGGATTTTGCCACATGGCTTATGATGGCCAAGCTCGGTAGCTTCGATGACTTGCCTCCAAACGCGCAAGGGTTCTTGATGAACTATCGAGCCAGGCTCGAGCGAATGAGCGAGGCCGAGTCGAAAGCGCTGGCAGTTCACGAGATCTACGCCTGCTATTTTAGCGAGATGGGAGGCGTTGGCGCGGCGCCAGAACTAGAAGCCCCTGCTACATCCGGGGATACTATCGTCGCGCGTTCTCAGGGACCGCGCAGACCTCCGCCGGCTCGACTGGCCGCAACCCCTTCCGACAGGTCAACCGCCCGAAAATCCGTGCCGGCCCTGCTGATTTTCGCAGCCATCGTGGCTCTGATCGCCGCCTACAGGTTTCTGACGAATTGAGCCAGTGTACCATCAGCCTCACAAAGAGATGATCCAATGGAGCTCTATGCAGACCTTTCGGCAATACTGAACCGCATCCTCGATACGGCCGCGGACAATTTCAGGGTCGCAAAGATTTTGATTCAACTGGGTCTCGATCCCAGCAACGTCACCTACGATGCCCTGTTGAATCGGCTGCTCGAAATTGTGCTGGCCAACATAACGCTTGCCAACATGTTCGCATTGATTGGCGCCATCTTCTTTGTCGCTACCTTGCTGATGCAGACGATGGTGCCGCTGCGCGTGGCCAATATGGCAGGCTGCACATTCTTCGCGACTTTTGGCGCGCTTTCCGGAAACATCACCACTTTTCTGCTGTATCTGCTGTTGCTGCCGATCAATGCCGTTCGCCTCCGTCAAATGCTCAGGCTCGTTAGGAAGGCGCGTAACGCGGCGCAGGGTGACATGTCGATGGAATGGCTCAAACCGTTCATGACCGAACGCAGATATCGGCGGGGCGACAGATTATTCAGGAAGGGTGATGCGGCTACCGAAATGTTTCTCACCGTCACGGGGAGATTCCTGGTCAAGGAAATCGGCGTCGAGCTTCCACCAGGGCGTCTCATGGGAGAACTTGGCTTCCTCACCCCCAACAACCAACGAACCGGGACGGTCGAATGCATCGATGACGGACAAGTTCTCACCATAACCTATGATAGGCTGCTTGAACTCTACTTTCAAAATCCGCAATTCGGCTATTACTTTCTCGTCCTGACCAGCCAGCGCCTGCTGGAAAACATCGCGCGGCTCGAAAGAGTCATAGCGCAACAAAATGCCGGACCGCAGACTACGGCTGCCGGTGATGCGCCTTGAGATCGATGTTTTTCCGCACTTCGCAAGAACAGGCGTCCGAAGGCAGTGCGCGGCTCCCAAAAGGCCGCTAAAGCGCGATGGGATTAAATTGAATCGCCTTCGCGCTTTAGATTTTTGATTGAGCATGATCTCCGCGCAAACGCGTTTTCGCGTTTGTCGCGACGGAAAACCGCTGCACACTTTTCCGGATCATGCTCTAGGGGGTCGGAGGCATATCCCGCTGCTCCGCCGGCTCCTCCTGCGCCCCCTCCCCGGCGAGGCGCGGCGGCCGCACCACCGTCACCGTGCAGGCGGCCTCGGAGGCGACCTTGGAGGCGACGCTGCCGAGCAGCGTACGCATCATCGAATTCTGCCGCGCCCCGATGATGATGTGGTCGACCTGGTTGGCATTGGCGAATTCGACGATCGCCGACGCCGGATCGATCGCCTCCAGCACGTGGGCCGTAAGCCGGCTGTCGTCGAGCTTGAGGGGCTGCGCCCAGTGATGCAGCGCGACCAGCCGTCCGACATGCTTGTTGTTGCCGGATTCGTCGAGCGTGCGGTCGATGGTGATGCGGCCGAGCTTCAGCACATTGACGCAGGCGAGCCGCGCCGCCGGCAGCGTCGCCAGGATCTGCTGGGTCGTGACTCGCAGCGCCTCGTTCAGCGGCACCGAGCCTTCCTCGGTGTCGAGCGCGACCACCACGATCGGGCTGGAGGCGAGCTGGGCCGCGACGTCGGATTTCGGCCTTGGCAGTTGCAGGCCGCGGTTGAAGCGGCGCCGCCAGACGGTCGAGAGCGGATCGCGCTTCAGCCGTTCCGACCGCGCGGTCAGCTTGATCTGCCCGGGATGGGCGAGATCGAAGGCGAGCTGCGAGGCCGTGGGATAGCGCCAGACCGGCTCGATCTCCAGGCACCGCAGCACGACCTCCTGCAGCCAGGGCGGATAATCGGCCTTGAGAGCGCGCGGCGGGTATGGATCGCGCCACAACCGCCGGCGCATGCCGCGCAGCGTCTCGGTCTCGCCGAACGGCCGTACCCCGGTGGTGAAGAAATAGAGCAGCACGCCGAGCGAGAACAGGTCGCTGCGCGGATCGTCGCGCACGCCCAGCAGGCGCTCCGGCGCCATGTAGGGCGCGGTCCCGTAAGGCAGGCGAAATTCCTCCTGCAACAGGTCCGGCAGGTGATTGTGATGCGACAGGCCGAAATCGATCAGCACTGCCTCGCCCGAGGGACGAAACATGATGCTCGACGGCTTGATGTCGTGATGGATGACGTTCTGCCGGTGCAGGTCGGCGAGCGCGGTCGCGATTTTCGCGACCATCTCCCTCGCCTCTTCATAGGCCAACGGCAGGTCGGGCAGCCGGCGGTACAGCGTTTGCCCGGCAATCTGCTCCATCACGACATAGGCCTGGCGCGCGAAATCGCCGGTGCCGAAACAGGCCGGCACGTGCGGGCCGGAGAGCCGCGGCAGGATCATCTGCTCCATCTCGAAACTGACGATCGCGGCCGGATCTTCCCCTTCCGCGACCCGCGGGATCTTCATCAGCAGCGGCACCTCGACGCCGGGATGGGTGACGCTCCACAGCGTCGCCATGCCGCCGGAATGGACGCATTCGCCGACGGTAAAGCCGTCGATGACTGCGCCTGGCTCGATCCTCGGCCTCGCCATCGCGCTTAGCGCCCGATCGCCAGACGATCGGCCAGCCAGGACGGCAGGCCGTTTTCGCGGATGCGCCGGGCCGCCAGCTCGATGTCGTATGGCACGCGGCAATAGGTGATCTCGCCCGATGTCGTGTCGAACAGGACAAAACAGGCGGCCGGATTGCGGTCGCGCGGCTGCCCGACCGAGCCGAGCACGGCAAGCCACTGCCGGCCCTTCAGGAGCTGCACCGGCACGCCGGCCACCGGCACAAAGCTCGTCATCTTGGCCGCCGCCGACATCGAGTAGAGCGCGGGCACATGGATATGGCCACAGAACGTCACATGCGCCGACGTCGCCACCATGCTGCGGACTGCGTCCGCCGGGTCCTGCACATAGCGCCAACGCTGGGGATTCGAGGCCTCGGCATGGACGTAGAGGCGATCCTCCTCGGCAGCCGTCAGCGGCAGATCGGCAAGGAAACGGCGCTGGGCCGCGCCGAGCCGGCCCCGCGTCCATTCGATCGCGGCCTGGGCCTCGGCGTTCATGGTCGCGCTGAATTCCGAGATCGCGCTGTCGTGATTCCCCCTGATGGCGACGGCGCCGGCCTCGCAAAGCCCCATCACGGTGTCCACCGTCCATTCCGGATCGGCGCCATAGCCGACATAGTCGCCGAGCAGGATCATCCGCTCCGCGCCCCGCGCCCGCGCGGCCTCCAGACAGGCGGCGAAAGCCTGCCGGTTGGCGTGAATGTCGGCGAAGATGGCGAGCAGCACGGCTTCCTCCACGGCCCACAAACACCGGCCGCCCGCCGGCCGGTTTGACCGGGGTCAAAGACCATGCGCCAACCGCATCGGGTTTTCCACCCATCCCGCTCCCGCCGGGTGGTTTCCGCCATCGCGATCTGCTAAAGCGCGGCGTAAAAACTCACATCCGAGAGCTGCCCATGATCCCCCGCTACACCCGCCCGGAAATGGCCTCCATCTGGGAGGCGCAGACGCGTTTCAAGATCTGGTTCGAGATCGAGGCGCATGCGGCGGATGCGCTGGCAGAACTCGGCGTCATCCCCAAGGAAGCCGCCAAGACGATCTGGGCCAAGGCCAGGGACGCCACCTTCGACGTTGCGCGGATCGACGAGATCGAGCGGGAGACCAGGCACGACGTCATCGCTTTCCTGACCCATCTCGCCGAGATCGTCGGGCCGGAAGCGCGCTTCGTGCACCAGGGCATGACCTCCTCCGACGTGCTGGACACCTGCCTCAACGTGCAGCTCGTGCGCGCCGCCGATCTCTTGATCGCCGATGTCGACAAGGTGCTCGCCGCGCTGAAGAAGCGCGCCTTCGAGCACAAGATGACGCCTTCGATCGGTCGCTCCCACGGCATCCATGCCGAGCCCGTCACTTTCGGATTGAAGCTTGCCTACGCCTATGCGGAATTCTCCCGCGCCCGCGAGCGGCTGGTATCGGCCCGCAAGGAAGTCGCGACCTGCGCCATTTCCGGCGCGGTCGGCACCTTCGCCCAGATCGACCCGCGCGTCGAAGCCCATGTCGCCAAAGCCATGGGCCTCATCGTCGAGCCGATCTCGACCCAGGTGATCCCGCGCGACCGCCATGCGATGTATTTTGCCACCCTTGGCGTGGTTGCGTCCTCGATCGAGCGGCTGGCGACCGAGATCCGTCACATGCAGCGCACCGAGGTGCTGGAGGCGGAGGAGTTCTTCTCCGAGGGCCAGAAGGGCTCGTCGGCGATGCCGCACAAGCGCAACCCGGTGCTCTCGGAAAACCTCACCGGCCTGGCGCGCATGGTGCGCGCCTATGTGACGCCGGCGCTGGAAAACGTCGTGCTCTGGCACGAGCGCGACATCTCGCATTCTTCCGTCGAGCGGATGATCGGCCCCGATGCAACGGTGACGCTGGATTTCGCGCTCAACCGGCTGGCCGGCCTGATCGACAAGCTCCTGGTCTATCCGGCCAACATGCAGAAGAACCTCGACCGCCTCGGCGGGCTCGTGCATTCGCAGCGTGTCCTGATCGCGCTGACGCAGAAGGGCGCGAGCCGCGAGGATGCCTACCGCTTCGTGCAGCGCAACGCGATGCCGGTGTGGCGCGGTGAAGGCGACTTCAAGACGCTGCTGAAGAACGACGCCGACGTGAAGAAATATTTGAGCGACGCCGAGATCGAGGAGCAGTTCGACCTCGGCTATCACCTCAAGCACGTCGACACGATCTTCCGCCGCGTGTTCGGCAAGGCGTGAGGCGGCCTATAGTTTTTTCAGCGTAACGGTCGCCGATCCCAGGTTGTTGTCGTAGAAGGCCGTGAACAACCACGGGAAGAAGATCGAGGTGTCGTTGACGTAGACGAACACCTCGCCGTCGCTGCGGGCAGTGAAATTCGCAACCCAGCGGCGGCCATCCGCGGGGTCCTGCCTGAACGCAGGCAGATGTTCCTCGAATCCCGTGCTGCCGACGCGCAGGATCGGCGCGAACCAGTTCGACCAGATCAGCCGCTTGAACGGCACACCCGGTAATTGCGTCCAGCGCGAGCGGGCAAATCCGGTCGGATCGGTCGGGATGTCCCGATCGATCCAGGGATCGTCGGCAGGCACCGTCAGCGCGACCTGGTACTGCTCGCCGTGTTTGACCTTGAGGCCCGTGGGATAGCACAGTTTTTTTGTGCGGAAGACGTTGTCGTAGTTGGCCGACGCCTGAGCCTGGATTTCGGTTTCTCTCACCTCGAGCCCGCCGCCAGTGCTCTTGCAGATCAGGCCGAGCGTGTTCGCGGTGCCGAACGCAAGCCACCAGAACAGCCACCACATGATGGCGGCCGGCAGGATCCAGTGCGTCAGCAGATAGAACGCTGCGCGGTACTCGCTGCGCCGGCGCAAGCGATAGACGAATGCCCGCCAGCCGGTCAGTTCGCGATAGCCCCGCGGCGAATACCAGGCGATGCGGGCGACGTCGCGCACCGTCTGTCGCAGCACCGTCCCGGCGTACAGGAACAGGGCGGCAGCGACGCCGCCGATCAGCACGAAGCCGGGCGCGTTGCGAAAGGCGACGAACCAGGGATCGAGCATGCCCGGCAGGAACGAGGCGGCCGCATTGACGACCGGATTGACGAAGGAGCCGACCAGGTCGAGCCCGAAGCCCGGCGCATAGATCACGAAGAACGGAATGGCGGCGACGAACAGCGTGGCGAACACGGTGAGGAAATAGGCGACGCGGCGCAGCCAGATCCAGTCCCAGACGTCATCCTGGACATGGGAGCGCAGCTCACCCTGGTCCGGCGCATGCGTCCCTTCGACCGCCGTTGCGGCCTCGTCGAGATATCTGTAGTGCGCGGGAATGACGACGGGCGCGTAGCGGTCGGTGCCCGCAAGCATGCGCTGGAACACTGCCCCGTGGATCGTCGGATTCGGCGGGGCCGGCACCCTGCCCGCGACCCTGTCGCGCAGGCTCGGATGCAGGTCCGCCAGGATCTCGCGTTGTGGATCTTTCCGGTGGAACAGCATGCGCCAGATCCGCCGTGCATCGTCGCGCAGCGACAGCTTGTAGGGCGGCTCGCTGTAGATCTCGAGCAGGTTGCGCGGCTTGTAGCGATAGTAGCCCGCCAGACCCTTGCGGGAATCGTTGAGCTTGTCGTACGGATCGATCCGGGGATCGAGCACGGCGTCGCGCTGATCGTCGAGATAGAGCAGCCCATAGGGCCTGGCGCGATCCATCATCCAGTCCAGCGCAACGTAGGACAGCCCGTTCTGCGGATAGCCGCCGCCGATATCCGAATGCACGCCGGTGAACCAGACCTGGCTGATGCGCTCGCGATCGCAAGCCGGCAGGTCGGTCCGCAAATGCGGCGGCGGATCGGCGCGCCTTGCCGCCGCGCCGCGCGGATCGTAGTTGATGTCGAACAGCCAGGTCTTCTTCGCACTCCCCTCGACCTCGGCCGCGCCGCGAACATAGCGCTCGTCCCAGATCACCGGGCTGAAGGCGTCGCGCTCCTCCTCCAAGGCGAGCGCATGGCAGGCGCGATGGACCTTCGCGTTCATGAACTGGTCCGGCATCGACAATGGCCAGATCCAGTAGTCGATGGCGCGCGTCATCTCCTGGATCGGCCCGCCATAGGCGGCGACCGTGTCCCAGACTCCCACGAAGCGGATGCTCTCGACATCGATCATCGCTTCGACGCGCACGGCCTTGCCCGTGATGCGGCGCCAGAGGCGGATCAGGACGTCACGAAAGCCGCGCAGGTCGATGCCGAAATGGCCGAGAAACTTCAGGATGCCGCCGTTGAAGCGGCGGCGATAGGCGCGGTAGGCGTCGGCGGCAAAGCGCGCCAGATCCGCCTCGTTGTTGTCGTAGGGAACGAGCCCCTGCGTAGCGATCAGTCCCGCCACGATGCGGATGGTGAAGGCGCCGCGGCTGAAACCGAAGCAGTAGATGCTGTCGCCGGGCCGGTAGTTGCGGCAACAGAAGCTGTAGATCGCAAGCACGTTGCGCTTCAGTCCGAAGCCGAAAACGCCCCCCAGAATCGCGAACAGCTTGAACGATGAGGTGCCGACGCCGTCGTCATAGAAGGCGATCTGGCGTTCGACATCGCGCAGGTCGAGAACCTGAAACAGGCGCCAGACATTGGTCTTGAGGAGCGCGGCCGCGCTGTTGCCGGTGCCGTCCGACAACAGGACGATGTTCCTCGCCATGGCCTCCCCCGCCCCGGATCTGTCGTCCTTCAGGCTGAAGCCAAATTGCGGGGAAAGCAAGCTGCCATCAAAAGCGGGAACGCGACAAGCCGCGAGCAGCGTGCTCGCCTCAGCTCGACGTGCCCCTGATCATCCGCAGCGCCACCTGGTCACGCTTGACGAAATGATGCCAGATTGCCGCGGCGACGTGCAGCACGACCAGCGCCAGCAGCACATAGGCGAACAGGATGTGGCGATCCTCGTAGGCGTTCGCCGCCGCCTTGTCGGGCGAGGTGAACTGCGGCACGTTGAACAGGCCGAAAAAGCTCGCATAGCTCGGCGTGTGCGCGCCCGAATGCGCCCAGCCGAGCATCGCGACAAGGATGGTGCAGCCATAGAGCAGCCAGTGATTGACCTGAGCCACCAAGCTCTGCCAGCGCGGCATATCCTTTGGCATCGCCGGGGTCGGATTGACGCCGCGCCAGAGCAGGCGGATCACC